>JACQBZ010000011.1 GCA_016194285.1 Nitrospirota bacterium | reverse complement strand
AGACGGTATCCGGAGGTTCTCAAGGCGCTGGCCGATCTGCGTCGGCCGATCGATGCGTTCTTCGACGGTGTCATGGTGATGGATAAGGATCGATCCGTGCGGGAGAACCGATTGGCCCTTTTGCGCGGAATCACGGAGCTTTTTTTCCGATTCGGCGATTTCACAAAGGTGATCGTAGAAGAAGGCGCGAAAGAAAAATAGGGACATTAGGCAGGCTCGGTATGTCGACACCCCTCATAGATGATGGTCATCGTCGGCTGGAATTGAGGATTTACGCCCGCCGGGTGACGTGGGGGCTCGTGTTCATCGGAGGGCTGCTCTTTATGGGCGGGCTTCGGTTTGCCGGTGTGGATCTCGACGAATTGGAGTCGCGGGGAAAATATTTTAGTCCGGGACGGTCTATCTGTGTAAAAACAGACTGGTTGGAAACGACCGTCGGCGATAAAGATCGCGCCCAATTCTGCGTGGAATGGCTTGATCCGAGCGACACGAGCGGAAATACCCACAAATTGATCCTGACCGATGTGGTGATTATGAAAGACCAGGACGGTAAAATTCATACCCGGCATAAATGGAAGATGAACTACCCGTTAATTGGAACGATCCTTTTTCTGGCTTTTCTGATCGTGATCGGAAAACGGGTGCAGAAAAATTTGATCGAGAAGCGGCGGGTCCGATTAGGGCTTGAACCGATGGCAAAACAATAACCGGATCAGCGGCCATAGAATCATCTGCCAGCGAGCAAAGCGAGCGAGAAGGGGAAGCTCCATCCGGCTTTGCCGGTGGAGGGGGCGACGCGAGCCCCTACAAATGGAGGCGTCTGTGAAACAGAAAAAATATGTCTATTATTTCGGGAGCGGCAAGGCCGAGGGGCGCGGCGACATGAAAGACCTTCTCGGGGGCAAGGGCGCCGGCTTGGCCGAGATGACCCGTTTGGGAATCCCGGTGCCGGCCGGTTATACGATCACCACGCAGGCCTGCGTCGAGTACTTCAAGAGCGGAAAGCGATTTCCCAAGGGGATGTGGGAGCAGGCCCTTCAAGATTTAAAAAGGATCGAACAGGCGATGGGGATGACCTTCGGCGATTCCGAGCGGCCGCTGCTGGTTTCGGTGCGGTCGGGGGCCAAGGCTTCGATGCCGGGGATGATGGACACGGTGCTCAACCTGGGATTGAACGAGCAGACCCTCAAGGGGATTGTCCGGAAGACCGGGAACGAACGGTTTGCCTACGATGCCTATCGCCGCTTTATTACGATGTTCGGAAGTATCGTCATGGAAATGAAGCGCGATCAGTTCGAGCATCTTCTGGACGAAGTCAAGAAACGGAGAGGGGCCAAGCTGGACACCGATCTGGGCGCGGAGGAGATGAAATTCCTCGTCGCCCAGTACAAAAAATTGGTGAAGCAGGAGACCGGCCGCGAATTTCCGGAAGATCCGTTCGAGCAGCTCAAGATGGCGATCAATGCCGTTTTTAATTCATGGTTCGGGGCCCGCGCCGTGACCTACCGCCGACTTCAGGGGATCCCGGACAGCTGGGGCACCGCGGTCAATATCGTCGCAATGGTCTTTGGGAACATGGGCGACACCAGCGGGACCGGCGTTGCGTTTACACGGGATCCTTCAAACGGAGAGCGGCGTTTTTTCGGGGAATGCCTGATGAACGCGCAGGGTGAGGATGTCGTAGCCGGGATCCGGACACCGCTGGCGATCGAATCCCTGGCCCGAACGGTGCCGTCGGCCTATCGCGAGCTGTTGCGCGTCTTCAAAAAGTTGGAACGCCATTACCGGGACATGCTGGATCTGGAATTCACCATCCAGGAAGGAAAACTCTATATGCTCCAGACCCGCGTGGGTAAACGCACCGGGCTGGCGGCCGTCAAGATCGCGGTCGATATGGTCAAGGAAAAACAAATCACAAAGGAAGAGGCCATTCTTCGCGTCTCGCCGGATCAGATTGCCCAGTATCTTTATCCAATCTTCGATTCCAAATCGGAATCGGCCGCCCGTTCGGTCGGAAAGGGGTTGCCGGCCGGCCCGGGCGCCGCGGCCGGAAAAATTGCCCTGACCCCGGACAAGGCGGTGGAGATGCGCGCGAACGGGGAACGCGTAATCCTGGTCCGGCGCGAGACCAGCCCGGATGACATTCAAGGGATGGATGCGGCGATGGGGTTTCTCACGGCCAAGGGCGGCATGACCTCGCATGCGGCCGTCGTGGCGCGTCAGATGGGGAAGGTCTGCGTGGCGGGTTGTGAGGCGATCGAGGTCAAAGAGCTGCAGCGGATGGTCAAGATCGGCCCGGTCACACTGAAAGAAGGCGACTATCTTTCGATCAATGGTTTCACCGGTCAGGTCTACGCGCAAGATTTGCCCGTGGTGTCATCCGAAGTGATCCAGGTCATTCAGGGAAAAATGAAGCCGCAACAGTCCCAGAAGTACCGATACTTCGCCACGATTCTGAGCTGGGCCGACCGGGTCCGGCGTCTCCGCATTCGGGCCAATGCCGACATCCCGGATCAGGCTAACATCGCAAGGGGATTCGGCGCGGAAGGGATCGGTCTGTGCCGCACGGAGCATATGTTTTTTGCGGAGGACCGCATCCCGATTATGCAGAAGATGATTCTATCCCGGACCCGCGAGGAACGGGAGCAATATCTGAACAAGCTCCTCCCGCTTCAGAAAAGCGACTTCCTCGGCCTGTATCGCGAAATGCAGGGCTATCCGGTGACCATCCGGCTCTTGGATCCTCCGCTGCATGAGTTTCTTCCCAAGCGCGAAGAGTTAATGGTCGAAATCGCAAGGCTGGAATCTAATAACGGTGATCGCACCTTGTCGGACCGACAGGCCGATCTGTTGGAGGAGAAACGGCGGCTCCTGGCGCGGGTTGAGGAGCTGCACGAATTTAATCCGATGCTGGGTCTGAGGGGATGCCGATTGGGAATCACGATGCCCGAGATCACGCGGATGCAGGTCCGCGCCATTTTGGAGGCCGCCTGCGAGATCGCACGCGAGGGGAAAAAGATCGTGCCGGAGATTATGGTGCCGCTGGTCGGGATGCTGACCGAGATGAAGGCCCAGAAGGACCTGGTTCGGAAAACCGCGGATGAGGTGATCAAGCAGTACGGCGTCCGGCTCAAATATCTCGTCGGCACGATGATCGAGCTTCCCCGTGCGGCCGTGACGGCCGGCGAGATCGCGAAAGAGGCCGAGTTTTTCTCGTTCGGGACGAACGACATGACGCAGACGACCTACGGCTTTTCCAGAGACGACGCGGCCAAGTTCATCCAGTTTTACATGACGACGGCCGATCTCTGCCCCAACTGCCACGGCTCGGACGTGGACAAGAAGACGAACACCTGTCGCTCGTGCGGATTTGTGATCACGGAGCCGCCGTCCAATATTATTGAGTTCGATCCGTTCGCCACGCTGGATCAAGACGGCGTCGGTTACCTTATGCGCCGGGCGACCTGGGACGGACGAAATACCCGAAAAGACATCAAGCTCGGAATCTGCGGCGAGCACGGCGGCGATCCGGCCTCGATCGAGTTCTGCCACCGGATCGGTCTGGACTATGTGAGCTGCTCGCCCTACCGCGTTCCGATCGCCCGCCTCGCCGCCGCACATGCGGTGTTGAACAATAAGAAGCGGAAGAACGAGAAGGATATGTAAATTTTCTCATACCGTTGTAGATCAGTCGTGATAAAAAACAGAAACTGTATAATCATTTGTTAGACGAAGCAAGGCGCTATGGCACTTTTCACTTTTCTCAACGGTCTCAAGGTCTCCCGCATAGCAGACTTTTGGCAACTCGAAGATCATGACATCCCTGAGTCCCCGGGAGTTTATTTCCTCGTGGCGAAGCCGAGTGTTCACTTCATCTATCCGATAAACAGGAGTCCCATCTTTTATATCGGTCAGGCCCGGTCGCTGGACCAGCGGCTTCGGGAGCACATAAATTATTCAAGACATGTCCGCGATGATTGCCGAGAGCCTTCTAAGCCTCTCTATTGGCCTCGATACGAGTACGCAGGAGAACATGGAGCGAGATACTGCTATATTCGTACCTGGTCGGGCCGTACGCCGAAGGCTCTAGAGGACATTGTTCTTGCACTCTTCGCAAGGCGGTATCATTCCTTCCCGGTCGCCAACGGTGCGGGAGCTTGGAATCGCATTAAGAAAGAGTTTAACAGCGTCTAACAACTGACATTGTCATGCATGCGTTATTGCTTTTTCACTATGGATGCCAGGGGCCTTATTGATCTTCCGGCTCGCCGCATCGTGAAGATAAAAGAAGGTCACTGGGGTTCGATCGGAGCAGTTTATGACAGCTCCGTTTTTGACATCTCGACTTGAGAGCCGTATAATGCAAGAATGTTATGGGAGGTGTTCCGGGTGAAGGCGTTAAAATACCAGACAAAAATTGAAAAAGGGGGACGCCTCCGGCTCTCGAAACTGCCCTTGCCTCCTGGCCAAGCGGTAGAGGTGATTGTTTTGGAGAAAGGTCATAAGAACGGCGACATCTATTCAAAGACGGCTGCCCTGGTGAAGAAAAAAGGGTTGAAACGAATGACGCTCAAAGAGATCGCGGCAATCGTTCATGAGAGCCGAAGACTCAAGCCCTGATCGTGTTGTCTTTGATACGAACGTCCTGATCTCCGCCTACCTTTGGCAAGGACCCCCTCGAAAAGCCCTGGAACTTGCCCGATCCGGCCGATGTCAGTTGGTTATTTCCAATGAAGCCCTTCGCGAATTCGTCCGTGTCTTGGCCTACTCCAAATTCGGATTGACCCCGAGGGAGATCGCGCCGATTCTGGAGGATCTCATGTCAATCGCGCTGTTTGTTCCCGTCAGATCCCGCATCGCGGCGATCAAGGCCGATCCTACGGATAATGTTTTTGTCGGCCTTGCGGTAGATTCGGGCGCCCGCTATATTGTCTCGGGGGATCGGCATCTTCTCGATCTGAGGAAGTATCGCTCAATCGAGATCATAACCGTCGCACGGTTTATTCGCCGATTTATTTGAAAAGAGGGAAACATGGCAAGACGAACAAAAGATTGGAATGAGGGTTTGGCAAAGAATCTCCAAGATTCCGGGTTCGCCAAGCAATTCATTAAAGCGGCGTTGCTCGATGAAAGGTTGCTTCGTCAAGACGGCCTCGTGGCCTTCATGCCTATGCTCATCACCTTATAATGGATGCGACCCGTAATGGGAGAGCCGAGAGACCGCAGTTCGGAATGGTTTGTGCCTCGGTGGGGACCATCGAAATTTAGAATCTTTGTCGGCCTCCTTTTTCTTCCTTATACCGGGATGGTGCTTTCCTTCACCCTGATTGGCTCCATGTTGGCCGTTACCATCTACTGGGATCGGGTAACGGCCGTGCTCATGGTCTACTTTTTAGGCCTTGGAATCGCGGCCCATGCCTTAGATGCCTTAGGGAGCAAGAAGATGAAGCCCTGGGGAGAGCATTTTAGTCGAAGGCAATTGTGGGTTATGGCGATTCTATCTTTGGTGGCCGCTTATGCGATCGCGATCTATTATATAACCACCCGTGGCCTCCCGCTCTTGTGGATCATTGCCCTCTTAGAAGGGTTCTTTATTTTCGCCTATAACCTTGAATGGTTCAGCGGAAAATTTCATACCGATGGCTGGTTTTCCTTCTCGTGGGGTATGCTGCCCGTCATGGCGGGCTATATCATGCAGACGAATCGGGTCTCGTTGGCCTCTGCGATCGTGGCGGTTGCGATGGGACTTCTAAGCTATGTGGAAATTAGCGCCTCGCGGCCCTATAAGGATCTCAAAAGGAGTTGGCCTTTGCCTGGAAGCGGCCGGCCGCCGCAAGAAGAAATGATGCAGTACGAGAAGATCCTCAAATCCATCAGCCTTGGCGTTATCCTGTTGGGTCTGGGTCTTTTGATCTTCCGTTTTTTCCAGTAACGATCGCGGCGGAACCGACGATCAAGCGTTCAACGGTGATCTGAATGAAGCCGCACTGGCGCAGTGAAGCGATGAGGTCGGGAAGCCAGGTGGAGTTGTGCACCACCTGTGGAAGTTCGTAAAAGATCGTGCGCCACTGGGGATAAAACCGGCTTCCCACAGTTTGGAGCAGTTTAAAATAGAATTCCCACAGGAACCCGATAAACGGGTTGTTAGGGTAGGTGAAGTCATGCATGATAAAGAGACCGTTTTCTTTGAGCATCCCTTTCACGTTTTGGGTCAGTGTTTTGAGGTCCGCATATTTAGGTAGGTAGGAGGCCGTCACGCAATCAAACGGCTCTTTGAATGAGACCTCTTCCGCTCGGTGGTGAAGGAACTCGACATGGGTCACGTTAAGTGTCTTCGCCTTGGCCCGGGCAATGTCGAGGTACTCCTTCGTGATATCCACACCGATCACATGACAACCGGGAAGCTTTTTGGCAATTGCGAAGGTGACGATCCCCGTTCCGCAGGCAAGATCGAGCACCCGTGTAGAGTTGGGAGGAACCTTGGCGAGGATCTTTTTCTTCCATGCCTTGTCGCAGCCGAACGTCCCGAACTCGACCATGAAGTCATATGTATCCCCAGTTCCATAAAACAGGCGTTTGACAAGTTCTTCTCTTTGATCGGTCATAAGAGTAGACTTAAGATAGTCAGGTTTTTCCAAGCTGTCAAGTTGCTTGACTCTTTATCTCCCTTCCCTTATAACATGTCTGCTGCGATTCGCAGCATGCAGGCGGCATGCAGGCAGGTGCAGGTTATGTCGAAGAACCTTGATACAGCGGACGAAACGTACATGCGTCGGGCGCTGGAGCTGGCCGAGAGGGGACTGGGCCGGACGAGTCCCAATCCGATGGTCGGCGCGGTGGTGGTCAAAGCCGGTCGGATCCTGGCTGAAGGGTATCATCGTCGGGCGGGAGGGCCCCATGCCGAGGCGATGGCCCTCAAGAAAGCCGGCCCAAAGGCCAACGGCGCCACGCTTTATCTCAATCTTGAGCCCTGCTGTCACCTCGATAAGCGCACCCCGCCTTGCGCTCCTCTCATCATCAAGAGTCGGGTTCGACGGGTCGTCATTGCCATGCGGGATCCCAATCCCAGAGTGAACGGGAAAGGGATCGCCCTGTTGCGTCGCGCCGGTGTTCAAGTTGCCCAAGAGGTCTTAAAGCGGGAGGCCCTTCGGCTCAACGAGGTATATATCAAGTACGTGACAACCGGCAGGCCGTTCGTAATCTCAAAGACCGCGATGAGCCTGGACGGCAAGATCGCATCCGCGAAAGGCTCAACCACCTGGATCACGGGAGAGAAGGCGCGACTGAAAGCGCACCGCCTCCGAGATCGGTCGGACGCCATTCTGGTCGGGATACAGACTGTGTTGACGGATGATCCCAAGCTGACCACCCGCCTTCCGGGAATAAAAGGCCGCGACGCGCACCGCGTCGTTGTGGACAGCACCTTGAAGGTCCCGCCGACCGCTTGTCTATTGACGCAGAAATCAAATGCCAAGACGATCATCGCGACGACCCGTCGCGCGCATCCGAACAGGATACGCGCGCTCGAACAGGCGGGCGCGACGGTCTGGGTCATCAAGGATCAGGCCGGCCGGGTCAGCCTTCCGGAGCTGATGAGCCGGCTCGGCGATATGGGGGTCGCCAGCGTGCTGATCGAGGGCGGGGGCGAATTGAACGCGTCGGCCTTTCGGTCCGATATTGTGGACAAGCTCGTTTGGTTCATTGCGCCCAAAATTATCGGTCGAAAAGATGCTGTGGCTGTTATTGAAGGAGCGGTGAGGGGTGATCCGGGAGAGTCCATTATGATTCAAGATCTTTCAATTTTGCGGGTCGGCGAGGATCTTATGCTGGAGGGGTATCTGTGAGAATTTTTGTGACCGGTGGAACGGGATTTGTCGGCCGGGAAGTCGTCCGCCAGCTTCATGGGGTCGGACACAAAGTCCACTGTCTGGTCCGGGATCCCGAACGGGCGAGACGACTTCTGCCGGCGGCGGTCGAACTGCGTCCGGGAGATCTGACCGATCCGTCCAGTTTGTCCGCGGGTGTAAAAGAATGCCAGGCCGTGGTCCATCTGGTCGGGATCATTGTCGAGAAGGGACGATCGACGTTTGAGCGGATTCATGTTCAAGGGACGGAGGACCTTTTAAAAGCGGCGGCGGAGGCCGGAATCCGTCGGTTCATTCATATGAGCGCGCTGGGCAGCCGTCCGAAAGCGGCCAGCCGTTACCATCAGACCAAGTATCTGGCTGAGCAGGCCGTGATCCAGAGGGGAGGGGACTGGACGATTTTTCGACCGTCCGTGATCTATGGACCCGGGGATCAGTTTGTCAACCTTCTTGCCCGCATCATCAAGTCCGCTCCCGTCGTCCCGGTCATCGGCACGGGAGAGTCGCGGGTTCAGCCCATCAGTGTCCGAAATGTGGCTTCCTGTTTTGCGCTCGCGGTCGGGAATCCATTGAGCTATCGAAAGATCTATGAACTGGGCGGACCCCAGCGCCTGACCTACAATCAGATCTATCAAATCATCGCCGAAGTTCTTGAAAAAAAGAAAAAGGCCGTTCATATTCCGATTCCGTTGGTCAAGCCAGGCGCGCTGATTTCGGAATTATTATTACCCAAACCGCCGATCACGCGGGAGCAGTTGATCCTGCTTCAGGAAGACAATGTCTGCGATTCGACCGATGCGGTCCACGACTTGGGTTTGGAGCTGCTGAGGTTTGAAGAGGGGGTCCGGGAATTTCTCAAACCGTAGCGGCGGGAGACGGCGGGGCGTCTCCGGGTCGTCGTGTCAATCTCACAAGGAGGGTTCGATGCGGAAGTTGATCCCGGTATTACTGCTCGTATGTCTCGCGGGTTGGATGAGTCCAAATCGGGCTGTTGCGGACGAAAACAGCTTTGAGACAGTCTTTAAGGACGGGTTTTACGGCGGACTGGCCGGGGCCCTTGTGGGGGGCGCGGCCCTCGCCTTCCGGGACCATCCGGGCGATCATCTGAACTATCTCAGTTACGGCGCCGCCATCGGCGTGTTCGTGGGTGTGACCTTCGGGCTTGTCAGGATCAGTCATGCGTTGGCCGAACTCGACGATCATCAGCTGGTTTTCCATTTTCCGATGCCGGAGTTCGTGTCGGTCCCATCGGGTCCGACATCGCACGAGGTGATCACCTCCGTCGATTTACTGAAAATCCGATTTTGAAACCCGTTGACTGACAATGATAGCCACCGCCTCCGGGTCATCTTTTCGACTGCTCTGCCTCATCGGTTTTCTCGCATTTGTGAGTTACGATTTGATCCGATCACCGCTGCTTCCGCTCTTTGCGGAGCGGCTCGGGGCTCGTCCGGAAGGGATCGGTTTGATCATGGGCGTCTCGACCATAACCGGCATCCTGCTTAAACTTCCGGCCGGGACGTTGTCCGATCTCCTCGGGCGCCGTCGGCTGCTTTTGATCGGGTTATCGGTGTTTGCACTGGCCCCGTATTTCTATTTTGGGGTCCACCAGGTCTGGCAGCTCATCCTCCTGCGGACGTTTCATGGCCTTGCGACCGCGCTCTTCGCACCGGTGGCGATGGCCGTCGTGGTGGATCTGTTTCGGGAAGGAAGGGGCGAGGCGTTGAGCTGGTATTCCTCCTTCACTCAAGCCGGCCGGCTGTCGGGCCGAATGATCGGCGGATATCTCCTGGTCTGGTTTGGATTCCAGCAGACCTTTGTGGTTTGCGCCGTAATCGGCGTGGTTCTGATTGCCCTGTTTCTGATGCTGAAGTTGCCGGAAGATCGATCCAAAACGGCGGTGCCGCGCCTGCCGGCAGGCAGGCGGCATGAATCCTTTCCCGCTCTTCTCCAAGGACTCCGGGAAGTGGGCCGCGACCGCCGGGTGTTGGTCACCAGCGGTATGGAGGCGATTCTAATGACGGCCTCCGGGGCCCTGATGGCCTTTCTTCCATTATATGGAATCAACGTCGGCCTTCACGCCGGAGAGGTTGGACTGTTGTTCGGGATGATGGGGATCGCTTCGATCCTGGCCAAGCCGGTTATGGGTCGCCTTTCGGATCGCATCGGCCGGCGGCCGCTGATTATGACGGGCCAGATCATCTGTGCCGCGGTCATGATCTTCCTTCCCTGGACGGACGGTCTCGTCGGTCTTCTCTTGTTGTCCTTGATCTTCGGTTTTGGAGAGGCCGTGATCGGATCGTCCACTTCAGCGATGGTGGCGGATCTGTGCAAGGAGAAGTCGCTGGGCTCCGCAATGGGCGTTTTTGGGACGATCATGGACATCGGCCATGCCTCCGGGCCGATCCTGACCGGATTTCTGATCGGACTCTTAGGCTACACCGGCGCCTTCAGCGGAATCGGCCTGCTGCTTTTGGCCGTGACCGTTCTGTTCGCCTCATCTATTTAAACCACCGTCGAGGATCGAGACCCCGCCTCCAGAGCTCTTGGTAGCTTCGCCGGCCCTGGAGAACCTTGCCGTATCCGGCAAGCCATCTCGGATTCCGAGAGGCCAGTTTGAAAACGAGGCGCGGGAAACGGTAGACGATCCCCGCGATTCGGGAGGCGGCCCAAAGTTCGGGATAGATTTCATTTCGGACCGCTTCTTCATAGCGGGCCAATGGCGTTTTCTCTTTCAGAAAGCCCGCAACCGCCTCCGCCGCCAGCCGGCCGCTCCAGACCGCATAATAGATCCCCTCTCCCAGGAACGGGTCCACCATCCCGGCCGCATCCCCGATCAGGAGGGCGCGGCGCCCCGCCAAGGATTCGGCTTTGGGAGAGAAGCGCGGAATGAGATGGCCGATGATTTTTTGTTGTTCCAGAGGTGGAAGGGTGGGTTGACCCTGCCCCCATTGACCGTAAAGAAGACGGGGGTCCTGCCGGCCCCGACGGAAAGTGGCCACGCCGCTTGAAAGGTGATCCGACTTGGGAAAAATCCAGGCATACCCCCCTCGGATGATGCCGACATCGATGAGCAGGCCATCGTCGGGCCAGGATCGACCGGGTGCCGCGGCCGATTCACTTTCCAGTGCGACGCCGAGAGGAATGGCGTTTTTCGGAAAAAGCGTTTTCGCCACTCGGCTGGGTGCTCCATCCGCCCCGATGACGGTACGGCCCTCGTATTCTCCAAGAGGCGTTCTCACCAGTACCGAATCTTCCAAAGCGTTGAACTCGACGGCCGGTTCATTCTCGCGAAGGTCGCATCCCGCTTCCTGCGCCTGACAAATCAAATGATCGTCGAATCGGCTCCGCATCGTCATATACGCCAGCGGCGCGTCAAATGAAACCTCGAAGGACGATTCACCGTTGCAGGTGATTACCAGCCGCGTGACGGTTCTCTCCACGACGGTATGGTAATGTCGGCCGAGCAGGTTATCGAGTCGGACCGACAGGCCCCCGCCGCAGACCTTGTAGCGGGGATGGCGCTTCTTCTCCAAGGCGAGCACGCGATAACCTCGTCGGGCCAATTCAAATGCCGCGGTGGATCCGGCCGGACCGGTGCCGATGACGATGGCATCATAGATCACGAGATTCCTCCGCCCGAATTTTACCAGGGTCTCCGCCCCTCATTCAATACTGAAGAGTTCTGCACACGGAAAGATGTCCCGAAGGCCTTTCGTTCCGAATGGGCCTTTTTCATTCCTCTGCTATACTTATTTTAATCGGATCAATGGGTTAAACGGGGTTTTCATTAACATTATTATGGAGGAGCAAGGGTGGTAACCATCCAGTCGAGCAAAATACGCTATCTCATTAAAAAACAAGCATTTTTTATCAGTTTGGTTCTTCTCGCCTTGTTCCAGGCGACCCCATTGAGGGCTGATGAACAAGATCGGACCCAAATCAGCACCCAAAGCCAACCCTCCATTAGCGATCGGCAACAGGAAGAAATAAACCAACTACGTCAAAGAATTCAGATCCTTGAGGAAAAGGAATCCTCGGAGGATCTGCATCCGCAATTCGGCATGAATCTCGGAGCGTATGGTGACGTTAATTTTTTCACTAAAGACCGGGAGGCAAACCACCCGTCATTTTCCTTAGGTTCCTTGGACCTTTACAGCACGAGCCATTTCGGTCCACGGCTGACTTTCCTGGCCGAGTTGCAGCTTGAGATCAATGGACAGACCAGTGGGGGTAACTTTGACTTGGAGAGGTTTTGGGTCGGGTATACATTCAATGATCTTCTGACCGTACGGGTCGGACGCCAGCATACGGCCCTGGGTTATTGGAACAATACCTATCACCATGGCAAACAGCTCTTTCTCACGGTGGACCGTCCTTTTTTCTTGGCCTTTGAGGATGATGGCGGGGTCCTCCCGGTTCATACCGTCGGGATCGAACTGATGGGCTCTCAAAGTCTTCCGACTCTGCGATGGATGTATGAACTGGATATCGGAAACGGCCACCGGATCGATTCAACGACCAAGCTGCTGGTGCCGAATGACATCGCGGATAATAATAGTGCGAAGCAGGTCGCGTTGCGACTGTCGATTCAGCCGAACCGCCTGCCGGGTTTGACCCTCGGAGTCTTCGGCACGTCGGACCGGGTCGGCACCGATGCCAATGGAAACATTGACGAGCGGGTATTCGGAAGCGATTTTTCCTATATGCACAACAACGTGGAGTTTATTACGGAGTATTTTAAAATGCTCAACCTGGATCATGATGCCACGGCATACTACATTCAGTTGGGCTATAAAGTCGCCCGCGACATCACGCCGTACACCCGTTATGAAACGTTGGATGTCAATCCGGCCGATCCCTATTTTAGCGAGCTTCAGAATAACACGTCCCGTCATCAAACGATCGCGGGCGTGCGATACGACATAGACGAACTGAGAAGCGCTCTGAAGTTTCAGTATCGTCGGGATCGAAAAGTCGGGAGCGAGACGTTTCACGTGCTGGAGGCGCAGTGGTCGTTCAGTTTTTAAAAAGCGGTCCTGCCATCCTGAGAAATCGGGGCCTGATCCTGAGCATGCTGGTCCTGATCTGCCTGCTGTGCGGCTCCGTGAATCTTCATGCCGAGCAGGTCGCGGTGATCGTGAACAAAGATGGTCCCTTGAGCCATCTCTCCAAGACCGAGATCCGCGGGATTTATCTCGGAGAAATCCGGTTTGTGGGGGGAATGCCGGTCCGGCCGATCCAATACGCGGAGGGGCAAGTGAAAGAGGCCTTTCTGTCGAATGTCATCGGATTGTCCGCCAAGGACTATAAATTGTATTGGGTCAAGAAATTATTTCAGGAAGGATTGACCCCTCCCTTGGTCAAGACGGATCCTTCGGAGATTCTGAACGCCGTTCGCGAGGATCCGTGGGGGATTGGTTATCTGCCCAAAGAATTTGCCAATGAGGCGTCGGAAATTCAAATCATTTATATCATCCAGGAGGAACGACATTGAAATTCGGTATTCGAGGGAAATTACTCGGCTCCTTTCTTGCTTTCAGCCTTATTTTTCTTATCTCCTTGGGAATCGTCTTGCTGGAGGTTCGGGACATCAACATCGCGACGGGTGCCGTTCAGGAAGAGGGTCGCAAGGTGGAATTGACCGATCATCTGCAATTGCGTCTTCATATGTTTTTGGATCCGGCCAACAACTACCTGATCTCGGGAAATGTCAAAGAAAGAGACCGGTTTGATCAACTGAGCAACGAGATCTTCCAAATAACGAAAGACCTTCAACGGTATCATGGAGATCGCCGCTGGGAAACGTTGTCCGGAGAGCTCAATCACGACGTCCTGCGATTGAGTGAAATGCTGGTCACGATCTTGTTTATCGATCGACCCATCGGTAATCGGAAGGGCGCCCAATTGCTCCACGAGGCCACTGTTTTCTCAGGAAACATGGTCAGGAAAGCCGACGAGTTTCGTGTCCTTTCCGAGAAAGAAATGATCCGGATGGTTCATGACGCACGATCCAAGGGCGAAAACGTGACGTTGGTTTTCTACGGAATCGTGGCGACGATCGTGATCTTTTTTGCTCTGCTTTCGTTTTACCTTTCCCGGTTTGTGATCCGGCCGATTCTGGATCTTCATCGAGGCGCCCAGACCGTCGGACAGGGCAACCTGGATTACCGATTGACGATACGGACAAAAGATGAAATCGAAAATCTGGCCGGAGAATTCAATCAAATGGTCGAAGCCATCTCCGGCATGAAAAGGGACCTCGATAAAAAAATCGAGCTGACACAGCAGCTGGCCATCACCGATTCGCTGACCGGTTTGTACAACCGCCGCTTCTTTATGGAGAAGTTGAGAGAAGAGATCAAACGAAATGAACGGTTCAATCACCCGCTTTCCATCATCCTCATCGATGTCGACGATTTTAAGTCGTACAACGACGCCCACGGTCATTTGAAAGGGGATGATCTGCTCAGAAACTTGGGAATGATTCTGAAGAGAAACGTCCGGAGCGTGGACTTCGTCTGCCGCATCGGCGGGGAAGAATTTATGGTGATCCTCCCTGAAACGGACTTTGCCGCTGCCTTCAAAATCGGGGAGGGATTGAGAAAAGCGGTGGAAGAATACCCGTTTGCCCATCAAGAGACCCAGCCGGGCGGGAAGTTAACGATCAGCCTCGGCGTTGCAACGAGCGTCAAGGGTGAAAAAGATTTACTGAAACTGGTTCAAACGGCCGACGACGCCCTGTACCAGGCGAAGCGAACGGGCAAAAATAAAATTGGAATCCTCTCCTAGATTTACTCTGACCCGTATCCCTTTTTTCATGACCCACCGGTTTTGACAGTCTGAAACGTCCTCTGGTATGATGGTTTCATGTTTACCGGCATCATTGAGGAGATGGGTGTTGTCCGGGGCTTCGACCGCGATGCAAAGTCGGCCCGGTTGTCCGTCCTGGCCCGGACGGTCCTGGAGGATCTCTCCATCGGCGACAGCCTCACGGTGAACGGCGTCTGCCTGACCGTGACGGGGACGGCGAACGGGGAATTCACGGCGGACGTCTCGCCCGAGACGCTGAGCGTCACGAATCTGGGCTCCCTGAACGTGGGTGACGCGGTGAATCTCGAGCGCGCCCTACGGGTGAACAGCCGACTGGGCGGACACCTTGTGAGCGGGCATATCGATGGCGTCGGCCGGATCCGGGACCGTCGTCCGGAAGACGAAGCGCTTGTCCTCTCGATTGAAATCCCGAAAGAGCTGCTGCGGTACTGCGTCAAGAAGGGATCGATCACCGTGGACGGGATCAGCCTGACGATCAATCAGGTGACCGACAAGGAGATTCAGGTTGCGATCATCCCTCACACCGCAAAGGTGACCGCGCTCGGACTGAAGGGGATCGGCAGCGGTGTCAACCTGGAGTGTGATCTAATCGGGAAATATGTCGAACGACTCCTTCAAGAGACTGGACCGGAAGGAACTCCACAAAAAATCGACCGGGAGTATTTGAGACGGCGGGGATTGTTATAGGTGCTCGCGAAGTAGATTCCCGCGGGCAAGCCTGTGGGAATCTACAGTTGACAAACTATTTCGTTGTCTGGTATAGATAGAGCCACATAATACATTCAGGCCAAGGGAACCCCGTTGAAATCGGGGGCGGTCCCGCCGCTGTGAGTGGGGACGAAGCCTGCAATCAAGTCACTGAACCAGAAGGGGACAGATTTCAAATCTGTCCCTAGCCGGGACGGGAAGACGTAGGCGGAGGATGATCCACAAGCCAGAAGACCTGCCTGAATGAGCGGTTCGTTTCTCTCCGGTCGAAGAGAGGAAGATGAGCACACCTTAGGGTGAAGAAACAGGGTGCAATCCTCAAGGGTATTCGAAATGCCTTTGGGGATTTTTTATGCGCTCAAAATTTATCATCATCGCTGCTCTTTTTCTCCTCACGTCTCACGTCTTACCCTTCACGCTTCCCGCTGCACGTGCCGAGACGATCACCGTGACGGACGATCTGGGCCGTTCGGTCCGATTCACAACGCTTCCGCAGCGAATCGTCTCTCTTGCACCCGGGCTGACCGAAATTCTCTTTTCGCTCGGGCTTGATGACCGGATCGTCGGCGTTACGGACTATTGTAATTATCCGCCGGCGGCCGTGACGAAACCCCGGGTCGGGGGCCTGAACCCAAACCTTGAAAAGATCATCTCGCTCCATCCCGACCTGATCGTGGCTGTCGCCGGGATCTATCAAAACCAAAGCCTCGCGCGGTTCGAGCAGTTTCATGTCCCGTACTTTACGGTCGATCCATCTTCCATCGAAAAGATCTTCGAGACGATTCTTGTTTTGGGAAAGATCACCGGAGCGGAAGAGACGGCGGCCGAAAAAGTACGACAGCTGCGCGGAAGACTAAATTCGCTCCAACAGAAGCTTCAGTCTGATCCGCGGCCTCGTTTGCTCTACGTCGTGGATGATGAACCCTTGATCTCGGTCGGGAAAGGAAGTTACTTAAATGATTTAATCCGCGAGGCCGGCGGTGTCAATATCACCGGCGGGCTGGAGAAGGCCTATCCGATCGTCTCGATGGAATATGTAATCCGGCAGAATCCGGAGGTGATCGTGCTCGCGATGGACGCGGATCAGGTTCTCTCGGATCAGGAGAAACATCACTGGAGCCGCTGGTCTTCTCTTCCCGCGGTGAGGAATGGAAAAATTTACAAAGTGAGCCGTGATCTATTGAACCGACCGGGCCCGCGAATCCTCGACGGCGTTGAAGAACTGGCGCGGCTGCTCCATCCGGCCGCCGACCTTCAACCGGTGCGATGACGATGCTTACCATCGGACGATGGTTGAGGATTCTCTCTCTTCTTACGGTGATTTGGTTGATCACGATCCTCATCTGCCTGCTCGAGGGTACGGAGCCGATCAGCCTGTCGGATGCCGTTGGAATTTTTTGGGCCCACCTCTCATCAGAAACCGGCGGTGCAATGGATGTCGGCAAGAGCACGATTCTTCTACAGGTCCGACTGCCGCGCGTTTTGCTTGCCGGGTTGGTGGGCGGAACACTGGCGGTGGTCGGGGTGACGCTTCAGGCGCTTCTTCGAAATCCGCTCGCCGATCCATTCGTGATCGGGATCTCGAGCGGTTCGGCGTTGGGAGTCGTTCTCTCTCTATTAGTCGGACTGAATGTTTTCTATTGGGGTTTGAGCACGTTGCCGCTGTTTGGATTTTTAGGCGGTCTGATCACACTGTTTTCGCTATATCGTCTTTCTCAAGTTCACGGGAAAATCTTTGTTCAGACACTCTTGCTGGGCGGGGTGATTTTAAACGCGATGCTCTCGGCCGTCATCATGTTCATCGCCTATATGATGGATGCCGACAAGGTCATGGGCATTGTCTACTGGTTGATGGGAAATCTGGGCTCTCCGGACATGAAGGCGCTGGCGGTCGTGGCGGTCTATGCTTTGATCGGAATGGCCGTGCTATTCGGACTGGGGCGAGGATTGAACCTGCTGGCTTTGGGGGATGAGACGGCCGTCACGCTCGGCCTCGACGCGGAGCGGACCAAGCGGATCGCTTTTTTCGCGTCGGCGCTATTAACCGGCGCCGTGGTCTCGGTCAGCGGGCTGATCAGTTTTGTCGGAATCATGATTCCCCATGTTCTCCGTATGCTGATCGGTTCGGACCATCGCCTCTTGCTGCCGGCTTCCGTTCTGGGCGGGGGGATATTTTTAATGGCGGCCGATATGATTGCGCGAACACTGATTGCTCCGACCGAAATTCCGGTCGGTGTGATCACGGCCCTCTGCGGCGGGCCTTTTTTCCTCTATCTCCTCTGGCGCGGGAAGATGAAAATTTCCAATGCGTGAACAATGATTATGGCGGACACAGAGATGACAGCCCTGTATGCATTAAAAGAAGTGGGGTTCCGTTATGGATTGGAATGGGTCCTGAAAGGGATCAACCTCACGATCGAACGCGGCGAGATCCTGGGCATCATCGGGCCCAACGGCTCCGGAAAGACAAGCCTGCTGAAAATCCTGGCGCGGCAACAGCGTCCCGTCGAAGGAGACGTCCGCTTTGAATCGACGAATCTTCGGGCCATTTCATTCCGCCGCCTGGCCCAACGGGTGGGGATGGTCCCTCAAGAACATCCGGTCGTCTTTCCTTACACCGTTCTTGAAGTGGTTCTGATGGGCCGGTACCCGTATCTGAAAGGCTGGGCCTTCGAGAGCGCCGAGGATTATCGCATCGCACGATCGGCGATGGAACGGATGGGCGTGGGGCGATTTGCCGGCCGGCTGTTTTCCGAATTGTCGGGAGGGGAGAAGCAACGGGTGATCATCGCCCGCGCACTGGCGCAGCAGCCGCAGGTTCTGTTACTGGATGAACCGGCCACCTTTCTGGATCTGCATCATCAGTCTCAGATTTATTCCTTGTTGGGGGAGTTGAACCGCAATGAGAAGATGACCGTGGTAGTCGTCTCGCACGACCTGAACATGGCATCGCAGATCTGCCGGCGGCTTCTTCTCTTGAAAGAGGGCCGGATTGCGGGACTGGGGACGCCGTGGGAGGTATTGACCGCAAAGGCGATCGAAGAGGTCTACCGCTGCCGAACTTTAATCGATTCACACCCGATCACGGGGAAACCAAGACTTACAATGGTTCCGGATTAAGACGATGGGGATATCAAAACAGCCGTTTTTAAAATTTATCGGGATCTCGGCCGGATTACATCTTGCGATCGGCGGGCTGATCATCTTTTTCGTCCTGAAGACGGTCCGGACGATTCCGTCCGTTTCGGTGATACAGGTTGTCCTAGTGAGCCCGGTCGAGACCGTTCCGGTTGCAGCCAAGTCTCTGCGGCTGGTGCGGACTCCGCCGGTGTCATCGAGCCCACCGCCGGTTCAACCCAGACCATCCGAGCCGGTTGAGGCCGAAGCCGCAGATTCAATCAATGCTGAATCGGTTATATCGGCGCCGGCTCGCGAGCAAAGCCGGATGTCTTCAGCCGAATCACCCGCTCTTGAAGGTTCTGGAACTCGGGATGAGGAAGCCGCGGGGAACGGTTCCCGCTCAGAGGAGTTGACTCGTTTTCTTCAAGATGTGCGGAGTCGCCTTGAACAGGCCAAACGATATCCCTGGCTGGCCAGGATTCAAGGTCAGGAGGGAACAGCGCGCGTTCAATTCATGATCAATGCATCGGGGGAAATCCAAGAGATCCGTCTTCTGGAATCGTCCCGGTCAAAAATCTTAGACGAAGAGGCGGTTACGACGGTGAAACGACTGGGTCGGTTTTCCCGTTTGCCCGTTTCATGGAATGAAAAAGTCCGGGTCCAGGTGCCGCTGGTCTTTCAATTGAATCTGCCGTGAACTGAAACGAAAGGGGGATTGTTACAAAATTAAAAAGGTTGGATGGATTCCGGGAACCCCGTGATTCCAAGCTTAGGCAAGGAAGAATCGGGGGCGGGGCCGCCACTGTGAGCGGGGACGAATCCCCAGGAGCCACTGAACCGGGAGGGGACAGATTTCAAATCTGTCCCCGGCCGGTACGGGAAGGCGGGGAGGAGGGCGATCCGCAAGTCAGGAGACCGATCCATTCGGTATAGTGCAACCCATTCTTTTCGTAACCAAAAGGAGGTGCAGGATGAAATTTATTCAGAGAAGTCTGTTCGTTTTCGCGATAGGGTTCGGATTGTTGCAGGCATTGGTGTGTGTGGATTTCGCTCAAGAGGCCGGAGGTCCAGTGGAACTGGGGCCGGTCGTGGTGACCGCGACAAAGACCGAAGTCCCGCTGAATGAGGTCGCCGGTTCCGTGACGGTCATTACGGAGGACGAGATTCAAGCGAAAAAGGCCAGGACGGTCTTGGAAGTCCTTCGGGACGTGCCGGGCATGGATGTGGTACAGACCGGCGGGCCGGGCGGAGCGACGTCGGTTTTCATCCGGGGAGGGAATTCCAGCCACACCCTGGTTCTCGTCAATGGGATGCGGGTCAACAGCCCGATGACGGGGGGCTTTGATTTTGCCGATCTGACCGTGGATAATATCGAGCGGATCGAGATTGTTCGCGGGCCGCAGAGCGCCTTATACGGTTCGGAGGCCATCGGCGGGGTGATCAATATCATTACGAAACATGGAAAGGGCGCGCCGAGCGTTTCACTGTCTGCGGAAGCCGGATCGTATCGGAGTTTCCGTGAATCGGTCGGGGTGACGGGAACCATGCCCTCGTTGGATTATTCGCTGGCCGTTGCGCGTTTTGACACCGCCGGGTTTTCGAGCGCGGATCGCCGGAACGGCAATCCCGAGGCGGATGGTACTGGAAATACGACCCTCGCTTCCAGGCTGGGCTGGAATGCGGGCGCGATCGGAAAACTGGAATTGACCGCCCGCTACATGACTTCCAGGACGGATCTGGACGGATGCGATCCGGTGACCTTTGTTTGTCCCGCTGACGATTCCAACTATGTCCAGGATCATCGGGTTCTCCTACTCTCCGGCCGTTATTCCCGGACGCTGACGAGCTGGTGGAGCCAGGAACTCCATCTGGGTTTCAACCGCGACGAATTAACGGGCCATGATCCCGATCCGGCTGATCTCTTCAATAATTATAATATCGCCGCCCAGAACCGGCAGTTGGATTGGCTTCATCACTTTTCGATCGGTACGACCGACCTTCTTACCATCGGCTACGAACATGACGGTCAGGCCGGACGAGGAAAGGATGCCTTTGACAAGACGATCAGCAACTCGGCCGTCTATGTTCAAAACCAGCATCAGGTCTCGGATCTTTTTTCCCAGGTCGTCGGCGTCAGGGCCGATTACAACAGCCGCTTCGGGGACGTGATTACCTACAAAGCTGAGGCGGCCTATCGGGTTCCCATGACCGGCACGAAGCTTCGAGCCGCTTATGGGACGGGGTTTCATGGTCCCACACTCAACGATCTGTTCTTCCCGGGATATGGGAATCCCGATCTAAAACCCGAAACCAGCGAGACGATCGAGGGGGGCTTTGAACAGATTCTCTTCCCCGATGCAGTGAGCTTCCGCGGGACATATTTTCATACGAGCTTTGACAACCTGATCGTGTTTGACTCGACGACGTTTCTCCCCGAAAACATCGGGAAGGCTATGGCCAAAGGCGCGGAGTTGGAGCTTGATCTCAGCCCCGTCAAGGCCGTTACGTTGAAAACAAACTATACCTACACTACTACCCTGAATGAAGAAAACGGTCAGGAACTTCCTCGTCGACCCCGTCAGAAAGCGAATGTGGGGCTCAGTGTTCTTCCAGCGCCGTTGGTCAAGCTGCTGCTGGATTTCCGATACGTGGGAAAACGGTTTGACGATACGGCCAACACCCAACCGGTCGGGGCCTATACGATTGTCAATGCAACGGGCTCGTTCGATCTGACCTCGAAGGTCCATATCTTCGCACGCGCAGAAAATCTTTTTAATCGTAAATATGAAGAGATATTGGGTTACGGAACGGCCAGTCGCTCCGCTTATGGCGGTCTGAAGGTGACATTCTAAACGTTCGGTCATAAGCGGTTTGTTTCAGCGTTATAGAGAAATGGGAGTGTGATGAGATTTGCTCTAATAGGCGTCTGTATTTTCGGGTTGTTTTTAAGCTTCTTCCAGGCATCCGTCGGAACGGGTTTTGCGCAGGATACCGACGAGAGTCTGGAACCGACCCCGGTGGTAGGCTCGGCCACGCGGCAGGAAGAGAAAGCCCTGCAGGTTCCCTCTCATGTCACCGTGATCACATCGGAGGACATCCGACGGACGAACGCGACGAATCCCGGGGATCTGCTCCGGACGGAGTCCGGCCTCTGGGTTACCAACACCAGTGGATCGACGCCGTCCGGGATCATGGTCGACGGCCGTGGATTCAATAACGGCGGAGGAAACGGCAGCCGCGTGCTCGTCCTGATCGACGGCCGGCGGACCAATTTAGTGGACAGCAGCAATCCGGACTGGGCCGCAATTCCGGTGGAGGCTATCGATCGGATTGAGATCGACCGCGGTCCGTCCTCGTCGCTCTATGGAGATAATGCCATCGCGGGTGTGATCAACATCATCACCAAGTCCGGGGCCCGTGAGCCCTATACGGACCTGTCGCTTGAGCGCGGGAGTTATGATTATTGGAAACGAAAGGCGGTTATTTCCGAGACCGCCGGTGCCTACAGCTATTATTTCTATGGCGGCTATGATACAAGCGATGGTTACCGCGAGCACAGTGACTACCGGGCCTCAAATTACATCGGGAATTTAAATTACAAAGTCAGCGACTTTTCAACGCTTCATTTGCGGTCCGGTTATGTCAGCAATGATTACTTGTTGCCCGGAAACCTCACGAAGGATGAGATCACCGCCGTTGGCCGGCGCGGATCGACGACCCCGTTGGATCCCGCGGGAACCCATCAGGGACGGCTCGACCTCGCTTTTGATTCGTATCTGGATCCGAATCATTGGATGGAATTGACGGCCGGCCAGACTCTTCGAGGTGATGAATCGCTGACGACCGTTTCGAATTCGGGATCGACCGACCTGAACAACGACAGCCGATCCGTGGCGCTTTCTGTAAAATACCGCGTCACCGATCGAATTGCAGAACGGGAAAGTCGTTTCATGCTGGGAGTCGATCTACTCAAGGAGACGAACCGCGCACAAAGCGCAAACAATTATCCAAGCTTTCCGGTCATCGATGTCGAAAACACGGATTATACGCGACGATTGATCGGGACATATGTGAGCGAGGAACTCCCGATAGGGTCCGCATTGACCCTGAACATGACCGGACGGATGGATTGGTCTCGGTACACCTATTCGCAAACAACGACGGACTTAACGACCGAGTCTTCCGGGAATCAGTCCTTCCGGGTCTGGAGCCCGACGATCGGGCTGACGTACTTGACGACTCCTTCAACGAGTCTGTTCGCAACGTGGTCCAGAAACTATCGTTTTCCCGATTGGAATGAACTGCACGGCCTTTTCGGCGTGACGCCGCTCGACCCGGAGCAGGCGACCACGTACGAGGCGGGAGAAAAAATCCAGGCCGGGTCGGCGTTCGAAGGGGCGCTGTCTATTTTCCGGACTGAGGTAAAAAATGAAATTCTCATCGTTCCTCCGTCGCTTGGCGCCTCAGGTACATCGTCGATCGGCGTAAATGAGAATGTTCCCGAAGTGCGGCACGAGGGGATCGAGGCATCGGCGGCAATCCGCCCCTCCCCCACGCTGCGCATCATGGGAAGCTACACCATCACCCGAACCAAAATTCAAAAGGGCCCGTTCGACGGGAGCCATCTTCCCATCACTCCGAAACATGCAGGAAGCGCCACGGTTGACTGGGGAAAAGATAAGGGCCCGGTTTTCTCCGCGACGGGCCGATTCGTCGGATCGCGTTACTTGGCCAATGACCTAGCCAATCAGCAAGAAAAACTCCCCAAATATATCGTCGTTGATGCGAAGCTAAGCTATCGCTTTATCGCCGGCGAGGTATTTTTCGGTGTGAACAATCTTCTGAATCGCAAGTATGATGAGGTCGGAAAAGTTGGGGGCGACCCGTTTGGGAGTCGAATCGGATTCAACCCCTCTCCGGAACGGAACTTCATCGGCGGGGCGACGTTTCGATTTTGAGAAGCCGATACGGTATGGTAACTCAGGAGGTCGGGCAGTGGCCGATAAAAAGCGGGAGGAGTTATGAGAATCACACGGGTCTATACGCGAACCGGCGATAAGGGGAAGACGCGCCTGGCCGGGGGACAAACGATTTCAAAGGATCATCTTCGGATCGAGGTATACGGAACGGTGGATGAACTGAACTCCGCGGTCGGCGTGGTGCGGGCCATTAACCGGCCGTTTACGGAGCAACTTCCCCAGGCCCGAACGCTTGAGACCGAACTCCATCGTATTCAGAACCGCCTCTTTGATATCGGAGGACAGCTTGCAACATTGCCCAAGGATCAAAAGCGGTTCAAGAAGATGCCCACGATCACCTCCGAAGAGGTGCTCCATCTTGAAAAACTCATGGATGCCTGTCAAAAGGGTTTGAAGCCGCTGGAAGAATTCGTCTTGCCGACCGGGGGTCCGGTCACGGCCTTTCTTCACCTGGCCCGGACGATCTGCCGGCGGGCCGAGCGGCTCTGCGTTCGGTTGGATGCCCGTGAAGGGGTGGATCCGACGATCCTCCGGTATCTGAATCGTCTGAGCGACGCCTTTTTTGTGCTGGCCCGATGGATGGGCCGGGTGCATCGGGAGCCGGAGACGCTTTGGGCGCGTTGAATGTAGGGGCTTGCGTCGCCCCCTCCACTCCGGTATAATTGTTTTATGGACCTTCATTGCCCGATCTGTCACAAATCGATGGAATGGACAAACAATCCATTTCGGCCGTTTTGCTCCGAGCGCTGCCGGCTGACCGATCTGGGGAACTGGGCCGCCGAAAAATACCGGATCAAAGCGGAAGAAAAGACTGAACAACCGGAATCGCCGAATCCCACCGATGCCGAAATTCATCACGGTCAAGAAAACTGAGCAGGAGCAACAGCAGGCCGCGCGGTATCTGAAGAATTCGCTTGTCTATTCTTCCGCTCTGATCGGACTGATCTCGCTGATCCTGGGTTACGGGGGGGTGATCTATCTGATCTTTAAGAGTCGGCCCTTAACGCAACTTCTAACCGACAGCCTGATTCTGTTGTCGGCCGGTCTGGTTGCGGGGCTTGTGCAGGCCGGCTATCAACATTATCTTTACAAAACTCATCCGGAATATTTTGCGGACCGCATGCGGCGGGCCGAGCTGAGGCTGTCCCGCCAGCTAAAAAAGCTCGGGGATCCGGTGCGGGTCGATCATTGGGGGCGCTGGGCCGTGCCTTATCTGTATCTCGTTGGATGGGCTGCTTTCCTGGCCCTGATCGTGGTCTATCTCTCGAAATTAAACGTCGTCTCGGTCGTCTTTCTCCCGCTGGCGGGTTTCTTCAATGCGAGGTTTTTCTATTTAAAGCGGTTTGTCAAGAAATAGCCTCGCCGAATCTTGTCCGTCTGTCCCGTACCGGGCGACGCCTATGAGCCTTCGGTTCTGGAGCTAGATGTTATGCCGCATCTCCAATTCCTCCAAGACTTGGTGATCATTTTCGGCTTCTCGATCGTCGTCGTCCTGATATTCCAGCGAATTCACCTTCCATCCATCATCGGATTTCTGATCGCCGGCGCGGTCGTGGGACCGTACGGCCTGAACCTGATTGACGATGTGGGGCAGGTGAGGGTCTTGGCCGAGATCGGCGTTGTGATGCTTCTATTCACGATCGGCCTGGAATTCTCGCTCGCGCGGCTGTCGCAGGTTCGCGCCTTCGTCCTGACCGGAGGAGCGCTTCAGGTGGGCCTCACGATCGTCCTTACGACCGTGGTTTTTCTGAGCCTTCGAGAATCGTGGAAGACCGGCATTTTTTGGGGATGCCTGCTGGCCTTGAGCAGCACCGCGATCGTCCTGAAAATTCTGATGGACCGAAACGAACTGGACGCACCGCATGGCCGGCTATCGGTCGGAATTCTGATCTTTCAGGATCTGGTCGTGGTTCCGATGATGCTGGTGACACCGTTTCTGGGGAACGGGAATGGAAGGACGGAATCGACCGGGCTGATCCTGTTCACACTGGTCAAGCTGGTGCTCCTGCTGGGGGGCGTTCTGCTGGCGGCTCGATGGGTCGCCCCGAAGTTGCTGACGTGGGTCGTCCGGACCCGGAGCCGGGAGATTTTTGTAATCGCCGTGATTCTGATCTGTCTGGGAATCGCCTGGATGACTTCCAGGATCGGCCTTTCTCTGGCCATCGGGGCGTTCATTGCCGGGCTGGTCATCTCGGAGTCGGAATACGGGCATCAAGCGCTGGCCGAAGTAGTCCCTTTTCGAGACAGCTTCAACGGTCTATTTTTCGTCTCGATCGGGATGCTCCTTGATCTGCGGCTTCTGGTGAACGAGCCGTTCCTGATTCTCGGAGTGGCCGCGGCGGTCATGATTCTCAAAGGGCTGATCGCGGGCGGGGTGACCCTGGCCATGGGTTACCCCGTACGCGTCGCGGCCTTGGTTGGCCTCGCGCTTCTTCAGGTCGGGGAATTCTCATTCGTCTTGGCCCAATTCGGTCAGGATCAGGGCGTGTTGGGGGAGCAACCCTATCAGCTTTTTCTGGCGATCTCGATCCTGAGCATGGTGGCCACGCCCTTTATCATCCAACTGGGCCCGCCGCTGTCCGATCGCGCCGAATCCTTCCGGCCCCTCAAACAACTCTTCGGGACCCGGCAACTGACCGATCTTCAGCCCAAGGATCTGGAGCTAAAGGACCATGTGATTATCGCCGGATACGGATTCAACGGCCAGAATCTCGCGAGGACCCTGAAGGAAGCCGGGCTTCAGCACGTCGTGGTGGACATTCACGGTGATCTGGTTCGATTGGGACGCGCCCAAAATATTCCGATATACTTCGGGGATGTTACACGGCCCGAAGTTCTCCGGCATTTACGAATCGATGCGGCCAAGGTTTTGGTTTTGGCTGTCTCCGATCCCTTCGCGCTGCGCCGTGCGTTGCGCGTCGCGCGGCAGGCGAATCCGTCGGTTCAGATCGTAGCCCGGTCGCGATACGTCCGGGACCTGGACGAACTTTTTCAGTTGGGAGCGAACGACGTGGTGCCGGAAGAGTTGGAAAGCTCGGCGGAGATCGCCGGGATCGTCCTCAAACGGTACCGGGTTCCTCCTGGACAGATCACCCGGAAGCTGGACGAAATCCGGCGGGAGGGCTATTCAAGCCTGACGCGCGCCGCGCTTCAGCCGATGATCACCAGAGAAATTCTCCCGCCCGAGGTGGAGGTGTTCCGACATCGTCTTCTTCCCGACTCGCCGGCCATTGGTAAAAGTTTGGCCCAACTGGAGCTGCCGCTTCGAACCGGCGCGATCATTGTGGCCGTGATTCGGGGGGAAGAGACCCGAACCAACCCCGGCGGATCGTTCGTTCTGGCACCGGAAGATGTGCTTGTGCTCGCCGGGGTGCAGGAGGTGGTCCGCCAGGCGATCATCTATCTGGATGAAGGAGTTCGCGGCCGTACGGCTTCGCCGAAACCCGACGAAAGCAACCCGGCCCCATCGGGGTGAGAATCTCCGGGACCCGTCTTCTGACCGCATTTCCGGATCAACGCATCATCACACATCCATTACAGCATTACTGCCGAATTCCCAGATACAGATAAACTCCGATCGCCAGGAAGAGCAGATTAGCCAAGCCGCTGGCCAGGAGCGGCGGGATCAGTCCGGCGTGGCCCAGGGAAAGCGCGATGGAATGAATGATCCAGTAACAACTGGCGATCAATAAACTGATGCCGACTCCCCGTGCGACTCCGCGTGACCTTGTTTCCACCAACCCGAACGGGATCGCCACCAAGGTCATCACGAAATTGACGAGGGGGAGCGAGACCTTGTTATAGAGATCCACACGGTAACGCTTGACGTCGTAACCGTCCTTGTCCAGGCGGGTGATATATTTTTTGAGCTCATCGAATTTCATCTTATCCGTGTCGATGTCCAGACCTTTGAACTCTTGCGGCTTCCTTTGAAATGTGGCCGTCTGTTTTTCGAAAACGTTTTCGGTCATTTTTCCGTCTCGAGAAAAATCCAGGATCCGGCCCTGATACATGATCCATGCTCCGTTTTCGTACCGGACGCGCTTGGCCCGGATGCGTTCTTGTAACGTGAAGTCGTCTCGAAGCTTGTAGAGGGTCACATCGTGCAACACCCGGTTGATCGGATCGACCAAGCCGATATTGAGGAAGGTGCGGCGTCCGTCCCGTACCCAGAGCTGGCTTTGACCGTAGTAGACCTGTTCTTGGTACTTTTTGATTTTTACGAAGCGTACAAAGTCGGCCTTTTGCTTGGTGAAGGGAATGAAGGAAAGGTTGCCGAGACCGAGAAGAAGACTCAGGGTAAATGCAAAGATCAGTATCGGCGAGGTCGCATAAAGCAGACTGACCCCGTTGCTTTTCAGGGCAACGATCTCGTTGTGCCTGGACTGAAGTCCCAGGAGGATCAGCGTGGAGACCAGCATTGCGATCGGTGCAACATCAAAGACGGTCTTCGGGATTTTAAGACCGAAATAAAGAAGAATCAACCGGAATGAAGCATCTTCCTGGATCAGGCGTCCGATCTTGCTGAAAAAATCGATGGTGATATAGACGAGGACGAGCATCGCCAGACAGAGGAGCAGGATCTTTATATACTCCTGAAAGATGTATTTGAGCAGAATAGGCAAAGCGGTCTCCTCCGTTAGCGGCTTCTTTTCATCGACCGCCGGGTCGAAGCGATTGAATCAATGACCCCCGGTTGGATCCCACGATAAAGGAGACCGCGAGGGCGGCCATGAGCAGATTCGGTAGCCAGGCCGCAAGCAACGGAGCCAACAGGAGCGACGTGACCAGGAAATCCGAGACGATCATGAACAGATAATAAAGCAAGGCCATGGCGATGCCGAGCGCAAAGCCGCCGAGACGGCCGCCTTGTTTGATGACCAATCCGAGAGGAATTCCGATCATCCCGAAAATCAGGCAGGAAAAAGGAAAGGAGTAGGTTTTATAATATTCCTCCAGTGTCCTCAGCTCACTGCGCTCCAGCGTTTGCGAGGCGGCCAATTTCGTCTTGATTTGTTGGACTCTCAGGGCGGTGTCTGTGTCTTCGGATGAACGTTTGACGGCGGCCGCCAGATCGAGTTTGAATTCATACTTTCTAAACGTGATCCATTGGTATCGAGGCGGATCTCCGTTTTCTCGATGCTGGCTGCCGTTGAGCAATCGAAGGCCGACCAGATCGGAGGTCGGGTCGCTCAGAATCATTCCCTCCTGCGCCATAATCAGAACCGGCTGGGCCGAATCCCTGAGATCGTAAATCAGGATGCCTTTAAGCTGAGTGGGTGTCGGCATTTCATCGATATAGATCATCATGTTGTCCAACGGTTCGTTGAAAATGCCGGGCTCCAGCCCCAGTGAGAACTCCTGTTTTAGAAGGTCCATGGCGGCCCTCTTCAAGGAATGACCGATCCAGGGTTGAGCCCAGGCCGATAGACTGAACGTCATTCCAAACGTTAGGATCGTGAAAACGAAGACCGGAACGGCTAATCGAGACAGGCTGACACCGCTGGCCATCAACGCCGTAATTTCATGATCGGCCATCAATCGCGAAAAACTTATAATCGTTGCGATCAATACTCCCATGGGAATGGCGATGACCAAAAAGGTCGGCAAGAGAAAGATAAAAATTCGGCCGGCGGTCCAAATAGAAACTCCCTTATTGATTAGCAGTTCGGTCAATTGCACCATTTGTTCGATCAGGAGGATCATCATCAAGGCCGACAGAGTGAGTCCGAAAGGGATCAGAAGCTCAAGGAAGATGTACCGATCGAGGAGTTTCCACATGAGTCTTTTATAACGGAATTCTATGGAATTGTAAAGATGATACGAAGGGACAAAATGTGGAGGTGAGCGGGCGTCCGGAAAAAAATCTTGACAAGGCGGAATGACTGTGTTACTTATGACCCAGTTGTTGAGTATTCCATTGAGAGCGGCATTGTCTTTTGTGGAAGAAAATGACTCGAGGCTTCAACAAGACCGCGGGGAACCGATACCCGCGGTTTTTTATTTTACGATTCGCGTGAGTAATTTTACGGCGGCTGTATAAAGAAAGGGGGATGTTGTGAGAAGCAAGGGCACGGTGAAGTGGTTTAATGATCGTAAAGGATTTGGGTTCATCAAACTGGAAGATGGGAAGGATGTTTTTGTGCATTATTCTGCCTTGCAGGGTGATGGATTCAAGACTTTGAAGGAAGGGGAGGCGGTTGAGTTTGACGTTGTGGACGGTGCGAAGGGACCTCAGGCCGCAAACGTGGTCCGGCTTTCCGCTTAGTGGGTCGCGCGCTTCTTCAGGAAGACCGAAAGCTTATTTATGATTAATTGTTACAACAAACCGCGGGGTTATGATCCTCAGGATCCTCACAAGTCCATCCTCGCATCAGGATAAATTTCCAGTCCTCTTAAAAAGGGCCTATTTCCCTTAAACGGATAGGCCTTTCCGTAGTTTGACTTCCACACTAACTTCTGGTATTCTTTAAAAAAAGTGACCTCAGAGGTTTACCTTGGCTGATAAAGCGACGATCGTGCAGAATGCCCAACGCTACATGGCGAAGGGCCAGATCGATAAAGCCATTGATGAATGGCAGAAACTCATATCCGAGTCGCCCAATGATGGTAATATTTTCAACACCATTGGGGATCTGTTACTCAAAAAAAACGACCTTTCCAAAGCGGTTGAAGCCTACCTCAAAGGGGCGGAGGTATTTCATTCCGCCGGTTTTGCGCTTAAAACCATCGCGATCTACAAGAAGCTGATCAAACTCGTTCCTCAACGTCTGGACATCCTTGTGAAACTGGGTAATCTCAATGCCGAACGCGGCCTGGTCGGTAACGCGGTTGAAGACTATCTATTGGCCGCCAAACAATATATTCAGGAAGGGGACGTAAAAGAATGTCTCGAAGTCTATAGAAAGATTGCTAATCTGGATCCGACCAATACGGGGATCCGGTTAAAGTTGGCGGACCTCTGTTTGAAGGAGAGGATGCAAAAAGACGCCATTGACGAGTATTTAAAGGTTGCCGAGTCGTATCGAAATAATAAGCAGATGAAAGAGGCGGACGATCTCTGCGAGCGCATTTTAAAACTGGATCCAAAAAATGAAGTGGCTCGCAAACAAATGGGCATGGCCGCCGCACCCCAAGAGGCTCCTTCAAATTCGGGTTCATTCACAAAGGAGCAACTGCTTTCTCAGATTGACGGTTTGATCGAGGGCAATCAGCTTGACGAAGCTCGGAAGCTCTTGGGGCAGTTTATTAAGCAAAATCCCGACGACCCCGTGGGTTCTCATAGACTCGGAACGGTCGTTATGAAGACCGGAAACAAAGACGAGGCCTTCAACTTACTCAGGAAAGCTGTTCAGCAATACATGGACCGGAGCGAGTACGGTCAGGCCGGTAAACTGATGAAGGATTATCTTGAAACCGATCCGGACCGAGTGGATGCCCATCTGTTGCTCGCGGAGGCCTATGATCGCGGGGGGAACCCCCATCTGGCCGTCTCGGCGTATGCTCATGTCATTGATGACTCTCTGGCTTCGGGAGAGACGGCCCGGGCCAAAGAATTATACGTTAAGATCAAAGGGCTTGACCCGCAGCACCGCGATGTCCGACGGTTACGTCACACATTTGAGATGACGGATGTCTCTCAACCCCGGATCGTTCCTGCTGAAACAGACCACCGGCCTGTGACCCCTGCCGCACCGCTTCCGGAAGAGTCGGCGGAGGCCGTTCAGATGCGGACCCCCTCCGAGACCGCTGCTCCTTCAGCCGAACCGGCGCCGATCGTCGACCCGGCCGCGCTTCAAAGCCTTTTCACGGAGGCCGAAGTCTATTTGAAATACGGCTTGTCGGTGAAGGCGATCGAACAACTTCAGCAGATTCTCGCGATGGATCCTGAAAATGAGACGGCCCATCAGCAGCTCAAGGAAATTTATAAGAACGAAGGACCGACCGAGAAGGCTATCGTGGAATGCTTTTGTTTAATGGAGATTTACAAAAAAGCGGGCGATACGGAACGCGGGATGGCCGTTCTGGAAGAAGCGAAGGCCCTTGACCCCGAGAACCCAAGAATCCGTGAAGCGACGGACCTGGCTCCAATTCTGGACAGCGGACGCATGAAGGCGATTTTGGCCGATGAAGCCGTCGGCAATGAGGCGGGTCCACCTTCATCGGAAATGAACACCCCGGAACCGGAAGCTCAATTGCAGGAAGCGGTTCGATCCGAAATCTCGGCCGCCTCGCTTCAAGAACAGGATTCGGTCGCCGAACAAATGGCCGAAGCGGATTTCTACCATCAACAAGGTCTCCGGGATGAGGCGAAGAAGATGTATGAACTTATTCTGACGCATAAACCGGATTCTGCGGCTGTCAAGGAGAAGCTGGATTCCATTGCGACAGAAGAAACGTATGAAATGGAGGCAAAAGCCCAAAGGGCTCAAACCTTTGAAGAGGCCGCGCCCGTTGACGAGACACCCCAGGAGCCTAAAAGGGAGATCCCCCGGCCGACTCAAAAGCCCAAGGAATCAAAACCGGCCAAGGTGAAATCGGCCGATGAGCGTCGATTAGATGAAGAACTGGAAAAGTCCTTTGCGCCGTTCATGAGCAGTGAAACAAACGAATCGCTTGCGGAGCCCTTGGAAACCCAGATACATTCCTCCAAAGAAGCCGAGGAAACGATCAATCTGCAGTCACTCTTAAAAGAAACGGAGAGATCAGAAAAGAAACCCAACGAAAAAGCCTCGCGTGCAAGTGGGGCCAAAGAAAATAAAGAAGAATATGTTGATTTATCAGGCATTTTAGATGATAAAGTTAAAGGAGATCTGAAGGGACGTTCGCCGGCCGATCTTCATGAAGAGGAGTCGGTCAGCGAACAGCTGGACAGTATCTTTGCGGAGTTTCAGAAAGACGTGGTACAGGTGGATGATATTGATTACGAAACCCATTATAATTTGGGAATCGCCTACAAGGAAATGGGGCTCCTCAACGAAGCGATGATCGAATTTAAGCAGGCCATGAACGGGCCGGATCGCTTTATTGATTCATGCAACATGCTGGCCGCATGCCATCAGGAGGGCGGCAATCATCCGGAAGCCATCAAGCTCTTGGAACGCGCCCTTTCGGACCCCCGATGCGATGAGGCTCAGGGCCGTTGGCTGCGTTATGACCTGGCCTCTCTTTATGAAAAGGAATCGCGACCGGAAGAGGCCCTGAAGATGTTCAGCAAGATCGCAGAGTCCGATCGAAATTTTAAAGACGTGATTCAGCGGGTTAAAAATCTTGAAGGTCAGCTCGGCAAAGCCCGACGAAAGACACCGGCGGCACCGGCCAGCCGTGAGGAAGAAGATGAAGATCTGGATGTCATGATGGATCGGATCTTTGGCGAGTCCACTCCGACCCCCAAGACCCAACGCGGCAAGGCCGCGGGCCAGGACCGATCAAAAGACGAGGCCAGAAAGAAAGATCGGATATCTTATTTATAGGGGCTCGCGTCGCCCCCTCCACCGGCCAAGCCGGATGGAGCCTCTCCGTCTCGCTCGCTTTGCTCGCTGTGGATTGATTTTAAAGGAAACGGCCCGCGATGAGTTATCTTGAACATTACAATCTAAAAGAAGAACCCTTCTCGAATTCAGTCGACAACCGGTTTTATTATAATAGCAAGCCGCATGCCGAGGCGCTGATCCGGCTCAAATACGCGGCCGAACAGCGGAAAGGCCTGGCGCTGCTGGTCGGGGATGTCGGCGCCGGGAAAACCACCTTGGCCCGAAGGCTTCTGGATGAACTGGATGAAAGCAGTTACGAATCGGCCCTTCTGATCGTCATTCACAGCTCGATCACCTCCGAATGGCTTCTTCGCAAGATTTCGGTTCAGTTGGGCGTTGAGAAACCGGCCGAGGCGAAGACCGATCTGCTCGGGCAGTTATATAACCGATTGGCCGAGATTCATGATAAAAAGAAAAAAGCCGTTGTCCTGATCGACGAAGCCCAGATGCTTCAGACCCGGGAGGTCATGGAAGAGTTTCGCGGTTTACTGAACATCGAATTGGACGGCCACAAATTGATCACCTTCATTTTATTCGGCCTCCCGGAAGTGGATCAACATCTGGCTCTCGATGAACCGTTAAGACAGCGGGTGGCCATCCGTTATCATCTTCAGGCCTTCACGGAAGAGTCCTCCGAGGATTATGTGAAATACCGGCTCCAAATCGCCGGCTGCAAGAAGGAAATCTTCACCAAATCGGCCTACTCGGCGGTCCACCAATATGCCAAGGGAATCCCCCGCCTCATCAACACCGTCTGCGACAACGCCCTGCTGGAAGGTTATCTTCGGAAGAAAGATCGGATCGATCATGACATGATCCGCGAAATTGCGGTTGATCTGAAACTGGCGGACACATAACTATCTGCCGACTGCCTATTACCGGATCGCGTTGGGCGCCGGTTTTCCTTTCAGAACCGCTTGAATATTCTCGATCACCATCCACCCCATTCTGATGCGGGTCTCGACCGTAGCGCTGCCGAGATGGGGCAGCAGCACTACATTCGGCAGAGTCAACAGGCCTTTTTGAACCGTGGGTTCCTCCTCGAAAACATCCAGGCCGGCTCCTGCAATTTCCCCTTTCTTTAAAGCCCTAACGAGCGCCTTTTCGTCCACCACGGGTCCCCTCGCCGTATTGATGAGAAGTGCCGTGCGCTTCATGCCGTTGAATGCCCGACGATCAATCAAGTGCCGGGTTTCACGCGTCAGCGGGACATGCAAGCTGAGAATATCGGCGGCCGCGAGTAAACGCGGGAGCGGACGATAAGAAGCGCGAAATCTTTTTTCGACGCGATGCGGCAAACGCCGGCGGTTGTGATAGATCAGACGCATTCCAAAGCCCACGGCCCTCTGGGCGACGGCCTGTCCGATCCGCCCCATTCCGATAATCCCCAAGGTCTTCCCGGAGACATTCATTCCCAGGAGCTGGGTGGGATTCCATCCCGTCCATCGGCCGGTTCGGGTGAGGCGGTCGCCTTCCACAACGCGCCGCGCGAGACTCAGGATCAACGACCAGGTCAGATCGGCCGTGGCCTCCGTAAGGACCTCCGGGGTGTTCGTCACGATGATCCCTAGCGCGGCGGCCGTCTTCAAGTCGATGTTGTTGTAGCCGACGGCATAATTCGCAATGACCTTTAATCGGGAGTTGCTGGCGATTACCTCGGCGTCAATCGGATCCGAAAGCATTGAGATCAGCGCCGGTCTTCCTCGCATCCCGCGCATCAGTTCCGGTTTGGTCAGCGGCCGGTCGTAGAGGTTGTATTTCAGATCAAAAAGTGTTTTCAGCCGATGCATCACGGGCGTCGGCAGGGCGCGTGTCAGAAAGACGCCGGGCTTCATTCTATCCTCGCAGGTAGACCCCCGGGGCAAGCTCGCGGAAGTCTCCCAGCGAGCAAGGCGAGCGAGAGGGGGAGGCTCCATCCGGCTTGGCCGGTGGAGGGGGCGACGTGAGCCCCTGATAAATAGTATTTTAAAGCGCCATCATATATAATCAACTGCGGGTTTGCAATCACTCGTGATGATTCATCGCAACTGGATAAAATGGGCCGTTACGATTGGGCTGATTCTGGCGCTGGCCGTGCTGTTTGTCCGTACGTCCGCGCGCGTTCCCCCGGGTCCGGCTGAGCCGACATTTCGAATGACGCTTTCCAATGAGCCGCCGACGCTCGATTGGAATCTCGCCACCGACAGCGTTTCGTTCGACGTTCTGATCAACTTAATGGAAGGGCTCACGGAGTACGACGAGCAACTCAGGCCGCGCCCGGCCGTGGCCCGTTCCTGGGAGGTCTCGCCCGACGGCCGGACCTATCTTTTTCACCTTCGTGAAGACGCCCGCTGGAGTGATGGGAAGCCGGTCACGGCCGGAGATTTCGAGTATTCCTGGAAACGCCTTTTGAATCCGCAAACCGCCGCGGAGTACGCTTACTTTCTGTACGACATCGAGGGGGCAGAAGACTACAACACCGGCAAGGCGGATCGTCCGGACTCGGTCGGGGTCCGCGCGCTGGACGACCGGACGCTCCAGGTCCGGCTGAGAAAGCCGATCGTTTTTTTCCCGAGCATCGTTACGTTCATGGTCACCTTTCCGATGCGCCGCGATATCGTCGAGAAATTCGGTGAACGGTGGACCGAGCCGGGCCCGATGGTCACCGACGGCCCTTTTGTGCTGGACGAATGGCGTCACGAGTACAAGCTGACCTTGCGCCCGAACCCTTATTACTACGGACCCCGACCGGCGCTCGGAAAGGTGGTGATGTTCGTCGTCAACGAAACCACGACCGCGCTGACCCTCTACGAGACCGGCGATCTGGAGATGGCCACGCTGCCGCCCGAGGCGATGGCCACGTACCGGGGGAAGCCCAAATATTTTACGGCGCCGCTCCTCCGCGGGTACTATTACGGCTTTAATGTGCTGAAGCCGCCTTTTACGGATCCCCGGATCCGTCGCGCTTTTTCGATGGCGATCGACCGAAAAGAATTTCCGGCGATCTTAAAACGAGGGGAGGTCCCGGCCTCCTTCTGGCTTCCGCCGGGGATGCCCTATCATAATCCCGCGATCGGTCTTCCCTTCGATCCCGAAGCCGCGCGACGCCTGCTGGCCGAGGCGGGTTATCCCGCCGGCCGGGGTTTCCCGACCGTTACGGCGGCGTTCAACACCAGTCCGGAAAACAGTCTGATCGCCGAGAATCTTCAGGCTCAATGGAAACGGAATTTGGGCGTGGAGGTCTTGCTGGACAACCAGGAATGGAAGGTTTATCTTAAACGGCTTCAGACCGACCCTCTGCCGTTGTTCCGGCTGGGGTGGGGCGCCGACTATCCCGATCCGGATAATTTCCTGAATCTGTTCACCTCGACCAGCGGGAATAACCGTACCCGTTGGAAAAACGATCGTTATGATGCGCTGATCCGGTCGGCCGCGGCCGATCCCGATTCGGCACATCGGCAGAAAGCCTACGACGAGGCACAGCGAATTTTGCTCGAAAAGGATGTCGTGATCATGCCGCTCTTTGTGGCGACACAGAACTGGGTGGTCAAACCCTATGTCCGTGGACTTCAAATCAACGCGCTGGAACTGCTCATCTTAAAAAACGTCCGATTGGAGCGACCGTGATCCGTTTCATCCTTGCGAGACTGGCCTGGGGAATCCCGGTGCTGTGGCTGGTTGCCACGGCGACGTTTGTCCTCATGCATCTCGTGCCGGGAGGGCCCTTCGATCAGGAAAAGCCGCTGCCGCCCGAGATCCGGGCGAACGTCGATGCGAAATACCATCTGGATCAACCCGTCATGATGCAGTATCTTTTTTATCTAAAAGACCTTCTTCACGGGGACCTGGGGCCCTCCTATAAATATCTCGGACGCAATGTGAACGACATCATCCGTGACACCTTTCCGGTCTCGATGCAGCTCGGCCTCTGGGCCGTTTTGATCTCGGTGATCGTCGGGGTGGGCGCCGGCATCGTCGCGGCCGCGCGTCCGCGATCCTGGGCGGATCATGCCGGCATGTTCCTCGCCACGGCCGGGATCTCGCTTCCGAGTTTCGTCGTCGGGACGTTTTTGATCATGGTCTTCAGCTACCGGCTTCATTTTTTCCCGGCGGCATTGTGGGAAGGATGGCGGTACGGGATGCTTCCGGCCGTGACGCTTGCGATGCTTCCCGCGGCCTACATCGCGAGGCTGACACGATCGAGCATGTTGGAGGTCCTTCATAAAGATTTCATACGGACCGTACGGGCAAAGGGTTTCGGCGAGCGGCAGGTCCTGCTCAAACATGCGCTGAAAAACTCGATCACGCCGGTCGTCTCTTTTCTCGGTCCCTTAACGGCGACGCTTGTCACCGGCTCCTTCGTGGTTGAATTCATCTTTTCGATCCCGGGAATGGGCCGGTACTTTATCACGGCCGTGACGAATCGGGATTACCCGCTGATCATGGGCGTCACGCTGGTCTATGCCGTGCTGATTGTCCTGGCGAATATCGTCGTGGACCTGATTTACACATGGATTGATCCGAGGATGAGGGTTGGAGGCAATTAACACCGATGCGTTTCTTGCAGTCTAATCCGAGAATCACTATCAGCGGCGGGTTTATTCTGCTCGTCTGCCTTGCTGCGCTGGCCGCTCCGTGGCTGGCACCGTATCCGTTTGATCAACAGGATACCCATTCCATTCTCCAGGGCCCCGGCTCGCAGCACTGGATGGGGACGGACCGTCTCGGACGGGATCTTTTTTCCCGCCTGCTTTACGGCGCGCGGATGTCGATGGCCGTGGGAATTTTCACGGCCCTGTTCGCCGTACTGTTCGGCACAATTTACGGCGCCGTCTCGGGTTATGCGGGGGGGAGAACGGACAATATTCTTATGCGGTTCGTGGACCTGGTCTATTCGCTGCCGGATCTCTTGCTGATTATTCTGATCACGGTGACGATCGGACGGGGTGTCCTGGGGATCTTTCTGGCCTTGAGCCTCGTGAGCTGGGTGACGGTGGCGAGGATCATCCGGGGAGAGGTGTTGAAGCTTCGGGAGTTCAGCTACGTGGAGGCCGCCCGCGCCGTCGGCGCACCCCATCACCGAATTCTGTTTGTCCATATTCTTCCCAATACGTTGGGCGTGCTGATCGTCACCTTGACCTTCCGCGTCCCGGCCGCGATCCTGGCCGAGTCCACCTTGAGCTTCATCGGTCTCGGAATCGCGCCGCCGTTTGCCAGCTGGGGCAGCATGGCAAACGAAGGCTGGAGCGCGATGAAGTTCTACCCCCATCTGATCCTGTTTCCAAGCCTGATCCTGTTTCTGACGATGGTCGCCTTCAATGTCCTAGGCGACGCCCTTCGCGACGCCCTCGATCCCGAGCAGCGAATGAGATAAATTTCATCGTGGAGATAAACTCCGCGCTGTAACCAGGACATGATCGGTTTCTCCCACAGAGCGGAGCTTGTCTCCGCGAAAGTTGCTTTCCTTGACTTTTTACCCGCTTCTTGTATACTCCCCCTTGTCCTGCCACATTTTCTGTAACATTAGCCGATACGAATATCCGCGCGCCAAACGCGGCCGCTTCCGGGTGAAAAGCGACCGAGGGTTATAGGAATTAGTCCGGCTCCCCTCCGGCCTCGCGCGCGGGGGTGGGCGAAAGCCCGGGGAGGAGTCTGCATCGGGAATGCTGAAGCGTTGCCTCCTCCTTGACAAGCGCCAAGCCGATGGTATATGCTTTTGGTGATACCAATACAGATGGAAGGAGAGGTAAGATGTCTAAAGCTCTTTCTTTGAAATTAAAAGACGAAGTCTTCGAGGAAGCTGAGGAGATTCTCCGGAAAAGCCGACGGCCGAGGAACGCCTACTTTAACGAGGCGATCAATCTCTACAACAAGCTCTGGAAGCGAAAACTGCTCAAGAAGACTCTGGCTGATGAGTCGGCCCTGGTGGCGGAGAATTCGATGGAGGTCCTGCAGGTCTTTGAACAGATCGAAGACAAACTGGATGAGTAGACGGCATGGAGATTAAAAAGGGTCATGTCTACATTGCCGATCTCAATCCGAGAATCGGGACCGAACCTGGGAAGGTCCGCCCCGTCGTCGTTGTTCAGACCGACCTTCTCAACGGCCTCCATCCCTCGACAGTGATCTGTCCGATCACGACTCAGATCCACCCGAAAGCGCAGTTCCTACGAGTTCATCTGGCAACCGGAGAGGGTGGCCTGAAGGAGCCCTCCGATATCTTGGTTGATCAAATTCGTTCCATTGACAATCGGCGTTTTGTCAAGGTGACCGGGAAAATCTCCGGCCGGAGTCTCCAAAAGTTATTGCAAAACCTTCGGACTCTTATCTCATAAATTTAATCTCGTCGTCTATTTCCTCCTTGAATTTCCGCCGGGTATCTGGTATTCTACCGACACTTTCTGAGGAGGGGATGTGGCAACGCCCATGGCCGCGCGATTCAAGCGCGTGACCTTCAAAACAGTCCCGGTCTATCTGGCCTTAATCCTCCTGATCATCTTCGCCCGACCGACGCTGAGCTGGTTTATTCCGGGTCTCCTGTTCGTTCTGATTGGGGAGGCACTGCGGGTCTGGGCCGCGGGCCACTTGAAAAAGACGAAAGAGGTGACGACGACCGGACCGTACGCTTACGTGAAGAATCCGCTTTATCTCGGGACCTTGCTCATTCTAATCGGATTCTGTCTCATGGCCCAAAACGTTTATCTCCTCATCATCGGTCTGGCGATCTTTTTCGTCTATTACGCCCCGTTCAAAAAGAAGCGGGAAGGACGACGGCTGCGTGAGCATTTCGGCCAGGCCTGGGTCGATTACGACCGGGCCGTTCCGGATTATCTTCCAAGCCTCCACCCCTATGCGGGCCGGGGAACAGGACAGTGGGAGTGGGAATGGTTTTATGAAAACAGCGAGGACGGAACGGCACTGGCGGTCGTCTTGGGTGTCCTCGCAATCAGTTTGCGGTTTTGGTTCAGCTTGGGATAAATAAAAATTCAGCGAGGGGAAAATGAAGATTCAGCGGGCCTTGATCAGCGTATCGAATAAAGAAGGCGTGGTCGAGTTGGCCAAGGGGCTGGCGGGGATGGGGGTTGAGATCCTCTCTACCGGCGGGACGGCCAAGACCTTGAAGGAGGCCGGCATTCCGGTCAAGGATGTGGCCGAGTTCACCGGGTTTCCGGAGATGCTGGACGGCCGGGTCAAGACGCTTCATCCCAAGATCCACGGCGGACTTTTGGCGAGGCGGGACAATCCGACGCATCTGGCCCAGATGAAGCAGCAGGGTCTGGAGCCGATTGATCTCGTCGCCGTGAATCTCTATCCGTTCGAATCGACCGTGGCCAAGCCGAACGTCCGTTTCGAAGACGCGATCGAGAACATCGACATCGGCGGACCGGCCATGTTGCGCTCCTCCGCCAAAAACTTCGAGCATGTGACGGTCATCGTGGACCCTCGTGATTATCCAAAAGTTTTAGCCGAGCTCCGAAGCAACAACGGGGCGATCTCCCGGGAAACGCGTTTAGGGCTCGCGAAAAAAGTCTTCAACCACACCGCCCGTTACGACAGCGTCATCTCCTCCTATCTTGAAAACCGCACAAAGGAAGCGGATCGCGTGCGTTTTCCGAGCATCTTCACGCTGCAGTTTGAGAAAGTCGAGGATCTCCGTTACGGGGAGAACCCGCATCAGCAGGCTGCTTTCTATCGCGAGTTCCAGCCTACAGAGCCTTCCGTATCGACGGCCAAACAGCTGCATGGCAAGGCGATGTCCTTTAATAATTTTCTGGACGCCAACGCCGGCCTGGAGCTGGTGAAGGAATTTAATGAGACGGCGGTCGTGATCATCAAACACAACAATCCGTGTGGCGTGGCGACGGGAGAGACGCTGCTCGAAGCCTATACGAAGGCTCGGGCCACGGATCCGATCTCGGCGTTCGGCGGGGTGATCGCTTTCAACCGGCCGGTGGATGTCGAGATGGCGGAGGAGATCGCCAAGATGTTTGTCGAGATCGTGATCGCCCCCGGCTTCGAACGCAGCGCCCTGGACGTGTTTAAAAAGAAGAAGGACCTTCGTCTCTTAGATGTCGGCCCTGATTTGAAAGTGACGTGGGAGCGCCGAGGCGAAATGGACATGAAACGGGTGATCGGAGGACTGATTTTGCAGGACCGAGACCTGGGCCGGATCGAGGATCTGAGAAAACTGAAGGTCGTCACGAAGCGCAAACCCACGGATGAGGAATATGACGCTATGGCCTTTGCCTGGATTGTCTGTAAACATGTCAAGTCCAACGCCATTGTTTATGCGAGACCGGGCCAGACCATCGGAATCGGAGCCGGCCAGATGAGCCGGGTTGATTCGGTGAAGATCGCGATGATGAAGGCGCAATCCTCGCTGGCCGGGACCGTGATGGCCTCGGACGCCTTCTTTCCCTTTCGCGACGGTCTGGATGAGGCCGCGAAAGCGGGCGTCAGGGCCGTCATTCAGCCCGGGGGTTCGATCAAGGATGAGGAGGTGATACGGGCCGCCGATGAACACGAGATGGCGATGGTGATGACGGGCATGCGGCATTTTAGGCATTGATAAACGCGTGCAACGATGTTACGTTTGTAGGGGCGCCATGCATGGCGCCCTGAATCTTTGGGCGGGATGCATCCCGCCCCTACCAACCCTATTTTATCGATGAAAATCCTGGTAATCGGAAGCGGCGGTCGGGAGCATGCCCTGGTCTGGAAGTTAGCCCAGAGCCCCAGGGTGGAGGCGCTCTATTGCGCACCCGGCAATCCCGGGATCGCCCGCCACGCCCGTTGTGTTCTCATCAAGACCGACGATTTAAACGGGCTCCTGGATTTTGCAACGAGCAAGGCGATTGATTTAACGGTCGTGGGTCCGGAGGGACCGCTGACGATGGGAATCGCGGACCGCTTTCGAGAAGCCGGCCTCCGGATTGTCGGGCCGTCCAAAAGCGCGGCCGAGATTGAATCCAGCAAAGTCTTCTCGAAATCTTTCATGGAACGCCATCGTATTCCCACCGCCCGTGCCCGAAATTTTCACGAACCGGAACCGGCGATCCAATATGCCAAAGATCACGGGGCTCCCATTGTGGTCAAGGTGGACGGGTTGGCGGGTGGCAAGGGGGTTATCATCGCGCAGGATGAAGACGAGGCGATCCAGGCGATCGACTTAATCATGCGCCGGAAGACATTCGGTGAAGCCGGAAGTCAGATCCTGCTGGAAGACTGTTTGGAAGGCGAAGAGGCGTCCTTCCTGGTTTTTACGGATGGAAAGACCATCGTCCCAATGGTGACGTCGCAGGATCATAAGCGCGTCTTTGATCAAGATCAGGGTCCTAACACGGGCGGCATGGGCGCCTATTCACCCGCGCCCGTTCTGTCGGAAGCACTGCAGGAACAGGTCCTTCGCGAAATCGTCCGACCCACGATCGACGGTTTGGCCCGAGAGGGACGACCGTTTCAGGGAATATTGTATACGGGTCTGATGCTGACCCAAAACGGTCCGAAGGTTTTGGAGTATAATGCCCGTTTCGGTGATCCGGAGACACAGGTGATCCTGACCCGGCTGGAAAGCGATCTGGTCGAAATTTTTGAGGCATTGACGGTTGGAGCCTTGGATCATCTCCGAGTTCGATGGAGTCCGAACGTTTCGGTCTGCGTTGTTCTGACCGCGAAAGGGTATCCGGCCACCTTTGAATCCGGTCAGCCGATCCGGGGAATCGAACAAGCCGAGGCCAAAAACGGCGTGGTGGTTTTCCATGCCGGAACCGTCCTTCGTGATGGAGAATTGGTGACGGCCGGTGGGCGCGTATTGGGCGTAACGGCTGGGGGACGCGATTTTCAGCAGGCGCGGGATCTCGCGTACGAGGCGATCAGCCGAATCCGGTTCGAGGGCATGCATTGCCGGATGGACATTGGTCTCAAGGGTCTCAAAGGCCTGAAGGCGGCGGGGTGAGTGATATCTGCACGGGCCCCCAATTACAACGGAGAAGCCGACATGACTATACCGGATAGACCTCTCTTGAGCGTGGTGGTTCCGGTCTATAATGAAGAGGCCGTTTTGCATGAATTCTACAAACGGCTTCATGCGGTTCTCAAAGAACTGCGCGGATTATCGGGCACGGAGATCATTTTTGTGGACGATGGAAGCCATGACGGCTCGGCGAAGATCCTGTCGGAACTGGTTCAGTGGGATAAATCCGTCAAGGTGCTCCAGTTCTCCCGAAATTTTGGCCATCAAATCGCCCTGACGGCGGGATTGGATCATGCAAAAGGAGACGCGGTTGTGGTGATCGACGCGGATCTTCAGGATCCGCCCGAGACGATCCCGCGGTTGCTGAACAAATGGCGCGACGGATATGAGGTGGTTTATGGGGTCCGCGAAAGCCGAGAAACGGATACCTGGTTTAAGCGGACCACGGCCAGGTTGTTTTATGCCCTCATGCGGAAAATCGGAAATCTGGATCTTCCGATGGATGCCGGCGATTTCCGGTTGCTGGACCGAAAAGTCGTGGAGGTGTTTCGGTCGCTTGGGGAACGCCACCGGTTTGTCCGCGGGCTGACCCTCTGGGTCGGATTTCGTCAGACGGGGGTTCTCTATCCTCGCACCGAACGGTTCGCCGGAAGCACAAAATATCCGTTCGGCAAGATGCTCAAGTTGGCCTGGGACGGGGTGACCTCGTTTTCTTTTGCTCCGCTGCGCGTCGCGATTTATCTCGGTCTGATCGTGTCAAGCTTGAGTTTTCTATTGGGACTTTTTGTGATTATCGGGCGATTTTTCTTAAACCAGACCGAGCTCCTGGGATTTCCCACCCACGGGTGGGGCTCGCTCATGGTGGCGGTTCTGTTCCTGGCCGGTGTCCAACTGATCGTTCTGGGAATGATGGGCGAGTATCTGGGCCGGACCTATGAAGAGGTCAAACGCCGTCCGCTTTATATTCTGCGAGAGAAAATAGGGTTTGATGATTAAGCCGATATCCGATTGTGCCGATCGTTTACAAATGAGCCGAAAGGGTTTGATCTGGACGGTCGTCATCGTTGCTCTACTTCCGTTGGTCTTTCTTGAAGATGGTCTGATCCGTAGCATCCTCAAAGATCTCCGGGTCCACCCTCTGTTCAAACTGATGCATATTCTGACCTGGTTCGGAAGGGGCTGGGTCCTCGCGGTGGAGGCGGCGGTTCTTTACGTCATCGGCCGATGGCTGAAACAGCAAAAATTAAAGCAAGCCGGTGGGCGGAGTCTGATCGCGGTGGCGGTTGCCGGGACGGTTGTACAAGTCGTCAAGCATCTGACCGGACGTCCTCGTCCGAAGCTGGTGGACACTGGGATCATGAATTGGGGCCCGTCGTTTGCGAGCGGGCATGACTCGTTCCCATCCGGACATACCATTTCGGCTTTTGCCATGGCCGCGGTTCTGTCCGCGGTCTACCCGGCCGGCCAATGGATCTGGTATTCCCTCGCCGTCTTCGTGGCCTTTACACGGATTTATATCGATGCTCATTTTGCTTCGGACGTCTTCGTCGGGGCCGTTTTGGGAGTGTTGATCGGTGTGTGGGCTTCACGATTGAAGTTGGAGTACCTCAAATCATGACCCGGAACACCGGCTTCTGGCCGGCGCTGATGCTGGGAGGGTTTCTTTTCTTCTATCAGCTCGGGGCCGTGCCGCTGTTTGATCTGGACGAGGCGATTTATGCCGAAACCGCCCGGGAAATGGTTGAAACCGGAAATTGGCTCACCCCGCAGTTTAACTACTCGCCCGATTTCGACAAGCCCATCCTGCTGTACTGGTTCATGGGGGTGGCCTTTAAGACCTTCGGGCTGTCCGAGTTTTCGGCACGGTTGACCTCCGCAGTCTTCGGCCTCGCGCTGCTGGTCGTGACCTATGGTTTAACCCGATGGGTCGCCGGCCCCCGTGCCGGATTGTTGGCGATGCTCATCCTGGCCAGCAGTCTTGAGATGGTGGTGATTTCACACGCCGCCTTGACCGATATGCTGCTCGTCTTCTTCGTCACGGCTACGCTGGCCAGCTTTTATATGCTCTGCAAAACAGAGCGCGCCATCTGGGTCATCGGGGTTTATCTGGCCGCGTCCCTGGCGGTTTTGACCAAAGGCCCGGTCGGTCTTGTTCTACCGGGATTGACGATTTTCCTTTTTATCGTCACGGCCGGTTCGCGAAATAAACTTTTCCGTGACATTCGACCGGGATGGGGGATCTTGATCTTCTGTGCGGTTGCCCTGCCGTGGTATACAGCGATGTTTCGGCTTCACGGCGCGGATTTTTGGAAATCATTCTTTCTCCACCATAATATCGAGCGATTTACATCCGTCATCGGAGGCCACGCCGGGGCCCCGTTCTATTATTTGGGCGTTATGGCGATCGGTTTCTTCCCATGGGTGGCGTTTCTTCCGGCTTCGGTTGTTTCCATCTTTTCCGGTTCGACTCTTTCGGAACGATGGAAAAATTTCCGCCCATTTCCGGTGGACCATCCGTTCGAATGGTTTCTGCTGTTGTGGGTCGCGGTCGTCTTCATCTTTTTTACATTGGCCGGCACCAAGCTTCCCAGTTATATTGCACCCGCCTTTCCAGCTTTGGCCATTTGGGTGGCCTGCTACTTGGACCGGAGAATGGATGCGGCATCGTCAACGGCCCGGTTTGAAGACCGGTTTACGATCGGGTTGATGGGTGGCTTGACCGTTATTGCGGCCGTTCTTATTTTGTCCTTTCCGCAAGGGATCGAATGGGCACGGGTGAAGTACGGAGCCTTGGCTCCCTTCTTGGCCCAACCGATCGAGCTGAACGGGGTCTTGATTGTCATGGCCGCGGTCCCCTTGATCGGGGTGATGACCTACATTGCGCTGGTGCGGCTCATGAGACGGTGGGCGGGTTTTATGGTGTTGGTGCTCATGATGGGGGTCTTTGTATTTGTCTTGCTGTTCGACTTCATTCCATCGGTGAGCTCGTATATTCAAATGCCGTTGCGAAACCTGACTCAAGAAACCCGCGGGTGGATTCGTCCGGAGGAACCCCTGGTGGTCTTCGGCCTGAAAAAACCCAGCATCCTGTTTTATGCCCGTAGAGGCGCGGTCATTTTCAAGTCGAATCAGGAGGAAGACCTGCGGCATTTCTTATCGGTCAATGGCCACGCGGTGGTATTGAGCCAGATTCATTTGGTCCCGGTCTTAGAGTCCATGCCTCAGCTGATGATTCGTTCGGAGCAAGGAGGCTATGTCCTGGCCACCAATTTCTAAGATCGATTTTTCCATTCCCGCATCGCCCAAGCCTCGTCGGTGGTTGACGACCGTTCTCAAAGCGATCGTCAGTCTGGGATTGCTCACTTACCTGTTTTCAAAAATCGATGCCCGTTCGGTGGGGCACGCGCTGCAGAGTCTTCATATCGGCTACGTTGTTCTGGCATGGGTCAGCTTTTTCGGCTTGCAGTTCGTGGGCATTCTTCGTTGGCAGATAATGACGCGGGTTCAGGGTTATGAGCATTCGTTCGGTCGGTTGGCTGCTTTTTACTTCGTCGGTTTGTTTTTCAACCTTTTCCTTCCAACCTCGATCGGGGGTGACCTGGGAAAATGCTACTATTTGGCCGGGAGTCGCGGCGATATTCTGCGTGCCATGACGACAGTCTTGGCGGATCGGATCAGCGGGATGATCGCCCTGCTGTGCATCGCGTCCATAGCCCTATCGGCAGGAGGCCCGGTGATGGTGCCGGTTTGGATGACCGTTTTTACACTGGGCGGGACGGCCTTGCTTATTCTGGGTCTCCTTATCCCTTTTGCATTTCCCGGTCTTTTGCGGCGATATGAATTGCCCTATCGCTACTGGGAAAATCCCCGGTTCATGGCGGCGTCGCTCGTGGCCTCTTTTTTTATTCAACTATCGGTGGTTATCATTAGTATGATAATCGGTCAAGCGGTGGACGTCGCGGTTCCATGGGAATTTTATTTTGTTTTCATTCCCTTGGTGACCGTTGCCGGGATGGTCCCGATCAGTTTGAATGGCTTGGGTGTTCGAGAAGGCGCATACGTTTATTTTCTATCTCAGGCGGGGGTAGTGGCTCCTCAGGCATTGGCCTTTGCCGTTCTCTGGTTGATCCTGATTACCTCGCTCAATGTTCTTGGCGGTCTCGGCTGGGTGCTTATGTCCCGTCCCGTCAACGCCGTCAAGACTTGACCCACAGACTGTGGAAGGCTATATTACCTAAAATGAACAAAATGGTCGCTTTCAGTTGGCTTGCGCGCCTGTGGGAATCGACTCAGCGAGCAAAGCAAGCGAGAAGGGGAGGCTCCATCCGGCTTCGCCGGTGGAGGGGGCGACGCTAGCCCCCATAATTAGAGGAGTCAATCGATTGCGAAAACCATTGGTCAGCATCGTCATGGGCAGTGAATCGGATTTGGCGGTGATGGAACAGGCCGCGGTGGTGTTGGGGGAATTCGGTGTGGCGCATGAACTGGCCATTACATCGGCGCACCGGTCTCCGGATTGGACGCGGAGATATATTTCCGAGGCGGAGAGGAAAGGAGTCGAGATCTTTATCGCGGGCGCCGGCGGGGCGGCCCATCTGGCCGGTACCATTGCGGCCCATTCGACACGACCCGTGATCGGTGTCCCGATCGACTCCTCCTTGAATGGTCTGGATGCTCTTCTTTCGACCGCGCAGATGCCGGGCGGTGTTCCGGTCGCTACCATGGCGATCGGCAAAGCCGGAGCCAAGAACGCGGGGATTCTGGCGGTCCAAATCTTGGGAATAAGTCATAAAGATTTAGCACGTAAAATCAAAGACTATAAAGAGAGACTTGAGGAAGAAGTTGAAGCAAAAGCAAGGCGGATTCAAAGGGCAGGTCGTTAAAATTGATCCATCGTATCCTGAGTCCGGCCCCTCTCTAGAAGCGGTTGAGGAGGCTGTTCAGCGGATTCGATCGGGTGGAATAATTGCTTTTCCGACCGAGACGTTTTACGGATTGGGCGTGGACCCTTTCAATGCCACCGCGGTTGAACAGCTCTTTGCCGTCAAAGGGCGGGAGCCGGGCAAACCGATCCTGATCGTCATTGACGAGTTCAAGAGGGCCGAAGGAATCATTGGAGCCGTTTCTCCGGAATCCTGGAGTCTCATTCGAAAATTCTGGCCCGGTCCTTTGACGCTCTTGTTTGCCGCTTCGTCGCGCCTGCCTTCCGCGCTAACCGGAGGGACCGGGAAAGTCGGAATCCGGATTCCGTCCCATCCGGTGGCCCTTCGGCTCCTACGGGCGGTCGGTCAGCCCATCACGGCCACAAGCGCCAACCGCTCCGGTGAGCCCGGCGCCACCTCGGCCTCGAGGGTCCAAGAAACGCTGGGCGCGCACCTCGATCTCATAATCGATGGGGGTGAGACACCCGGCGGAACCGGGTCCACAATTGTAGATACCTCGTTTCATCCCCCCCGATTAATCCGGGAGGGGAAAATTCCTTTCCATGAAGTGATCGGTTGTCTCGGATTAAGTCTCACGGAGGATCACGAATGGTAAGATCCGCTTTTAAAAAGATCACCAACCGCTTGGAGCACCTCCGTCTGAACACCAAGCTTCTGCTCATGATGCTCTCGTTGCTGTTTTTATCCTTGATGGCTTCATTGGCATTCTATTGGTTGACGGAACGAGCGGTCGTCAGGGAAATTATGGCCGACACGGAAGACCTGACGACGGCGATCCAGATCAGCGTCGAGCAATTGACGACGCACGGGGCCTCGGATGAAGCCCGCTTGAGGGATTACGTGACACGGCTCAATAAGAAAGGCGTTAAAGAGATCTCCATCCTGAGCAATGAAAATAAGGTCATCGCCAGTTCCAATCCTCATCGGAAAGAGCGACCGGCGGATCCCAAGCATCGCGATCTGGTCATTACGGAGCGGATCGGGGAGGATGCGGGACCGAAAAAAGACCAAAAGCCCTATAACATCCTGGTTCCGATTGTCGTCGGCGGCGAACAGATGGGCTATGTCCATATCATCATGATCATGGATGATTTCTCCCGCCTGATCCGGGAAAGTTTCTATACACGGTTGGCCGTGCATATCGCGATATTTTCGGTGGGAATCTTCCTCTCTTTCTACCTGGCGTGGCGGTACACTCGGCCCATTAAACAGGTTGTGGAGGCGGCCAAGAACGTTGCGGCCGGCGATCTGAGCACCCCGCTGGTGGTGCAGGGGGGTGGAGAAGAAATCGGCGAGCTGACCCGGAGCTTCAATGAGATGGTGGAGAAGCTTCGGCTGCAGAAATCCCTTGAGGGCCGCCTGCGCCATGCAGAACATCTCTCGGCCGTCGGCCAATTGGCCTCGGGTATCGCCCATGAAATCCGCAATCCTCTGAATCTGATCAACCTTACCATCGACCACTTGCGCGTCCAGTTGGATCGGGCCCATTTTCTTGATAAAGAAGAAATCGACAAACTGGTTGTCAATATCAAAACCGAGATCCATCGGTTGAACCGGATGATCGAAAATTTTCTCGATTTTGGAAAACCGATACGCTTGCAGATGCAATCGGCCGAATTGGCCTCCATTTTGTCCGAAGTGCTGCAATTGGCCCTTCCCAAAGGGATCGATCAAGGTGTTCGGTTTGAGACCCGAGGCATCAATGATCTTCCGCGGGTGTTGGTCGATGTGGAGCAGATTAAAAACTGTTTTGTGAACATCACCGTCAATGCGCTTCAGGCGATGAGTCAGGGCGGGGTATTACGGATTCATGCACAATTGGATGACGAGAACAGCCGGGTCTTGGTGCATTTTGAAGATACCGGCTGCGGAATCGAGGGGGATCATCTTCAAAAGATCTTCGAGCCCTATTTTACGACCAAGAAACTCGGCATCGGACTTGGACTTGCGTTGACAAAACGGGTTTTGGAAGAGCACGGCGGAACCATTTCGGTCGCCAGTGTAAAGGGAATGGGAACCACCGTGACCATTTCGCTTCCCATGGAAGGAGTACATGCATGAAACCGGGCAATATCCTCGTGATCGATGATGAACGGTCCCAGCGTGAAATTATGGCGCTCATTCTCCGGTCTGAAAAATATGAAGTAGATCTCGCCTCGACCGCAAAAGAGGCCATCGGTAAATTCCAAACCGGAGAATACGATGTGGTCCTGACGGATCTGAAGCTGCCGGATACGGAAGGGATCGGGATCGTTCAGAAGATCTTTCAATTGAATCCATTAGCTTCCCTCATCATCATGACGGCGCACGGTTCGATTGATTCGGCGGTGGAGGCGATGAAGCTGGGGGCGTTGGATTACATCACCAAGCCGCTGGAGCGGGAAGAACTTTTGATCGCCGTAAAACGGGCATTTGAGAAAATTTCTCTCGTCAAGGAAAACAATAGACTCCGCCAACAACTTCAAGAAAAATTTCATATCAATAATATCATCGGCAATCATCCTCGAATGCAGGAAGTTTTCGAGGTGGTTAAAAAAATATCGAACAGCACCGCGACCGTTCTGATCAACGGGGAGTCCGGAACCGGGAAGGAACTCTTGGCCCGTGCCATTCATTTCAATAGCGCGAGAAAAAACAAACCCTTTCAGGCAATTAATTGTGCTGCGATTCCCGATACGCTGATCGAAAGTGAGTTATTCGGATATGAAAAAGGGGCCTTTACGGGAGCGATCGGTCGACGAATCGGACTCTTCGAGGCGGCCGATGGTGGAACGCTTTTTCTGGACGAGGTGGGAGATCTCAGTCTTCACCTGCAGGGCAAGTTGCTTCGCACGCTTCAGGAGAGACAGATCCGGCGAATCGGGGGATCGGAAGAGACGGCCATCGATGTCCGGGTCATCGCGGCCACCAACAAGCGCCTGGACCAAGAGATCAAAAAAGATCAGTTCCGTGAAGACCTCTATTACCGGTTGAACGTCATTTCGATCCAGATGCCGCCGTTGCGTGAACGCAGCACGGATATCCCGGAGCTGGTTCACCACTTCATACAGATTTATAGCCAAAAAACGAACAAGCAGATCCAAGGGATTAGTCGTGAAGCCATGCGCAAACTGCTTGAGTACTCCTGGCCTGGAAATGTTCGTCAATTGGAGTCGTCCATTGAGCGGGCTGTCCTCCTCTGCGAACAGGATGTGATCGGCATCGCCGATCTGCCTCCGGAAATCTGTCGGCTGCCGTCCCCGATGACCGGGCTTGGACTGGAGTTGCCCGCCGATGGGATCTCACTTGAAGAACTTGAGCGTGAATTGATTTTTAAGGCCATGGAGCAATCCGACTGGATCATCATGAAAGCGGCGAAACTCCTAGGTCTAACCTATAAAACATTACAGTACCGCTTGGAGAAGCACGGGATCAAAAAACCCGGTGTCCTTGCCGCAAATGAGGCAGATAAGACCTCAGAAAAGGTGTAGCATTCCAAAAAGGTTTTCTAATATCTTTGAGGGTCTATCCAACACCTGAAGTTTAAAAGAGATTTTATAAAATATAATTTTTAAAAAAATGGCATAAAAAATGCTATGTTATTTCCGATGTGCTCAGGGCAGTTGTAATCTCTGAAATGAACGACTATACTGTCGCGTCAGTACGAGTTCTAAGAACCAGGCGTACAATAATCATCATGACAATGGAGAGGAGGTGAATGATATGCGGAAAATGATCCTGTCGGCGGTAATTCTCTCGTTCTTGTTTTTACCTGTTTTGTCCGGTTGTGAATCAAAGCAGTTGAAGGATGAGAATGCCAGACTGAAACAGCAAGTGGATACCATGACGAAGGACAAGGCGGGGATGCAGGCCCAGATGAGTCAGACAATGGCGCAGATGGATGAAATGAAGAAAAAGAATGCCGACCTTGAGAAGGAGACTGCAGACCTTAAGGCCAAACTCGCGGAACTTCAGAAGAAATCGCCAAAGCAGCCCGCGAAGCCAGGAGCCAAACCGACCACAAAGAAGAAATAGGGTTGGTGGAATAAGGCAAGAGAGCCTTCAGACTGAATCTACTTGACGAAAGTAGGCTCTTGAGTGATAATGAGTCCCGTTCAGAATTCATACTAAATTACAATGCAGAGAGGGGGTGAAACTTCATGAAGAATATGATTCTGGGTTTAGTTGTAGCGGTTGCGGTTCTGTCTTTTATCAGCATGAGCTGGGCCGGTATGATCACGGGCGAGCTGAGCAAGATTGACGGTTCGTTCTATGTCGTCAAGGATAAGGATGGGAAAGAGCACCGAATCCATTTTGATAATACAACACAGAAGACCGGAGATGTCAAAGCAGGGGCTAATGTTGAAGTGGATGAAGCCAATGGACACGCAAAATCCATCAAGGCAATGGAAATGAAGATGGATAAGAAGTAGTCCATATTTTTTAAAAATGAGGCACGGTACCGAAAGGCACCGTGCCTCTTTCTTTATACGGGGAAGAAGGTAAATCTTTTTTAGATTTCCTCGCTTTTAGCGAGCTGTGGCAGTTGATCTTTTTTGACTTTTCTTGTATCATTACTCACAATGCGTTTTTTAAAGGTTCAATCTTGAACATGCCGCGTCTCACCTACAAGACAGCCGGTGTCGATATCGAAGCCGGTGATGAATTTGTCCGGACGATTAAGCCGTTGGTTCGTTCCACATTCCGTCCGGAAGTCCTGACCGATATCGGTGGGTTCAGCGGTTTATTCGGACTGGAGGCCAAAAAGTATAAGGAACCCGTGCTGGTTTCCGGGACCGATGGGGTCGGGACAAAACTCAAAATCGCGATCGAGATGAACCAGCACGATACCATCGGGATTGATCTGGTGGCGATGTCCGTCAACGATGTCGTGGTAACGGGCGCCGAACCGCTTTTCTTTCTGGACTATTTTGCAACCGGTAAACTGCAACCCCAGACCTCGGTCGAGATCATCCGCGGGATCGTCAAAGGCTGTCGTCTGGCCGGGTGCGCCTTGCTGGGCGGAGAAACGGCCGAAATGCCTTCTTTCTATCCAGAGGGAGTTTATAACCTGGCCGGATTTGCGGTGGGTGTGGTCGAGAAGAGCCGGGTTATTGATGGCAGCCGCATCAAAACCGGTGACGTTATCATCGGTTTCGCCTCGAGCGGTTTGCACAGCAACGGATTTTCCTTGGCGCGCAAGATTTCCTTTGAGGTAGCGGGTCATAAACTCACGGATCGGATTCCCGGATGGACCCATCGTCTGGGCGAGGAGCTTCTGACCCCGACCAAAATTTATGTCAAGACCATCCTGCATCTGGTCCGCAATGTGGATGTCAAGGGATTGGCCCATATCACCGGCGGAGGTCTTACGGGTAATATTCCACGCATTCTTCCCGAGGGTTGTCAGGCACAAATCAAACGAGGAAGCTGGCCGGTTCCGGTCGTCTTCGGATGGCTCGAAAAACAGGGCGGGATCGCCATCGAGGAAATGTATCGCGTCTTCAATATGGGAATCGGAATGGTGGCTGTCGTCGGTCCCGGGCAGGCCGATCGAGCCATGGAGAGACTCAAACGTCTGGGTGAGCCGGCTTTTTTGATCGGCAAGGTCATCCCGGGAGAGAAAAAGGTCGTCTATGAGTAAACCCAAGCTTCGGTTGGGGGTTCTCATCTCCGGCCGCGGCTCAAACCTTCAGGCGATCATTGATGCCGCCACGGCCGTGAGGACCGACCCAGTGAGCAAGGCGAGCGAGAAGGGGAGGCTCCATCCGGCTTCGCCGGTGGAGGGGGCGACGCGAGCCCCTTTAATCGATGCAAGCGTGGAGGTGGTCATCAGTGATAAATCACAGGCCCAGGCTCTCGATCATGCCCGCCGGAGCCGAGTCCCGGCCTTTTTTCTGAATCCCAAAGAATACTCGAGTCGTGAAAAGTATGATGAGGCCATCGTTGATCTATTACGCAAACACCAAGTTGATTTGGTCATCTTGGCCGGTTACATGCGTTTGATTACGTCCCGATTGATCGGGCCGTATAAGCATCGGATCATCAACATTCATCCCAGCCTTCTGCCGGCTTTTTCCGGGCTTCACGCCCACCGACAGGTTCTGGAATGGGGCGCCCGTGTTTCGGGTTGCACCGTCCATTTTGTGGATGAGTCGATGGACCAGGGCCCGATCATCATTCAAGCCGCGGTGCCGGTTTTCGATGGCGACACCGAAGAAACGCTGGCGGCACGGGTCTTGGAGCAGGAGCATCGGATTCTTCCGCAGGCCATTCAGTATTTTGCGGAGCAACGCTTGGAAGTCTCGGGTCGGAGGGTGATTCTAAAGTCGGCCCAAAAAATGACCGGGGCGAAAATCATATCGCCCATGATCGAGATCGGTCTCTGACAGGCGGTTTAAAATATATTCTCAGAAATAGGAGGATCATCGGCCATGTTGCTCAATGACACGTTTTTACTGGGTTGCGCTTATCTCAAAGAAGCGAATTATCCGGAGGCGCTGTTGTACTTTCGCCGTTTGTTAGCGGCCTATGAAGAGGATTCGTCCTCTGTGGTTCCGCCGGAATTGCTGTCCTATTTCGGTTTGGCCTTGGCGTTGGGTGAAAACCGAATCAAGGAGGCCGTAACCTATTGCACCGCGGCGATCAAGAAGGAATTTTACCGTTCAGAGTTTTATATCAACCTTTCGCGGGTCTATTTATCGGCGAATCGTCGGTCCAGCGCGGTCGATGTGCTGTACAAAGGTTTGAAGATCGACAACCAAGATCAAGAGCAAAGCGATCCGCAATCCCGTGTTGTCATGACTGATCAATTGGTCGATCTGCTCGCGGAAGAGTTCACGCTCAAGCGGCTGCGACGGATCGTGGATCAGACGGCCGCGGATCTGCGATGGAGAACGGCCTCGGATATGGAGGCTCACAAGCGTATTGTCGAGGCCCGGGAACACGTATTGGAATTGTTTCCCGATGGCGGGGACCTGTTCGATCGGATCTATCGATCCCGCTTTGAACGAATTTTTAAAGAACGGCTTGAACACGCCATAAATTTCAATTAAAATATCGTGAAGCTTTCGTGGGGCTGTAGCTCAGTTGGGAGAGCGTCTGGTTCGCAATCAGAAGGCCGCCGGTTCAATCCCGGCCAGCTCCACCAGAGTTTTTGCTTCGCAAATGCTCTAATGCTCGCCTCTTCATCGTACGACGATTTCCAAGTCTAGAAACATCTTTGTCTTTAACCCTAATATCTATAACCCTCCGGTACGATTCCTCCAAGTTCTGATGGCTTGAGAAGGCGAGACATACTTTTTGACAAACGCTGAATTGGTATGCTAAACTGGCAGAAATTTTGTCGTGCTATCTACGTATCGTTCCGGAAGCGGATTCGGGAAAAGCTCAGTAAAAGCGGTTACTAAGCGATCAAGCGAAGAAGAAAGCGGCGATAAAATGGCCTCCAAAGATCAGTCCTGTCACCTCATCATCGTCATCGGGGCCGGTCCGGCTGGGCTGGCGGTCGTGAATAACCTGTCAAAAGCAGGCCACCGCGTGGTGGTGTTAAACCGCGACATCAAGTTCGGCGGATTGGCCGAGTACGGCATTTTCCCGAACAAACACCGGCTCCGGGGTGGGCTCAAGAAAGGATATTGGGATATCCTGAATAGGGAAAATGTTGATTATTTCGGCAATGTGACGGTCGGCAAGCATAAGGACATTATGATTTCGGACCTGAATGAAATTGGGGCGAGCGCTCTGGTCTTTGCCACGGGTGCACAGGGAACCAAAACGATCGGCGTGGAAGGGGATAACGCGATGGGCGTCTACCACGCCAAGGATGTTGTCTACCATTATAATTTGTTGCCGGGTTTCAGCCAGCGTCCATTTGATCTGGGCCAGCGGGTGGCCATCATCGGAATCGGCGATGTGATGGTCGACATCGCCCACTGGCTGATCCGTTACAAAAAGGTGAAAGAGGTCACGGCCATCGCGCGACGGGGCCCTGCGGAGCGGAAGTACAATCCCAAGGAGATTCGCGCGGTCTGCGATAATATCGATCAAGAGGACCTGACCCAGGAGTTCTCCCGCATCCGTCCACGCCTGGAAGAGGTCGGCCAGAACGCCGACCACCTGCTGTCCGGCATGGTGGAAGAGATGACGAAATGCGAGCCGGCCGGCAGCGAGACGAAGCTGCGCTTCCGTTTCCTCTTCTCTCCTCGCCGGGTTTTGACGGACCCGAAAAATCGAGTTCGGGGTCTGGAACTGGAAGACACTAAGTTGGAGCCGAAGGGAGAGGACTTCTCCGCCGTCGGGTTAAAGACCTATCGCGAGTTTGCCTGCGACAGCGTCATCTTCGCGGTGGGGGACCGTGTGGACGAAACGCTCGGCCTGCCGTTTAAGAACGGATCATTTCTGACCAACCCCAATCGAACCCAGAACGAGCCGGACGACGCCCTGTTTCAGGCTTATGACAACCAGACTGGCCGAATCCTCGAAGGCGTGTTCCTGGCCGGCTGGGCCCGCAAGGCCAGTGAAGGGCTGGTTGGCGTGGCCAAGCGAGACGGGGATTGGTGCAGTGAAATTCTCAACCGTTTTCTGGCCGCTCGTGCCCCGCTGGAACCTGCTGGGATTGAGGAAAGACTTCAAAAGTTGAGACGGCTTTCTACCCTTCCCCCCATTTTAGCTTTCGCCGAAGGACTTCAAAATAGTTTCGTTGAGGTGATCGAATTAATTTGATCTTGCTTTCGGCCGTCCCGATCTCGACCACATCTTCGTGTCTCAACGAGAAGCCGACCTGACCGTCAAAGGTGACCGTCGTCCCTTCCTCCCGAGTTTTCAGAACGACCTCCACATGGATATTGTTCGGGATCACGATCGGCCGGTTGGTCAGGGTGTGCGGGCTGATGGGGGTGATTACCATGGCCTCGACCGAAGGATAGATAATCGGTCCTCCGGCCGACAGCGAGTAGGCCGTTGAGCCGGTGGGCGTGGCCAGGATCAGCCCGTCTCCCCGCAAGGCGGTGACGAACTGGCTGTTGATAAAGATCTCCAACTTGATCATCCGAGCCAGGGTCCCCTTGCTGATGACGACATCGTTTAAGACCAGGGACTGGGCCACCCGCTCACCCTGCCGATGGACGACGGCCTTCAGCATCAGGCGGTCGTCCGTGACGAACTCGTTCTTGAAGATCTTACCCAACGTGCTGAATAATTCTTCAACCGTGACCTCCGTCAGGAAGCCCAGTCCTCCGAGATTAACCCCCAGGATTGGAACGCGGGTTCCTTCCACCAAGCGGGCGACGCTCAGAAGTGTGCCGTCACCGCCGAGCACGATCACCATTTCGACCAGGGAGGGAACCTTGGATTTCTGGTGCGGAGAAGCCAGGCCGGCAATGGAACCGGTGTCCGTATCCAGAAACACCTCTTTTCCCTGCTGGGCCAGCCAGGGGAGAAGTTCGTCCAAAATTTTCTTGACGGCATGCGAGTTCTGAGGCTTGGCAATGATCCCGATTTTCTTCATTTTAGTTCCCCGCGGATTCCTGTAACCATCGGTGAAACAAGCAATTCAAATCATTCTAAACACGTTCCTCCGGTTTGTCAATGTAACCCCCTGAACCACGCAAAAAGACCGCAAAAATATTTGACAAGTCCCATATTTTATGTTAACAATACGACCCTCAAGTTCATGGATCATGCCTTCCACGGTAGTTCTTCCGAGAAGGGCCGCTTCCGAAAAGAGGCGTATCGCATTTATGGTCAAGGTTAAAGACATGATGGCCAAGACTGTGTTTACGATTACCAAAAAAAACAAGATCAAAGAGACAGCGGATTTGATGAAAAAAAATGGCGTCGGCAGCCTTTTAGTCAAAGAGGAGAATCAGATCCTTGGGATCATTACCGAAACAGACATCGTTCATAAGGTCGTGGCTCAAGGCCTAAGTCCGCAGATCACCACGGTGGATGCGGTGATGAGCTTTCCCCTCATGAGCATCGAAGCGGACGCCGAAGTTGAGGAAGCCGGGCGGCAGATGGTCGAGAACGGGATTCGTCATCTGGCCGTGACTCAGGACGGACAGGTGGTCGGAATGATCTCGATGCGCGATCTGCTGCGGCCGTTTTATAGCCGCGGGGAACGGCCGGCATCTTGAGGGATGGTCGGTGGTTTGTTCGGTCGATGGAAATGGGGATGGGGAGCATGGCTGTTTTTGTTAGTCCTCTTGTCATCGCCGGCCTTTGCGACGCATGAAACCGACCACCGCTTTACGGTTTATGGTACGGTTCACGATGATCACGGCCATCCCGTAGCGGATACCAAGGTCATTGTGGTGGATCCCCGATTGGATGAAGGAATGACGGCCTTCACCGATCGTAACGGCGATTTTGAAGCGCTGTTACATTTCCACAGTACCGATCTGGGTGATGAGATTATCGTAACGGCTCTCGATCAACGAAAAACGATAAGGGCCGAGTTCGAACCGAACGATAAGGTCTCCGTTCGGAAAGCCCGTGTGGATTTTGGAGCGCCGGGAACCGATCATCCGGTGTCCGGGTGGTTCGGAGTGCCGGTGCTGGCCGGAGGGGCCCTGGCGGTGGGGGTCGCCTTTGTTTATTTGCGGCGGCGTCGACGGCGTAGGCATCCGGCCTCTCAAAAGTCGCGCAAGAGGAAGTAAGCGTTTGTTATGAAAGGACGGTAGGGTCTCACGTTGAGGGCGCGGAGGAACGAGCCATATTCAAAGGTCCGTGTGTATCATGACGCTTTCTCCCATGAACAATGCGGGTGGAGGCGTTTTTTTATGGGTCGTGACGACAAGGCTTCAGTAGGATCTGCTCAGCGAGCATGTCTGCTGCGAATCGCAGCATGCAGGCAAGGCGAGCGACCTGCCGGCCGGCAGGCAGGGAGGGGGAGGCTAAAAGGAGGGGACAGATTTCAAATCTGTCCCCATCGGGGAGGGGGCGACGCGAGCCCCTACAATCGAACAGAAAGGAGCGGGAGTTGATTATGAAGTTGATGATGAAAAGGTCGGCATGCATTTTGGGAATCCTGGGTACGATGGGCTTCATGGCAGCGTGTGGAGGCGGGGAGAACCCCCTCGAGTTTCCTCCGATTCCGCCGGAATACGCAAATAAACATATGCCGGAGGGATGGTGGGCGGATCCAAAGATCGTTGAGGAAGGGAAAAAAATCTTTATGGGCGAGACCAATATCGACGTCAACTGCTCCAGCTGTCACGGAAAAGACGGCAAGCCGGT
>JACQBZ010000010.1 GCA_016194285.1 Nitrospirota bacterium | reverse complement strand
TGTTCGGCCGGGACGACAATCCGGATTTTACGACCCCCGGCAAGCGCGTGACGATCAATAGCGGCTTCGCCGAGGTGACCTATCTTTACAGTCAGGACTGGGTCGGAGTATTACTGTATAACTGGTATGACGCGAGAGGAAAGAACAGCCTGGACCAGAACCTGTTGACGGTCAACCTCACCCACTATGTTGAACGGAATTTCAAAATTTTCTGGGAGTACACCCAGGATCTTCAGACGATCACATCCAGCCATCCTACCAAAAATCTTTCAGCCGAACTGGGATTAGTGATCGGGTTCTGAGTAGGGGCAATTCATGAATTGCCCCTACCTCTTTAACCGGTCCATAAACTGTTTTTGAAATTTTGCGACCTTGGGCGCGATCACCAATTGGCAATACATCTGCTCTGGATTATCCTTGTAGTACTCCTGGTGGTAATCCTCGGCCTTGTAAAACGTCTTAAGCGGTGCGATCTCGGTCACAATCGGCGCATTCCAGATTTCTGCTGTGTTGATTTCTTTCATGACCTGTTCGGCAATCATTTTTTGCTCGGGAGTGCGGTAGTAAATGGCCGAACGGTACTGGGATCCCATATCGGAACCCTGGCGATTTAGTGTTGTCGGGTCATGAATTGAAAAGAATACTTGAAGTATCTCTTTAAATGATATAACACCGGGGTCGAACGTCACCTGGACCACCTCGGCATGCCCGGTCGTTCCTGAACAGACCTGACGGTAAGTCGGATCGGCCGAAGCACCGCCGGAGTAGCCGGACTCCACCTTCTCGACCCCTTTGAGATCCGCGTAAACCGCCTCAAGGCACCAGAAGCACCCCCCGCCAAGCGTTGCCACTTCCTTGCCACCCAGAGAGACTATCGGATTCTTCATTTCTTTGCCCATCGAGACATTCGCTGATTTCTACTGCGGCGCCTGCTCATCGACGGTCGAGCGCGAGGTGATTTTAAGGGCCTTCTCAATGCGCTTCCGTGAGTGAAGCAGCCCACGCAGCCGAAACGCCCGGCTGATTTCGCAGGTCATGATCCCCTGGATCGGAAAAGGGTCCCGGTGCTGGACAAGAGGATCGACCCGGCGGTCTGTCCGTTGATTGGTGTACTCTCCCCGCCCAATCAGCTCAACTCCATCGCCGCCGTCATGGTCCGGCACCAGCAGTGTGAGGCCACCCGTCGCGCGGATGTTGCCTGCACTTTTGAAAATGCCGTCGCCGACATACTCGATCCAGGTGAGCCGTCGCGCCGTCGCATCCAGTTTGATAAACCCCGGCGGACCGCCACGATGCGCGACATCCGGCCCGCCCTCCGGGCTGATACTGGCCAGGAAGGATGTCTCGGCCCGGGACAACAGACCGGCGAGCCATGGATCATCGAATGCCAGTGATTCGCGGGCAACCGGCCCCAGGTGCGGTTTGTCATCCAGCGCCAACGAGGGAGCCATGTACTTGCGGCAGAGTGTGAAGGTTTCTTGAGCTTCCAGCTCAACACCGTCGGCAACCGGAATCAGCCGGCCGTTCGTCCGAACCCGGCGCGCCTGGCCTAAGTGGATGGCCAGTCCGCCGCAAACTGTTGGGGCAGTAATCCGAGGGGCTCGAGCGGACGGAAACTGCAATCGGATATCGGATCCTCCGCGCGTCGCCATCAACGGGGGCTTGCCGGACAAAACCGTAAATTGAAGGGTCTTGTCCAAATCGGGTATCGCAAAAAGAAAAAGGTCCGCGATCTGCGCGAATTCGGCAATCGGGCCGACCCAATGCGCCAGCCGTTCGACGATCTGGGTGGTCTTGGCCTCCTGTTGAACCGCGATTTGTCCTTCGTGATATCGAAGCGGCGGCATAAATTTTCTCCTTTAACACCTTTTCCAAGCGGCCGCCCCCAGAACCGCCCGAAGGGACTACTGCTCTCGAAATCCCCATTTCTCCGGGTCAAATGGAATGATCATGGCGCGGCCGGCGTCGATGATTTCTTTCGGGAACGGACAGGACTTACGCTTTTCCGTGTCCATATGGATGGAGGTCACGATCATCGCGGCCGAGAGCTCGCCGGTCTCGTCGTTCCGCATCTCGTGAACGTAGCGCATCACCTTCTCCCGCATCTCGAAGACGCCGGAGCGGATCGAAATGACGTCACCCGCCCTCAATTCCCGCTGATACGAAATTCTTTGCTCCAGTCCGGCCATGCCCCGGTTTTGCTTCCGGATGTAGGACGGGGTTATCCCGAGCATTGAGAACAGTTGCCAGGTGGCCTCATCGAACTTCCCGACGAACCACATGACGTTCATGTGGCCGATATGATCGCAATGCCACGGAAAAACCGTGCCCCGATAGGTCGGCACCCAACCGTCTTTACTGCTATCGTGATTTGTCATCCTATCGTCTATTTTAGGGGCTCGCGTCGCCCGCTGGATATCTACTTCTTGGCTCCCAAAAAATTAAACTGGTCGTTAAACGAGATATTGGCAAGGAACCATTCGGACTTCGGTTTATAGAAATAGAATTCCCAGGTCAGCGGCGCCTTTTCTGTTTTCAGAATATAGACATATCGAATGACCGACTCGCTCAATTTCTCCTCGTGAACCAACTCAAACCCTAAAATCTTTCCGTACAGCGGCAATCCTGTCTGCGTTTGCTGTTTCAATACCGTTACCGCCTGAGGTTTATCGACCGGAATGGTTGAACCCAAGAATAGTTGATCATAGGCCGCAACGATATTCCCTTTCTGAACCTCGCCAAAGAACGTCTCAATCATTGCTTTGGGTGAGGCCGGCTCGGCTGCAAAAGCAGCGGCGGGGCAAAGAAATAGCAGGGTCCAAAAGATGATCTTGTTCATTTTTCCCTCCCGTTAATCCCGGAATCCAATCTCCGTGTGTGTCCCGTCGCAAAACGGTTTGTTCTTCGAGGCCCCGCAACGGCAGAGGGTCACCCGGTTGCGCCTCTCATAGGGTCGACGATCGGCGCCCTCAAGAACGATCCGGCCGCGGGCATAGAGCGGCCCGTTTTCAATGATGCCGATCTCCCGTGGGAGTTTTTCCTCCACCGGCGCGTCGATGGGGGGCTCGGCGTATTCCAGACGCCCGGAGGGACAACTCCGGATCATCCGGATCAGCTCCATGCGCGCGGCAGGATCTTCTGTCTTTTTGACCAGCTCCCAGACATCCGTTTTTTCCGAGACGCAAAAACCGGCATGCACGCAAAACTTCTTAACATCCGTCATCACGAGGCCTCTCCCATTGAAGTTCCTGCGGCGCATCGCGGCGGCCGACCGTTCGGCCGTTTCCGTTCCATCGAACCGCGCCTCAACGTGAGACCCGTCGCAAAACGGTTTATTAGAGGAACGCCCGCACCGGCAGAGCGCGTAGGACTTGCCAGGGTCCAACGGTTTGCCGCGGTCCCACCCGATCGGCCGGCCCGCGTCATTCATGACCGGCCGCATCCATAAAAGACCCGCCCCCGACACCCGATACGGCCCGTTCTCCTTTATCCGAATCAGGGATTCCTGATCATGAGCCATCGTGTATTCCTTTCGCTATGTTTCCGATCGATCCGTATTTCAGTGTCCATCGGTTACAGAAACGCGCACGAGAGGAGAAACCAATAAGAATTATATCGCCCCTTGAAGAAAAAAATCAATGTTGAGGAAGATCGCAGGATAATGGACATAAAAATGAGAAAGGGGCGGGCCGTGTGGTCCGCCCCTTCGGGGTAAATGCAGAGGCGATCGGACAATCGCCTCCACGAGGGAAACCTAGGACTTGGCCAATTTGTTCTTGATAAGATCCGCCCCGATCACACCGGACATCAGCATTGCGCCGAAGGCGGGACCCATGCGCGGCGTGCCGTAAACCGCGGCGACCGATAGACCCACCACGAAGACGTTGGGATAAACTTCACCGGTGTTGTCCAGAACAAGCTGCTCGGATTTCTCGACCCACATCGCGCCATTTCCGGGAACGGCCCTGTACAGTCCCCGCTTGTTGAGATACTGCAGTGCCACGGCGTCATGGCCTGTCGCGTCCACCACGACTTTGGACTCCAGCGCGATCGGATCCACATGAACACGATCATGCCCCATGTTCTCGACCGGCGCCCAGTTTACGACAACGCCCTCCACCTTGTTCTCCTTGCGCACGATCAGATCGACAACCTTCGTGAGGTTTAAGACCTTCACACCGGCGTCATACGCCGCGCCGATCAGCTTGGCGCAGGCGTGCGCCGCCTCGACGATATGCATCCCCGGCTTCACCTCGTTGCAATGGACGCCCAATTTGACCAGCAGCTCATGGGCCGGCGCCGCGATCGCGGCCTTGGTCATGAGATACCCGCCGGACCAAAACCCCCCACCGAGATGCGTGTTCTGCTCGACGATCAGAACGTTATATCCAGCCGCCGCCAATTCTCGTCCGCAGACAAGACCGGACGGACCGGCGCCGATGATGATGACATCGGACTCGACGAGTTGATCGAACTGTTTGTAGAACTCCTGCGCGATGCTTCGCGTAATGTCGGCCTCGCGCAGCGGTGTGATTTTATACGGATTCATGTGTCACCTACTCTCTCCCCCTCACGCCTACCGCCTCTCGCCTTACAGATTTTATTGATATATTTTCAATCCCGCCTTCTTAAATTCCTCGGCCTTCTCCTTCATCCCGATCTCAAGCGCGGTCTGCTCATCCGTTGCCTTCTCCTTCGCATACTGGCGGACGTCCTCCGTGATTTTCATCGAGCAGAAATGAGGACCGCACATCGAGCAGAAATGCGCCACCTTCGCACCCTCGGCCGGAAGCGTTGCGTCATGATAAGCCTTCGCTGTTTCCGGATCGAGCGAAAGATTGAACTGGTCTTCCCAGCGGAACTCGAAGCGCGCCTTGGACAACGCATTATCGCGAGCCTGCGCGCCGGGATGGCCCTTCGCCAAATCGGCCGCATGAGCCGCGATCTTGTAAGTGATCACGCCTTCCTTCACGTCTTCCTTCGTAGGCAGACCCAGATGTTCCTTCGGCGTCACGTAGCAAAGCATCGCGCAGCCGAACCAGCCGATCATCGCCGCGCCGATTCCGGAGGTGATGTGGTCATAGCCCGGAGCGATGTCGGTCGTGAGCGGCCCCAGCGTATAGAACGGCGCCTCCTGACATTCTTTGAGCTGTTTTTCCATATTGACCTGAATCAGATGCATCGGGACATGGCCGGGCCCTTCGATCATCGTCTGAACTTCATGTCTCCAGGCGATCTTGGTCAACTCACCGAGGGTTTCAAGTTCTCCGAATTGTGCGTCGTCATTGGCATCCGCAATCGAGCCGGGCCGGAGTCCATCGCCGAGGCTGAAGGAGACGTCGTAGGCCTTCATAATCTCGCAGATCTCCTCAAAATGGGTATAGAGAAAGTTTTCCCGATGATGGGCCAGACACCATTTCGCCAGGATCGATCCGCCGCGCGAGACGATGCCGGTCAGCCGCTTGGCCGTGAGCGGAACGTAACGGAGCAGCACGCCGGCATGAATCGTGAAATAGTCCACACCCTGCTCGGCCTGCTCGACCAACGTGTCTTGGAAGATCTCCCAGGTCAGCTCCTCCGCCCGCCCGTCCACCTTCTCCAGCGCCTGGTAGATCGGCACGGTCCCGATCGGCACGGGCGAGTTCCGGAGGATCCATTCGCGCGTTTCATGGATATTCTTTCCGGTGGAAAGATCCATCACCGTGTCGGAGCCCCATCGCGTCGCCCAGATCATCTTTTCAACTTCCTCCTCGATGGAGGACGCGACGGCCGAGTTGCCGATGTTGGCATTGATCTTGACCAGGAAATTCCGGCCGATGATCATCGGCTCCAGCTCCGGATGATTAACGTTCGCCGGAATGATCGCCCTGCCGCGAGCCACTTCATCGCGCACAAACTCCGGCGTAATGACGGATGGAATGCCGGCGCCCCAGGACTGGCCCGGATGAAGGGCCACGCCTTTTCCATGGCTGCGGTAGTCCTCCCGGATCATCTCACGGGTTTGACTCTCGCGGATCGCGATAAATTCCATTTCCGGTGTGATCATTCCCCGGCGGGCGTAATGCATCTGGCTGACGTTTTTTCCGGGCTTCGCACGAAGCGGCTTTCGAACATTCGGAAAGCGAACGGAATCAAGCTTGGAATCGTTGGCACGGCGCCGGCCGTATTCGGAGGAAACCTCGGCCAGCGCTTCCACGTCTCCCCGTCCCAGAATCCAGGAGCGGCGGAGGGGAAGAAGACCGGCCCGGATGTCGATCGTTGCATCGGGGTCGGTATAAGGACCCGACGTATCGTACACAACGGCGGGCGGATTTTCCTCAACCGATCCATCCTTGACCGCGCGGGTCAGGCTCAGCCGGATTTCCCGCATCGGCACGCGAACGCCGGGCTGCGAACCCTCGACATAAATCTTGCGGGACTCGGGATAGGGTTCGGTCGTCAGCCGGCCTTGTTTGCCGTTTTCATCCCCGGTGACGGCCGTTGACTTTTCTCCGTTCGTCTTCTTCAACGTTGTCTTCATTTCGGCGCTTCCTTTCTGTTTGTAGGGGCTCGCTGAGGGATTCATTCACAAAATAAGAAACCGCACCAGACTCGGGTGCGGTTTCTTAGGAATCAAACCGTTTCGCTTCCCTTCGCTGGCATTATCCAGAGCAGGTTCAAAGGGTCGCCGCGCCTTGCGGCATCTCAGCCCTCACAGGCACCCCTCGCGTATATGAACGGATTATAAGGCCGGTTCGGAAGGTTAGTCAACCGAAACTTTTGAAGCCTATTTTCCCTCCTTCAAGGCGTAACCTTGATCGTGCCGGTTCCCCCTACTGCACCAAAATCCACGTCAACCGCTCGCCGTAGAATTCGGCCTGGATCGGATCCCCCTTCTTCAGGTCCGACTTGGCCAGGACCTCCTATTGGGCCGATAATTTAGCATATCGCACCGTAACGGCTCAAACGGAAAGTTACTTTCCGGGTGTGCCGTACAAATACGCTGTTGACACGGTTCAGCATGGCCCTCGCGGCTCCGGCGGCTGAGCTTTGACCCGGACTAAGGCTCGGTTGCTAAATTTTGCGAAGATAAGGCACGCAAAATTTGCCCGTCTGCGGCGGGCCGCGTCCTTCGCCAAGCCGGGTGCCCAAAGCTTAGCCGAGGTCGCAGCTCGGACCATTGCCGAATCGTGTCTTTTCTATTCACGTCTGGATAAATTTACTCTCCCACGCGAACGAGCAGCCCCTTCATTTTGACGATCCGAAACATCACGTTGAAGAACAGGATGGCACCCACAAGATAAACGACATTGAGGCCGGCGGCCCAGATCAGCTCGTTGAGCGGGAAAGCCTTCGTTTCGATCACCGCCCGCATCCCTTCAAACACATGCGAGGCCGGAATGCCGTGCGCGATCGTTTGAAGAAAAGGCGGCAGCACCGAGACCGGGTAGAAAACGGCCGAGACGGGTTGGAACAGGAAGGCCAGTCCCCAGGCCAGCACCTCGGCCTCCTGACCGAAACGAAGAATGATCGCCGTCGTAAAGATTCCGACCGCCCATCCCGTCACGACGAGATTGAGCACAAATGGGATGAGCGACAGGCCGATGATGAAAAGATTGAACGAATAGAGCAGATAGGCCAGGCCGACCGTCATGATCGCGGCACCGATTACTTTGATAATGCTGACCAGCATCGTGGCCGACAGGAATTCACCGACCCGGAGGGGGCTGACGAACAGGTTGAGGAGGTTCCGCGACCAGATTTCTTCGAGAAAGGAGATGCAGATCCCCTGCTGCGCCCGGAAAAGGATATCCCAGAGAATGAGCGCGCCGAGGAAAAAGGTGACGAAGGCCGGCAGCCCTTCCTTGTATCGGGCCAGGTACAGCGTGATAAACCCCCAGACCAACAGGTCCAGAAGCGGCCAATAGATGATCTCCATCATCCGCTGCGGGCTGCGTTTGTACAGCATGAGATGGCGGTTCACCAAGGCCAAGATACGGTGCAGCTTCATAAAGCTCCTTTAAGTAAGTCCCGCTTTTCCGCGTGCCACTTTCAGGAAAACTTCTTCGAGGTCCTCTCCCTGAAACCGCTTCATGATCTCGTCCGGCGTCCCGGTCGAGATGATCCGGCCCTTGTTCAAGAAGATGATCCGGTCCGACATCTCCTCCATCTCCTTCATGTTGTGAGAAGTGTAGAGAATCGTCAGGCCCGACTGGGCGCGGATGGACTTCAGCAAGGAACGCGTCTTGTCCGCGATATCGGGATCCAGGCTGGCCGTCGGTTCATCCAGGAAGAGAATCTTCGGATCGTTCAAGAGCGCCTTGACGAGGGAAACGCGCGTGAGCTGACCCGTCGACAATTTCCGGGTTACGGTATCCCGAAGATGCAGGATCTCGAATACCGACAGAAGATGGTCGATCTTCTCCCGGAAGTTCCGAACCTGATAGAGCTGGGCGAACACCCGGAGATTTTCACGGACGGTCAGGGATTGCGGAAGAGAAACATAGGTCGATGAAAAATTGACCCGGCCCAGGATCTCTTCGCGGTGCCGGCCCAGGTCCAGACCGAAGATCCGGATCTGACCGCTGGTCGGCGTGGTGACGCCCAGGAGCATCTGGATCGTCGTGGTCTTGCCGGCGCCGTTCGGGCCCAGGATCCCAAGGATCTCGCCTTGATAAATCTCAAAGGATATTTCGTGAACCGCCGTGACGCGTTCGAATCGTTTGGTGAGGTTCCGGACTTCTACGACGGTTTGCGGCATGGAATGATTTTGATCAAACGCTTATTTCCTTCGACCAAAGATCTTGGCATTTTCCCGCTCATCGTCCGAAAGAATCTTCTGCCAATCCCTTTTCTTGCGCGGGGCCTTCCGGAAGGCTTCATAAATCCCTTTGGCCAGCTCGACGCGGTCGACCCCCGGCGGGGCCACCTGGATATCCATTTGCGCCATGGTCAGATCAAAATCGGTGTCGAGCATCGTCTCCGGATCCATGCCGTACTCCTGAAGGGTCTGCCGGATCACGCCCGCATCGACGCCGAAGCGTCGCGCCACGTCGTGAATATTGGCGGGCCGGTAGGACTTATCCGGCGTGATGCCCAAATGGTAGGCGCAAAACAGATCGAAGGAATCAATCCCCGCCTTGGCCTTGAAGGGGCGCGGCGTTGACCGTTCGCCGCCTCCCGGTCTCCCGCGATCCATCGGAGGACGAGGACCGCCGCGGTCCCGATACGAAGCGTCTCGACGATGTTTCAAGAAAACTCCTTCTTTGTTCTGGTGCTCGTTGGGTATCTATTGGAACCGGCCCAGGATGTTTTCCTCGCGGACCAGGGTCAACTCTTCACCGTCCACGTCTACCTTCGTCACACCGTACTTCTCATACAGAACATGATCCCCCGGTTTGACCACCGTCGGAACAAATTTTTTCTCGATCACCTTTCCCTTTTTGTCGCGTTCCTCTTTGTAATGACCTCCTCCGATGGCCAGGACCTCACCTTCCTGGGGCTTTTCCTTGGCCACGTCCGGAATGATGATCCCGCCGGCGCTCTTCTCCTTTTCCGATTTGGGTCGGATCACGGCCCAGTCATTCAAGGGTCGAATCTTCATGATACAAACCTCCTTTTAATAGGGGCTCGCGTCGCCCCCTCCACCGGCGAAGCCGGATGGAGCCTCCCCTTCTCGCTCGCCTTGCTCGCTAAGGGATAGGGTTTCAATTCACCGGTGCTTCACGCACCTCCAGGGTTCCCACCATCCCCTTTTCCTTATGGCTCTTAAAGAACAGCAACTTCTTGTCGCAATAGAACTCCGTTTTCCCCGCTCCCGTGGGAGTAAACTGAACCGTCACGGTCTTGCCCGCCGGGACTGCTTGCCTCACCTCGACGCCCAACTCCGGAGCTTTGATCACGAAATTATGCGGCACGATGATCGTCACGCTCTTCAGCGCGAGCTCCACGGGATGCCCCACCGTCACGATCAGATGATCCGGCTTGTACGAATAACTATCCACCACGATCTCGGCGCGAAAGACGCCGTCGGCACCAAGGACGATGACCGCGGCGGGCGGTGTCGGTTGATTGACCGACGTCTCCGCAAAGGCGCCCAGCGCTCCGGCCGCCAGTGAAAACAGTCCTATCAGCGCACCGACCGATTTTCGCATCGGGTCACACCGTTAAAGGGTTGGGTTCGAAGTTGCCTTGATTTTATTCCCAACGGCGATGATCTGTCAATCACGCTTCTCGGCTTTTCAATAACCGATTTACCGCTGGTATGTCCCCATGAGCTGCGCCTCGGCAAGGACGTAGTTCTTCATTGCGTCCAGGATCTGGGGTTTGGCGGCCCGAGGTGGAAGTCCGATTTTTTTGTCAAGGGCATATAACTTAAAATAATACCGGTGGGGCTTCCCCGGAGGCGGACACGGACCACCGTAGCCGACCCGCCCAAAGTCGTTCAGCCCCTGCTTCGTTCCGTCCCGAAGCGTTTCCTGCTTCGGAACGCCTTCGGGCAACTCGCGCGCTTCGGCCGGAAGATCGTACACCACCCAGTGGACCCATGTCCCCATCGGGGCGTCCGGATCATCCGCAATCAGGGCGAAGCTCTTCGTCCCCGCGGGCGGATCGGTCCAGATGAGTGGAACGGAGACGTCCGACCCCTCGCAGGTATATTTCTTCGGGATGGGTTGATCCCGGGTCAACACGGAACTCTTGATCTCAAAAGCCATCGTCTCCCCTCCCTGGATCATCAAAAAGATTACGACAAAACACAACGACCCGGCGGCGGTTCCGGTTTTCAAGGATTTGCGCCTTTATAATAGATACTGAACACAAGGTCATCCCCGTCCTCCTTAACCGTGACCTTCGCCTCTCCGAACTGTTTTTTTTCCGGGATGTCGCGCAAAAAGTGTTCCCGGTCCGCTTCGGTGAAATAGCCCTTCGGCGTCGCGATCTCCCAGGTTTTCTCCAATCCCTTCGGACCGTACAGCTCGGCGTAAACTTTACTCCAGGTTTTTTCAGACTTCTCGGAAGACCCGGAAGCCGGCGGCTGCGTTTCCTCCGGAGGGTGGCGGTATTTTAAGCGCTGGGGATTGGTGTTCATCGTCAGAAGGGCGAGCAGCGCCAACAGGCAGAACATCAGGAACCAAAATCCGGCCGCTTTCATTCCAGATTCACCTTCCGCAATGGTGTTTCAGATAGTCCCGAGCATGTTCGGCCTTTGTGGCCTCGACCGCATCCGGCGGAGCGATCTCCAAAAAGCGTTGAAACTCCCGGCAGGCCTCCGTCCCGCGAGCGATCTTTTCACTGGCCCAGGCCGTCATGAAAACCGGCGTGTAAATCAACGACCGGCCCCGGATCTGATAGTCCTTGGCCAACGCCGCCGCCTTCTGAAAATTAACGATCGCCTCCTCAAACTCGGCCTCGGACATCGCGATCATCCCCTGACGGTTATACTCGTACGCCTCCTCTTCGGATTGGGCCATCGCCCACGGCCAGGGGGTGATAAAAACCAGGCTGATGACCGAAACCATGAGGAGAATTTTCTTTTCTTTCAAAGATATCACAGATGACCCTTCGGATGAATATACGACCTTTTGGGCACCGTACCAAGTTGTCGGGGAAATGTCAAGAAAGTCCACCGGGGTAAAAAATTTTGTTCAACTGGACCCGCATGTTTAGTATAATGTAGATGCCCACGGCCAAGCCCGTGGGTATCTACTCAGCGAGCAAAGCGAGCGAGAGGGGGAGGCTCCATCCGGCTCTGCCGGTGGAGGGGGCGACGCGAGCCCCTACAAACAGACTCGGATAAGCGGACGGTGTTCGATGGGCCAAGACCACGACCATTTCAAAGCAATGGAGCTCCGCAAAAAGCTTCGCGACCGGGTAGGAGACCTCCAAAACCGCGTCGGAAAAAGTTCGGCCGAGGCTTTCGAACAGGTGTTCCATGAGCGGATGGATACGTACTTCGCCCAACAGGAACGCCTTGAAGAAATGGAACAGCTGCTGGCCCAGATCATCGGTGAAATCGACCAGGCGCGCGTATTGGATGACCTCAAAAAACTTTCGGGACGACTCAACTTCCTGGAAGAACATTTCGAAGAGATCGACAGCCAATTATACAACCGGCCGATGCGCCGCCGAAGCCGTTTCAACCTTTTTGATTTCCTCCGGCAGTGGGAAAGCAATGCAACACCGGAGGCCCGGCCCGAATTCAGCAGCGAGGCCGAAGCCTATCAAGAACTGGGCATGGAGCCGGGCGCCACGATGAGGTCGATCACGGCCGCGTTCCGACGGCTGGTGAAGGAACTTCATCCCGACCGGCGCGGCGGGGATCGCAGCACCGAACCGAAATTAAGAAGACTGGTCGCCGCCTATGAATTCATCAAAAGAAAGTCGGCCGCCCGTCAGGCTTTTTCCCGATAGGGGCAGCCTTCTGTTATAATAGGTCAGTCACCGGAAAGCAGCCCCTCGAAACTGAATCCACCGGTCTAGGGAGGTTCACGATATGAAGGGTCTTTGGTTTGAATGGATCGGGAACCGGCACTATAGCGCGATCTTGCATTTTGGAGAAAGTTTTGTGCCGGTGGAAGATGACGTTCTGAGGCTTCTCTCGAAACAGCCCGAGGCCACGCCCGAAAAGTTTCTGGAGCAAGTGATCGAACGGATCGGAATCAATCCCTACCTGAAGAAAAAAATTCGCGCGGCGGCCGACGAGGGCGATCCCCGATCTCAGATCACGGCCATGAAAGAGTTTTTACTTAAATATAAAGTATAATCAATAGTTATAATTCATTGAAATTGTAAATTTTCTATTTATGCTAAGAGGGATGAATCTCGGACAAGGAGAGGGCAATGAGCAAAGAATCCAAACATCATAAAGAGACGGATTCATCGAAGAAAAAGCCGAAGAATAAACCGATCGATATCCCCCTTCCCATCCTCCCCAATGATGAAAAAACCCTGGATGACGAGATGAGCGATCTTTTCAATGAGGACAAGGTGAAGCACGAGCACGGGCATACCGAGCCGGAGAGAGATTGATCGGTTTTCAGTAGCCGGTGCCCCGTTTCATAAGGGCGATCAATGCCACCAGCAGAATACCTACGGTCCCGATGGCCAGAATGATTCGTATGATCGAATTCACCTTTTCCAACCGGTTGGGCTCTTTAGAAGGGTCATCCATCCTGACCTCCTCCGTCATTTGATTCTTATTTCGTCTTCAGATAACGTTCGAAGTTTTCCAGAGGCTGCACGCCGGATACAAATTCTCCATTGAGTAGAAAAGTCGGCGTCGAGTTCACCCCGATCTTGCGCGCATCGGCCATATCTTTCTCGACCCGCGTGGCTTGTTCCGCATTGTCATAGCAGGTCAGAAACCGCTTGGTTTCGAGGCCTTGTTGTTGCGCCAACTGCCCGATTTGCTCACGCAGTTGCGCGGCGTCTCGAATCGGCGGATCCGAAAAGAACCGGTCATGAAAGGACCAAAAGGCCTCGGCTTTTTGAGAGCGGGCGCATTCGGAGGCCATCGCCATCTTGTAGGCCATCGGATGAATTTGGGTGATCGGCAGATGTTTATAATAGATCACCACGTCATGAGGATATTTCTTCAACAACGCTTCAATCGGTTTCGTCGCCTGTTTACAATAGGGACATTGAAAATCGGAGAATTCCACAACAACCAACTTCCCTCCCGGCTTGCCGCGAGGCACCCGATCCGCAAGATCCAGATCCTTGATATCATAATGGACCGGTTGGGGCTCTCCAGACTGCTGTTCCGTCAGATTCTGCTGTGTCGCGAGGTCAAAAATCTGTCCGAGGAAGATTTTCGTCCCGGACAGATAGACCAACCCGTTCTGACGTTGTCCGTTCATCTCCACGACGAATTTAACTTGCTGCAGTCCCGGGAAAGGCGAAGGTTCAACCTGGCGAATGACCGTCAAGGCGACGATTGGCTGCTTGGCCGTCAATTTCTTTAAAAAAGCCTCGATGGCATCGTAATCCACGGCCGTGGCATCTTCGCCGGGCGCGTCGACGATCCCGATCCATGGCAGACGGATCGGAGCGAAGGATCCGATCAACACGATGGCGAGACAAAATGCCGCAATCGGAAGGAATCGCGCGAGACGGCCGATCCTCATTCTAAGGGAGATGCTTCTTGATCGCGGCATCCAATTCCTCGGCGGTCGGCTGGTGGTCTTCCCGATGGACGAGCCGGGTCTTCCTGATCTTCTCGGCCACGGGAAAAGCGTCCTACCCCGCCAATTTGGCATCCAACCGGATCTCTACGGCGCCAAGAGCCTGTGATACCGGACAGCCCGTTTTTGCCTTTTCAGCATTCTGGAGAAAGGCATTCTTGTCGATCCCGGGCACCACCGCTTCCGTGCTCAAATCGATGTGGGTGATCTTGAAGCCCTCACCCACTTTTTCAAGATGGACCTTGGCCACGGTGCGAACGCGTTGTGGTTTAAATCCCGCCTTGCTGAGTATATTGGCAAAGGCCATCGAGAAACACCCCGCGTGTGCCGCTCCAATGAGTTCTTCCGGGTTGGTGCCGGTGCCTTGTTCGAAACGCGATGAAAATGAGTACGCCCCGTGGAACGCACCGCTTCCGAGCTTCATGACCCCTTTGCCATCGGTTAATCCGCCCTGCCATTCCGCTTCTGACGTGCGCACAGCCATGATCGTTCCTCCTTTAAAATGAGTATGCCCAGGATCCGGTGGATTCTGGACGGGGTTGATAAATTATGACTTAGAATAATACAGCCGGGGAGGCTTGGTCAACAGAAAACGAGATGGGGCCAGGGAGAGAAAGCTATTTTAAACCCAGGACTCTTTTGACCCCGGTCTCGATTTCATGTAGTCCCTGAAACGGTATTGTTCCGATGCGGCTCTTAAGTCGCGACTTATGCACGGGACCCAACGCTTCGCATTTCGCATAGCTTTTCTGCTTGAGTCCCGTTGTACCGGACGCATCGGGCAATGCGACCCGGAGCGGACCGGGCTTCGTGGTAATCGGGACAACAATGACATCCGGGCACAGGTCATTAACGGGATTGATGCTGAGGATGATCGCAGGACGGGGTTTTGGATGGTTTGGCGGTTCCACAACCCAGATTTCCCCCCGCGTTATTTGGTCCACATCGCCTCCGCCATAAGCCGTTCCCAGTCTTCACGCTCTTGCCGCTCTTTCTTGGTCTCATGGACGGCGGCCAGTTGTCGGCGCAACTCGCGTTCTTCCTGCCACTGCCTGAGCATAGACAACGCCCTCTCTAACTTCTCGGATCGGCTCTTACCCGGAAGCGAATCCAGGAACCGAACCAGGGGCTTCTCCACCGTCGCCGATAACTTCGCCTTCATCATCCCCCTCACAGTATGATTAGTGTCAGATAGTCTATCGGATCAATTGCGGATTGTCAAGTGCCGAGTTTATATAGAGGTTGGAATTTATTCAAATCGTCGAGCCAACTCTACTTGCCCTGAATCTCTTTATATTGGTTTGTGATCGGCACGCGGCGGTCACGGCCGAAGGCGCGCGGGGTGATCTTGATCCCGATCGGGGCCTGGCGGCGCTTGTATTCGCTCGCGTCCACCATGCGGATCACCTTCTCGACCGTCCGCCGGTCGTAGCCCATCGAGACCAGTTCCTCGAACCCGATGTCTTCCTCGACATAGGCCAGAACGATCGGGTCCAGAACGGGATAAGGGGGGAGGGTGTCCTGGTCCGTCTGGCCCGGCTTCAACTCGGCCGTCGGCGGGCGCTTGAAGATCCGCAGCGGAATGATCGGCCGCTTCTCCAGGGAGTTGCGGTGGTTGGCCAGCTCGTACACCAGGGTCTTGGGAACGTCTTTGATGACGGCGAAACCTCCCGCCATGTCGCCGTAGAGCGTCGCATACCCGACGCTCATCTCGCTCTTGTTGCCGGTCGTTAAGACCAGCCAGCCGAACTTATTCGAAAATGCCATCAGGATGTTTCCACGGATCCGGGCCTGAAGGTTCTCTTCCGTGGTATCGACCGCCCGGCCCTTGAACTCTTTCGCGAACAATTTGATGTAAGTCTGGAACACCTCCTTGATGGAGATCACGAGGAGCTTGATCCCCAGCGCCTTCGCGAGAAGCTGGCTGTCTTCCACGCTCATGCTGGAGGTATACTGAGACGGCATTAAGATGCCGACCACGTTGTCTTTTCCCAGCGCGTCCACCGCAATCAGGGCCGTCAGGGCGGAATCGATCCCGCCGCTAATGCCGATCACGACCTTCGAGAAACCGTTTTTCGTCACATAATCCTGCGCTCCCAGCGTCAGCGCGCGGTAAACCTCCATCAGCGGATGGATCGGCTCATAGGGCCTCGGATGAAGCGGCCGTTTCTTGGACGCTTCGACGCGACTCGGCAGGACGAACCGTTTGACGGCCGGCTTCTCGGCCATATAGGCCCGTTTCTTTTGCCGGCGACGCGGATCGTGAAGACGCGCGCGAAAGACACCGTCGATATTCAGATCGGCCAGGATGAGTTCCTCTTCAAACGGACGGCCGTGGGCGATCACCTGCCCGTTTTGATCAACGATCACACTCTGCCCGTCGAAAACCAGCTCGTCCTGCCCGCCGACCATGTTCGCGTAGGCCACGATGACGCCGTTGTCCCGCGCCCGGGTGGCCAGCATCTGTTCCCGGAATTTCGTCTTCCCGCGGTGATACGGCGAGGCATTGATGCTCACGATCACCTCGGCGTCGCCGCCCAGCGCCTGGGTCAGAGCGGGCCCTTCCGGATGCCAGAGATCCTCGCAAATGTTGACGCCGATCACGACGTTCCGCACCACGATCACGGGGCACTCCGCCCCGGCCTGAAAATAGCGGTATTCGTCGAACACGCCGTAATTGGGAAGGTGGATCTTGTGATAGATCGTGACCAGGCCGCCGTCATGGATCAGCGCCGCGCCGTTATAGATATCGTCCTGCCGGTCCACCATGCCCACGACGGCCGTAATGCCTTTAGTCTGCTTGATCACGTTTTGAAGGGCTTCGAGATTGTCCTGGGCAAACTGAGGTTTTAGAAGAAGATCCTCGGGAGGATAACCGGGGATCGCCATTTCGGGAAAGGCCACGAGATCGGCCTCCAGCGCCTTGGCCTTTTCGATGTACTCGCAAATCTTCTCGGTATTGCCTTCCAGATCACCGACGGTGCAATTGATCTGGGCCAACGCAATCCGTAATGTGCGCATGCTTTCCCCCTGTGGGTGATGAACCCCTACTTAATTTCATTGGCCAGAATAATGGCCTCGGCAATCTCCTTCATGCTCTTTCGGGTGTTCATGCTCTTCCGCTGGATGATGCGAAAGGCCTCGTCTTCGGCGATTCGCTTCTCCCGCATCAGGACGCCTTTGGCGCGTTCAACGACTTTTCGGTTTTCAAGCGCCTCCTGCATCTCGTTCGACTGGCGGACCAACTTCGTGTTCTCGATCGCCACGGCCGACTGGTTGGCCACGGCCTGGAGGATTTTGATTTCCTCGTCGTAAAACTTGTGTTCGTGAGAGGTGTAACTGTTGATCACGCCCACCGCGCGGTCCTTGATCATCATCGGAACCGAGAGCAGCGAACGGAGTCCTTCCTTCCGGGCCAGCTCGGCATACATGTATCCCGGCTCACGGGTGACGTCCAGGACGGCGATCGGCCGCCGCTGCTGCACCGCCTGACCGCTGATGCTTTGGCCCACCTTCAGACTCGGTTTCTTCCGGTACTCTTCGCTCAGGCTCTGGGTTGCGACGATCTCCAGTTCCTGTTTTTCATCATCCAGCAGCATGATCGAGCATATGGTCGAATTCATCATCTCGGCCGTCATGGCGACGATCAGTTGGAGGATCTCTTTAAGGTAGCGATTGGAGGCGATCGTCTTGCTCACCTGCGAGAGCGTCTCGATCTGCATCGCTTTTTTCTTCATCTCCTCGTACAGCCGGGCATTCTCAATCGCCCCGCCGACTTGATGGCCAATCGTCGTCAGAAGCGCCACCTCACCGGCGGAGTGATGATGTGGTCGCTTATGCTGGACGTTTATCACGCCGATCACCTCGTTCTTGGAGATCACCGGGATCGAAAGAAAGGCATGGTAGCGGTCCTCGGGAAGATGTTGAAAGACCTTGAACCGCGGATCGTCGCTCGCGTTCTTGGCAATCGCCACGAGCTTCCGCTCCTGCGCCACCCATCCGGTGATCCCCTCTCCCAGCTCAAGCCGTATCCGGCCGATGAGTTTGGGATGCGGGTTCTTTGTCGCGCGAAGAATCAGTTCCTTGTTACGGTCGTCGTAGAGATACAACAGGCAGGCATCCGCTCGCGTCACTTGAACCACGATATCGATGATCTGCTTCAAGACGTCGTCCAGATCCAGATTGCAACTGATCGATTCGCTGATCTGTCGGAGCAGATCCAGCTCCCGCGTCTTTTCGGTCAGCGAATGCTTTAGCTGCGCGATCTTCTCATCGCTGGTTTTTAGCCGTTTCTCTTTCGTAATCATGGATTTCTTTGGATACTTGGATTGATAAGAAGTGGCTCAAACTATACCACAAATCAGGCTTAAAACCAAGACCGGATAGGGGTATTTTTATTTAATATTATAATTGATTATAATATTAATATATCAATATATTACGAAGTTTACCTCATGTTTAAAGAGAGATTTTATTAAAACGAACAGGATTAGAATCGAGTAGGCGGGGGCTGACGCCCCCGCCTCTCACACCACCGGACGTGCCGTTCGGCATCCGGCGGTTCAGTTAAGACGATACAAAGCTCCGGTGTAGAACGAGAAGGCTCACCAGTCCCCGCTCGGCCAGCCAGTG
>JACQBZ010000022.1 GCA_016194285.1 Nitrospirota bacterium | reverse complement strand
GCATGTTCTGCCCTATTCGCATCGGATGATCGACGGTCTGAAGAAGGAGGGTGTTCCCGTGATCCATTTCGGAACGGGGACGTCCGGATTTCTGGAATCGATGCGCGAGGCCGGCGGGGATGTCATCGGCGTGGATTGGCGAATCAACCTGGATGAAGCCTGGGGACGTGTGGGGCCGGGGGTCGCGATTCAGGGAAATCTCGATCCCGTGGTCCTGTTCGGTCAGAATGTCGCGGCCGCCGTCGAGATCGTCCATAGCGTCAGTTCGAAATAGCCGATCTTGATTCTGAATACGACCCGCCGCATTTTCTCTAACTGAACGTAATTCTAAACTTTTTTGAATTCTCCTAATCCAAAAGAGCTATATTCAAATAACCCCTTTTTCCCTTCAAAATAGACCATCCGCGGAATAGACAATGCCTTTAACACTGGAGTAAGGTTCACACTGTTAACCTCCACAGAGGGCCTTGTGCAAAAGCGGCGGCTTCTTTTAATTACGACGCAAACATTGTTCGGGACCGGGATCGTCAGCCTGCTGGAGGAGCAGAAGGACCACCTGGTGATTGAAAAGGTACCGGATGTGAAGGCGGCCATTAAAATCTGCGACACCTTTAAACCGGATGTGGTGGTGGATTTCAGAGAGACGAGCAGTCCGGAAGATCAGGCCCTCTTGCAGGAATTGGTTTCGCGCTATCACACACGGGTCGTCCATTGCACCTTGGAGGCCAATCAGCTCACGATCTACGACAAGACAAGGATCAAGAATGCCACGGTGGAAGATCTCATGTCCGCCGTGCTGAAGTAAATGAATGGGATTAGACGAAGTGAACAAACCCGATCAAGGGAATATAAGGAGGGCAGTCATGAAGATATCGTACTTCGGATATTTTAGGAAAGCGGCAACGCTCATCGCCGGCTTCTTCCTGACATCGTTCGTCGGAGGCGCCGTTTCGCTCCCGACGGCGGTTGCGGGCGAGGATCATTCGCAAACGCAGGTCGCGGCTTCCAACACACAGACGGCTCCTGACTGGGAGAAGAAATTCAAGGAGCAGATCGCACGGGAAGACGTGGAAGAGGGCCGCGCCGGTCATGAAGACCAGGTGAACGCGGCGATGCAGAAGCTGATGGACGAGATCGCCAAGGGGGGCAACGAGCATGCGGCCCACACCGGCGGCCAGGGGCCCTTCAGCAGCATGAGCATGATGCAGCAGATGGACAAGAGTTACTTTCTCGGTCCGGCGCCCGCGGGCGAGTCGGTCACGGCCGGCGGTCATTGTCCAAGCGGCGCTCCGGTGAAGCCGTACGATGTCTCGGCGGTTAATGTGGAAATTACGCTGAATCAGTGGCTGGATTACCATCCCGGCTACATGTATGTCCTGACCGAAAATCTCCAGAAGGTTCGGGATGAAGAGAAAACCAACAAGGAGGCCCGTAAAGCGTCGGGATATAATCAGGGGGCCGTTACCACCGGCCTGCAAACCGATGTCATCCAGCCGATCGTACTCCGTGGAAGCCAGGGGGACTGCGTGGTCGTCACCCTCCAGAACCAACTGGACGGCGAGGATGTCGGTATTCATATCCATGGCTCCAGCATGATCATTAAGAGCACCGGCCAGGCGGCCACGGCGGCCAATCCTGATTCGACGGTCAAGGCGGGGAAGAGCCAGACCTTCGAATGGTACATCCGGCCGGATGAGCAAGAAGGCTCCCATATGCTTCACAGCCATGTCGGCCGGGAACAGGCCAGCCTCGGAATGATCGGGGCCTTCATTGTCGAGCCGATGGGGGCGCGTTATCTCGACCCGATTACCGGAAAAGAGTCCAAGAGCGGCTGGCAGATGATGATCGATAATTCCGGCAGCCCGGACTTCCGGGAGTATGTCATCTTCTATCACGAAATCGGGGATGAATCCTTCCGCCCGCTGAATCGTCAGGGCGATATGATCCCGCAGCGCGACCCGAACACCGACGCCTATCGCCCCTCGGCCCGTGCGCTCAATTATCGGAGCGAGCCGTTCGGCATCAACAACCTTGCGCTTCAAGAGAAATATTTTCATTTTGAAGACGAATCGATGTCCTACAGCTCCTATTCCTTCGGCGATGTCCCGACCCCGATTCCGAGGGGCTATATGGGCGATCCGGCCAAATGGCGGCTGATTCATGGGGGCGGCGAGGTGTTCCATTCGCACCATCCTCATGGCGGGTCGATCCGCTGGCTCCGTCAGCCGAAGGCCGACGGCAAGGCGGACTTCATTATGACCGCGGCCGGCAACGGCCCGGTGAAGTACCCGGAGGTCCGGACGACCTCCGACCGGGTGGATGTCGAGGTGATCGGACCGTCCGAAGTGCTCGATCTTCAGACCGAGTGCGGCTGGGGCCTCTGCCAGCAGGTGGCGTCCGAATATCTTTTCCACTGCCACGTGGCGCATCACTATGTCGCCGGCATGTGGTCTTACGGGCGCGGATATAACACACTCCAAACCGGAAACTATCCGTTCGGCAGCACCGATATCATGCCGCCGTTGCAGGAACTTCCGGACCGGAAGGGCCGGATGAAGCCGGCCGTTACCTCGGACCAGTTGGTCGGAAAGACGATGGACTGGTACGACAAGAAATGGAACATCACGGCGGACAAGACGGACTTCTCAAAGCCGATCCCGGATGTTTCGATCAAGGACTGGGTCAAGATGATGCTTCCGCCGGCCGGTCAGCCGGGCGGTACCTCGGACGAGAAAGGCCAGATCATGGCCTATGACGCGACGGTCTGGGACTGGGCCTGGGAAGGGAACAAGGCGATGGGCGAGCCGGAAGCGACCCAGACCTTCGACAACCCGAAATATAAATCGCCGATGCCCGGAAAGCGGCCTCCGATTCTGTTCGATGCAAAGACCGGAAAGATAGCTAATCCGGTCTTCAAGCCGCATTTCGGGAAGCGAGCGGTTTTCGCACGACATCATGGGCCGGCGCCGTGGCTTGAGCCGATCCATATGGATAAGAACACGGGGTCTCTGGCAACCGAACCGGGCGGATTGGGCGTGGCCGGTGGAGAGACAAACCAGCCGGCACGGCCGGGCGAGCAGGGAAAATGGAGTCTCTGCCCGCAAAACGCGAATCGCAAGCAGTATACGATCCATTTCATTGAAACGCCGATCACCATGAACAATGCGATCGGGAAAGAGAAGGCCGTGGTGGATCAGCACGGGACGATCTATGTCCTGCATGAGGAGGAGGCCGCGGTCCGGGCCAACTCCGATCTGGCCCGTCCGCTGGTCTATCGTTCCAATGTCTACGACTGCGTGGATATCATTTTAAAGAGCGAGTGGGAGGACAACGACACCACGAACTTCCAGATGTCGAAAATCAATATCCACCCGCACTTCATGCAGTTCGACAACAACGCCTCGGACGGCGTGATCACCAGTTTTGCCTATGAAATGTCGGTGCGGCCGTTCACGCAGATGAAGAAGGTGAAGCACGCGGGGCTGCCGACGCCGATGAACTCCATTCTGACGGAGGATGTCAAGGCCGGCGCGACCTCGATCAAGATCCAGATGGCGGAAGGCGCGACGAAGTATCATGTCGGCACCGACATCATGATCGGGATGCACCAAGTGAATACATCCGAGGTTCGCTGGATCAAAGAGATCAAGGGGGATACGCTCATCTTCGGCGAGCCGCTGAAGCATGAGCATAAGAAGGGCGAGATCGCCTCGGTCGAGTTCATCCGGTACCGCTACTGGGTGGACGTTGATCTGGGAACCGTCTTCTGGCACGACCATGCGCTCGGCGGAACCACCTGGCCGCATGGGGCCGTGGGCGGAAACATTGTCGAGCCCTATGGTTCGACCTATCATGATCCGAAGACCGGGAAGGAGATCCGGAGCGGCCCGATCGCCGATATCCATACCTCAGAACCGGTCGGCTACGGCGTGAACGGCAGCTTCCGGGAGATGGTTCAGTATCTTCATGACACGGTGCCGTATACCGCTCAGGTCGTCACGGCCGGAAATCCTCCGGGCCAGACGGTCAAGGCGGCCATCGACGCCGGTCAGGCGCTCTTCTTCCAGATGCCGTATGACCTGGATCTGGTCTCGGTCCCGATGCTCAATGGCGGGACCCACACCACCGGCGGCGGCTTCTTCTTCAGGGCCGAGTCGATCGCAAAACGACTCAAGTTCAATCCGGATCCGTCCGTGGTTTTTTCGACCAAGGTCCATGGGCAGGATCCGGGGACGCCGCTCCTGCGGGCCTACCTCGGAGATACGGTGGTCTTTCGTCTGATGCATGTCATGATGAACGAGAGCCACACCTGGCATCTCTCCGGACATGCCTTTAGGACGGAGCGGTATGCCGAGAAGTCGGACTTCCGGAACGCCTACCATGTCGGGATCGCGGAGCGGTACGACCTCGTGACCAAGGCCGGTGGACCGCAGCAGATGGCCGGGGATTATCTTCACTTTGACGGTCGTCCTTCCCACCTCTCTGAAGGGAGTTGGGGTATTTTCCGTGTGCTGGATAAAGAAGTTCCGGACTTAAAGAAACTTCCGGGACGGGATGAGATCCCTTCCTCTGCTAAAAACGTTTGCCCGGCGGATGCGCCGGTGAAGAGCTTCAACGTCATCGCGGCCGACCGGGCTTTGAAGTACAACGCCAACGCCCCGGACGTGATTGATGTCGACTTCGACCGCAAGCTTCAGGTGGCGAACCCGATGGGCAAGATCTATATGCTCGAAGGGGAGAAGTCGAAGGCGGCAACAGGCGGTTTTGCGCCGATGCCTTTGACCCTGCATGTGAATGTGGGGGACTGCATCAAGATCAATCTGAAGAACGAGATGAAGGCGAGCCGTGCGTCGTTCAGCGCCGATATGCTGGCGTTTGATCCCAAGGATTCGCAAGGGGTGAACGTCGGCAACAATCCGGGCGATCAGACGATCGGCCCGGGCCAGAGCCGGACCTATACCTACTACGCGCCTCCGCAGTATGGGGAAACGGCGGCGATTGTGTGGGACTGGGGCAATTTCATCAACAACGTTCGGGACGGGTTGTTCGGTGCGATCATCGTCGGTCCGAAAGGATCGAAATACCGGGATTCGAAGACGGGCGATGATGTCACTCTAAAGAATGCCTGGCAGGTAGACGTGATCGTGGATCGTTCGCTTCCGGAGAATGCGACCCGTTCAGATTTCCGGGACGCCTCGCTCTTCTTCCAGGACGAGGACAACATCATCGGGACGGCCTTCATGCCCTACATCCAGCAGATCGCGGGATTGACGGGCGTGAACTACCGGAGCGAGCCGTGGTCTTTCCGGGAAGAGAAAGGCTGCGATATGGGCAATATGTTCACCGCGTGCGTGACGGGAGAGTCGGAGCCGGTGACGCCGACGATCATGGCGCATACGGGAGATCCGGTGAGGATCCATGTCTTCGGGGCCTTCAACGAGCAGAACCAGGTCTTCAGCCTGGAGGGCCATGAATGGCCGCTCAAACCGAACATGGTGGGGGCCGATATGCTCAGCTCGGAGGAGTTTGGATCTTCCGAGAACATTGATGTCTTCCTGAAGGAAGGAGCGGGCGGACCGTTCCATCTGCCGGGGGATTACATCTGGCAGGACCACCGGATGCCCTATACGCAGGCCGGAGAGTGGGGCTATCTGCGTGTCCTCCCGGCAGGGGATCGTCGGATCCTTCCGCTGAACAGCGGTGAGGCGGGCGGTCGGACGGCCGAGGTGCAACCGGAAGGCACACCGGAGAAGCTGTCCGGAGTTGAAGAGAAAGCTCCGGGACCGGTCTCCATGCTGGAGAAAAGCAAGTAAGAGAGAGAATTATCCATGTAAGCATGAGGGGGCAGGGGGTATGGATCATCCTCCTGCCCTCTTCCTTTTAATAAGATTTGATCTGTCCTTTGATGTTTGGTATGATGGGGTCAATTTGACCCATAAGCGGTAAGCGAAGGAGGCTGTATGTCACGTCTATTGTTGATCGTCGGACTGATCTGGCTGAATCTGGTCGGTCTGTCCGGGATCTCCGCAGCGTCGGATTATAAGGAAGTCGCCGTGTCCGATGGCGGGACGATCACCGGGAAAGTGATATTGAAAGGTTCGATTCCGGAGCCGCGTGTTTTTCCGGTGGTGCAATTTCCATTCGGGCCGTTCTGCAAGAAGGTTTCGGACGGCCAGGGCAATATCCGTCTGGAAGAGTTCATTGTATCGCCGGGCGGCGGGATGCAGGACACG
>JACQBZ010000017.1 GCA_016194285.1 Nitrospirota bacterium | reverse complement strand
GCCACAAATCCGGCCGTTTGGGTTGGAGGATAAACATAGTGCCGACTCGCATAGCGTGAGGTCAACCCGAACGGGAGGGTGCGATTATCCGTTCCAATTACTTCCATTCCGTTTTGTCCAAGCGCACGGATGACGGCCATTCCCGCATTTCGCGTTGCGCTGGTCACAACCACCTTCATGTTTGTCCCCATCTCTCGTCACAACGGCCCCGCATGGATCAGTCCTCTCAAGAAGGGGGGCTTTTCGTACGGAATCAGCCTTTCTGAGTAACTTCCATCACGGCTTTCTTTCGATACCAGACGGAAAGGAGCAAAAACCATGGCTTGACGGCAATCTGAAAGACGCTCTGGTAAGGCCTGTAGAATGTGTACGTATTGCTCATCTTACAACCTCTTCGGGTTTTGAGCGCATACAGCGCTTGTCCGTAATAAATCCTCTTGATCCGATCGGATATGGCATCCCGAATCGGTTGGTAATAGGCGAGGTTAAAATAGGTGAAGTCATTTCCCGCCGATTCATGATCGATCCCTATGACTGGGAGATAATAGGACTCTTTTCTCCTGAGGAGAACGCAGACCCCGATCAGCTCATTTTTCTTGGTGGCAACGTAAATGACGGCATCGGATCCAAGATTTTCTTTGAGTGCCTTGAAGTATTCCTTCCGGAAGGGAAACGGCCTTCCGTTATGGCTCCAATAGTTCCGGTTCACCAACTCGTAGATGCGATCCTGGCATCCATCCACTTTTTCAAGCTGTTCAATAACGACCCCCTCGTTTCGGTTTTTATTGATCTCTCTTCTAATGATCTTGGCGCTGTTCAGGCTGATCCGCTTCAGACCGGTAAGATAGTCATTGAACGATGACCATTCAACATCGAGAAAACTTAATGGGAAGGTGACCGCCTTGCTGTATCCCCTTTGGCTTAAGCTACGAATTAGGCTGATTTCATGATCCATCACATTTGGGAATAGAATGGGCAGGCGATGTTCGGAAGCGAATTCTTCTATGGTTTGGATCAGTTCCATTTCGGCCGATTCGGCTTTCTTTGAATCGAGGTGCTTTCCGACCGAAAGATGGATTCCGAAAGCGCCCCGTGGAGCGCAGATCACGGCTGGAAGAAACGAAATTCCCATTTTGGATGCGTATCGCTTAAACCGCCCCAATAATGTGTCGTCAATGTTATGGATCTGTTCTGATGGATGGGCAATGTAGCAGGCGGCCGTGGCGATGAGGCGGCCCTCCTCGCGCATGAGGAAATATCGGGGTTTTTGGTCACCGATGAAGGTCTGTTCCAGGGTTTTAAGCCATCCATAGCTCTCAAAGACGTTCTCGCCCACAAGGGCATCCCATTCCGCTCGGTCGATTCTATGAATCGTGTCAACAATGTCGGTAGTCGGCATGCGATTTGGGCCTTCATTGAAGAACCACGGCCTTACAGATCGGGCCGCGGCCATCAAAACGTCTTTTTAATGATCTGGAACTTGCCGCTTTCAGACCGATGAATCTGATCGACTTTGTTAAACGTGATATGGATATGGCCGTCCAACAGTTTCTGTAGTTTGCCGCTCAAGGCCTCAGAGATCCCATGGGTATCGACATCGTTGCGGGCGATAAACTCAATGGTGAGCTCCGTGGCGCTCTTTTGTACGATCTGGTATTTCTGAATCGAGGGATGCGCTTCAATCGTCATGGTCAACAGGTAAGGGGAGACCCTCTTTCCATCGGGAAGCTGTATGAAATCGGCCTCTCGACCATGGATATTTCTCAAATATGGAGACGGCCTTCCGCATGGACACCTCCCCTGGCCTAATTCCGCCCGGTCACCGATGTCAAATCTCAGGAGCGGCATGGCGTAATTGGTCAGGCTGCTGATCAGTAGCCGGCTGTCCCCGAAGGCTTCCATCGATTCATTCGGTTCGGTTTCCAAATAGACGTTTTGAAAATTGATATGATATCTTCCCTGACGGCACTGCCAGGCGACTTCTTTAAACTCCGTACTTCCGTAAACATCATACAGCCTTGCCTGAAAGCAATTTTCGATCTGCGTTCTCGCTTTTCCCGTCAACAACTCCGAGCTGGTGAAAATAACGGGGATTTTGGGATAAGGGAGATGCTTTTCTTCAAACGCTTGGATCAATGACAGAAGATAGGAGGGGAAGGCATAGAGAATATGCGGTTTATAATTCAGCAGTACCGGAATGTGATCGTCGACATTATCGAAAATGGATAGGTGCCTTTGACCAAAAAGGATAAGGGCGCTTTTCCACCGGGACGGTTTCGTCTCCTCTAAATTCGTGTTCGTTTGCTCGCTGACGATTAACAATCGTTTGAAGAGAGGGTTCTCAACGGCAACTATCCGGCTCATCTTCAGGGCATACTTGCTGAACAACCAGCAGCGGTGATCAAAATAGGTTTGGGTTGGCTCGCAACTGGTACCCGAAGACCGTGAGACATGCAAACCTTCTTTCTTCAGTTGGGGCCATAAAAAGCCGTCGTCATTTTTCTGAATATCCCGCTTCGTAACAACCGGAAACCGTTTCAAGTCCTGCGCCGTCCGGATTGAATTGGGCGATATCCCGAGTGATTTGTAAAACGGCACTTGGGATACCGCATGTTTCATGATTCGAATCAGCCGCTTCTCCCGATACCGGATAATTTTGTCTTCGGGCCACCCTTGCGAACGAAGGAGGAAGACGAGATCTCGCGCGATCGTCGAGATGTCCGTCCATCTCATTTTAGCATCCGTCAGATTGGGCACGAAATAGGCTCATGAAGGTTCGCGTTTCAGGGCTTCATTGTAAATGGCTTGGTAATTGAGGGCGATTTTTATCCAGGTGAATTGTTCTTTAATTTTGGTTGGATTATTTTGCGATATTCTGGATCTCAGCAGAGAATCGTTGGTTAAGCGATGAATCGCTTCAATGATCGCATTGACCTTCGCGGGCGGAATAAGTATTCCGTTTTCCCCGTCGGCCACGACCTCCGGGATGCCTCCGACATGGCTCGCGATGATCGGCAAGCCGCAGCTCATGGCCTCCAGCAAGACCATTCCCTGCGACTCGGAAAGTGAGGGCAGGATGAAAATGTCCGCCTGATGGTAATGTTCGGCAACCTCCAATGCCGTTTTGTATCCACAAAAACGAACTTGGGTTTCAAGGCCAAGCTCCCGGATCTTCGCTTTCAACCGTTGTTCGCTGCCGCCGGTGCCGACGATATCCAGCCGGATTCTAGGATCGTTAATTTCGGCCACGGCTTGAAACAGATAATCGAGGCCCTTTCGATCGATGAGACGTGAGACGCACAGCAGTCGCATGTGACCGTTCGAAGTGTCATTGAGATGGGGGGCCGGTTTAAATAGATCCGTATCAATACCGTTATAGATGACGCGGATCGGCTGTCCCGGCAAGGTTTGTAGAGCCATCTCGCGGAGACCGTGGCTCACGGTGACCAATCGCTCCGCCTTTTTCCAGATCCGTACGGTGATCGGTTTCAATAACCAATGCAAGATACGAAGTTTGAGGCTCGTGGTGTCATAACCAGGAACATCGGAACCGCGTAGAGAAAGGATATAGGGTTGGTTCTTAATGCCGTGAGAATAGAGAGAAAGCAGGCCCGTCGGTAAGCCGAAAAAGTAATGCAGCAGGTCGTATCGATTTTTCTTGAGCAGACCCCTGAGGCTGAAGAACGCAAAGAAGACGTAGCTGATGGCTCCCCGAAGACCGCAATTATGGATGCTGTGCCGCCAGCTGGTGACGCGGTAAACCTTAATCCCTTGGATGATTTCTTCGGAAGGCTGATCGCCGAATCGGGACGTCAGAACATCGACCGAGTGACCGAGCTTGACCAATTCCAGCGCGATGTTAAACGTCGCATTGCTCGCTCCGCCGCCCATCGGTGGAAATTCATAATTTAATAACAGGAGCCTCACGTTTGAACCCTCAAAACTTTCTTTCCTTCTGGATTGGTTCACATCGGAAGATTATTAATTTTCTATTCTATATTCTCTAAGCGGCACATCAAAATGCCAGCGCTTAAACAGTTCCACAAACAGTCCCAACTTCAGTGGTTTGGCATTCAGCTTTTGCTTGAATTTCATCGAGGACGTATTGAAAAGAGACGTAATGCTGTATAACCTAACCTTATCCATCTTGTCCAGCTCTTTATAGCACTGGTATCGCATATAAGGAGCAATGTTTCTTCCTCTGAACGATCTTGAGGTATATGCATCGAACAGATACGCCTCGTTTTCCTTCAAGGGAAAACGAAGACCAATGAAGTTACATTCTTCTAAATCACACCACGTGTAACCAATAACTTCACCTTGATATTGAACGGCAAAACATTTCTTTCCTTCCTTGAGCCGGAGTAAAAGCTTATCCTCCGATGCCGGATGTCCCGACAACGCGGCCACATGCTTCATATCCTGATTGGAAAGAAAACCGATTGAGTATTCATCAAATCCTGATTCCCACTCCGGCTTGGCGCTGCCGAACAAACCTTCCAGCACCAGATAGTACGGCTGAATCTGGATACCGATCCCGGCCAGCCGCGTCAAGACTTCTTGAATCAAGAGCCGGTAACGTATTTTCAGCCAGATTCGTTGAAAGATGCCCAGTTCTTCTGCCGATCGGGAATTCAAACCCCCAAAACCTCCCGTGCTTCTTTATGGGAATAAGGACTTCGATCCAAGGCCTTGGCAATCGTGACGATTCTCTGAACCAAGTCCCGATTCGTCGCCAGACGAGTTCTCGCTTCATCGTACCAGATATTATCCTCGAGGCCCACACGGACACCGCCTCCCGATACCAGGGACATCGCATTCATCGTGAGCTGCGAAGAGCCAACGCCCCCCACGGACCAAATGGAGCCTTCGGGTAATTCCCTGATCATCAGGCCCAGGCTCAACATATCCGCCTGCGCGCAGGCAATATTTCCGAGAATAAGGTTAAAATAGTAAGGAGGTTTGATCAGCCCTTTTCGGATGAGGTATTTCGCATAGTTAATCATCCCCAGGTCGAACACCTCCATCTCCGGCTTGATCTTATTTTCAAGCATCTTTCGAGCCAGGCCCTGAATCATTTCCGGCGAATTGATACTGGCTTGCTTATTGAAATTCAAGGAGCTAAGCGTTAAGCTCCCAAGGTCCGGCTTCAATGAACCTTCCAATCCCAGGGCTTCGGAACGTTTTTCAAACTCAAAAAAGTGCCTGCCGCTTGTGGAGACGCCTAAAACCAAATCCTTATTTTTTTGCCGGATGCCATGGATGATCTCGGCATAGATCTCCTTTTTATAGGTCGGCTGTCCGGTATCGATCTCCCGCGCATGAAGGTGAACCATGTTCACGCCCAGATCGGCCACCTCCAGCACTTGTTCGACGATCTCTGCCGGTCGAATCGGAACCTCGGCCGTTACCTCCTTGGTGGGGATCAACCCGGTCGGCGAAAAATTCAGAATGAATTGATGGTTCATCCCAACGCATTGCCTCCTACTGGAGTTTCGGTAAGAATCCTTCAAAGATGGTAAATCACCGATACGGCCCTACCGGAAACAGTTGCCAAGGAAAGAACATTGTATTAATAAACCTTTCGCATGTCAATTTATTATAACTCGTTGACATTTAAAATGGATCAATCGATCATTCAGGGTCGGGTGGTCGGAATGCTCCGCCCACAAGGATCCGGCGGGGGGGGGGGATTTTGAATTTCCGCGTGAATTATCGGTAGGTTAGGTTGGAAAATGGATTATTTCAACTCGTTGTTTACCCCGACGCACCTCACGGCTTCCACGCCGACTACCGTCCGAGCTATCGGAAAGAGGCAGCGCAAGACGGTTGGAAGCGATTGCTTGCGTGGTTCAAGAAATACGGCGTGGCGTAGCCATCAGCTCCAGTTCGCCTTGGCGGCCCAGTCGGCCAGCGGGGTCAGCTTGATTCCATAATCCTTCGCGAGTCGGGGGATGTCCGCGTTGTAGCCCACCCGGTCGAACCATTCAAGCATGAGTGCATAATCCTCGCTGAACTTGCGGACCTCCGCGATCGGCACGGGCACGAACTCGATCTTCCTTCCGGTCGCCTTGCTCAGGATTTTCGCCGTCTCCGGCATCGTAAGCTGATCGCCGGCCAGGTCGATCTCCCGACGGTTCATCTTGTCGTGCTCTTCAAAGACCCGCAGGCCGAACTTTCCGATGTCCTCCACGGCGATCATCTGGAGCGAGGTGGTCGGTTTGAGTCCGATCATCAACTTTCCCTGGATGAGGCCCGGCTTGAACCAGGGCGACAGGAAGTTGTCCATGAAGAAAACCGGTCTTAGAATGGTGTAGAAAGGAAACCCGAGCCGGCGGACCGTTTCCTCGATCCGCCATTTGTTGTCGAAATGAGGGATCCCCGTGTTGCGTTGGGCCGAGCCCACGGAGGTATAGACAAAATGCTGAATGTTTTTCTTCCGCGCGGCTTCGGCGAATCGTTTACCCTGCTCCTCTTCCTTTGCGACCCCGGCCTCCCAGGTGTTCTGGACCGCAAACGTTCCCCAAACCCCGCTGAGCGCTTGCTCCATGGATTTTGCATCATCGAGATCGCCCTGCACTACCTCCGCGCCGAGCTTGGCCAAAGCCTTTGCGGGCTCCCCCTGCGGTTTTCGGGTCATCGCCCTGACTTTGTGACGGTGAGAAAGCAACTGCCGGGCCACGGCACCGCCCTGTTGTCCCGTGGCACCGGTCACGAGAATGATGTCCTTTCCTTTATTCATGGGGACCTCCTTTTATCTCTCGATGGTTCCTGCCCATTTCTTCATGCCACCCGCAAGATTGTAGACGTCCGGATAACCGTTCTTGACCAGCAGCCGGCCGAGTTCATCACCCATCGGCCCGCCGTGGCAGACAAACACGATGCGGTCTTTAGAAGAAAGTTCTTTTAACACCCTCAGTTTGGCGTCGTCATACGGGATATTGATCGCACCCTTGATATGGCCTTTCGCAAACAGTTCCAACTCCCTCACATCGACAATCACGAGGCCTTTGCCGTCGGACATCAGGGCCTCCAGCTCCTTGCCGTCAATCGTCCGGAGGCTCCCCGCCGTGCACGGTGAAACAATGAATACCGTTCCGACCAAGATAAATAACCACGCCGATATAATTTTCTTCATGAAGATCACCTTTCGTTATACCCCAAGTTGTGCCCATTCCAGATCTTTTAATGTCCCAGAAAGCCGGGTCAGCCGACTTCTCAGGAGCGCGTGCTGTACCTAGTCCGGTCCGTGATAGCGGTCGGACTTTTTATCAAACGATTGGGTTATGTGGGCCAGCAAGAGCCGCATCATTAAGTTGGGGGGGTGATTGCTAACTCCTCCGGGCGCATGCTTTAACCATAACTGAAGGGCCTTTTCATTCATCCCTTGCACAATATACCCTAAAATGGCAACCTCTACAAGATTGGGGGAAATAGTATAAGCATTGTTCGGGAAGGGGGCGAGTAACTTGGTTGATAAGTTTACCATACCATCTGCATCACGGTTCCCGATGGCTCTGAACAAATTTATCCAGTCCTTGGACGTCTCCGGCAACTTTTGGAAACATCGGTAGCGCGAGAGACGGTCCCAAAGGGCATTCGATTCGCTGGGTGTGAGGTAGGGCAACGTGGCCTTGGCGATGTCAAACAGGCTTTCTTTAAACAGCGCGGGTTCCTTTATGAAGCCGCACTCTGACAGATAGAATTTTACGAATTCGGCGTGCCTTTTTAATGCCGGTGAAAGGAAATCAGAATATTGGCCGAATTCGTCGTTCACATAGAAATCCCTAATCCCCATGGATCTATAGGCGTTGTTTGTTGCCTCCGAACCAAAATTCAAATGAGCATCCGTCGTGTTCCACTCCATTTTCTTTCCACCCAACATTTCGACAGCCGGAACGGGGTATTCCCCCAACTCGGAATATTCGTATGCGTTCTCTTCCAAATAACGTGCGCGTACGGCGTATAAATCCAGAATGGGATAATAGTCCGAATTCGTTGGTATGTAAAATGACTGGAAAAGCGGATCGAACACCTTCTTATTGCCCAGTTTTCTTCGATCGAGGTCCTGATCGGTATGGATATCAAGTCGTTCCAAGAGCATTTTGATATTGGGAACGCTCAATATCCGCATGTCCGGGGAAGGCAGGGCTCCTGTATTTTTGGCGACGATTATAAGATTGTCATCGTCCGCGGCGTACAAAACATAATCTTCAAAATGATTCGATAGGGCTTTCATGGCCGAGGCAAGCAGGCGAGGCTCCGTTTCATACATCTGGATCCACTGGACCAAAATCCCGTTGGTGTTCAGGTGCCTGGTGATGACTTGGTAGAATTCATCCGTAAATAGGCTTGAAACTCCGCTGACCCAAGGGTTTGAGGGCTCGGACATAATGATGTCGTATTTTTTCTGGTGGATGGCGAAGAAAGCCTTGGCATCTTCGATATAGATATGACTTCTGGGATCTGTATAAGCTGCTTCGACTCTGGGTCTATAAATCTTCGATGCCTCGATAATCATCGGTTCAATTTCAATCGTATCCACGCGTTCGATCGAGGGGTACTGTAGAATGGAATGCGTTGTCAGCCCGGATCCAAACCCTATAATTGCAGCGGTCCTGGCTTCACTGTAATATGAGATCGGAAGAATTCCGAGTAAGATCTGCACGTTTTCATCATAGGTATGTTTACGGTCCGGCCTCATCATTAAGCTTGCGTCCGACTTGCCATTTGTCTTCAAGGTGACGGCCCCGTTAACATTCTGAAGGATATCGACGGTCGCCGTCTTCCCATCCTTGTGGAAAACAACCTGCCACGTGTTTTGGTTGAGCATGTCGCCCTTCCTATAAACCCCGGATGCCATTTTTAGTGTATCGAGGTCGATCCCGAGCATCACCGCCAGTAAAACGCAGATTCCCGCTCCGGTCCACAAATGCACTAATCTTGGGTTTGGCAACCTACAGAAGATCCATAACAGCAACAAACCGGTGGCAATGTCCAAACCCGCTCCCAACACGATCAGATTTTTGAGCCCCAATAAGGGCATACCGAGATGCACCGCCAATAATACACCCGTAATGGCTCCGACCGTGTTGGCCGCATAGACCGCTCCGATGCTCTTTTCTCCATACCCCCGAGCAATTAATGTGTGGGTAATGAGTGGCAAGGTCATGCCCGCCAGGAATGTCGCCGGGAACATAATGAACAGTGCAATGGCATGACTTGAAATGTTAAAGACCACATAGCCCGTTTCGGTTTTACTAAGCCCGTTGATGATCAGCCGCATGAGTTCAAAAGTATGTTCATATAGCAGGAGGGTTGAAGCGGCAAGACATCCCATCGCGACCTGAACAATGCCGAGGACTTTTTCGGGATGGGCAAAACGATCCAAACGGCGCCTGATCCATAGTCCTCCAAAAGCAAGGCCAAAAATAAATGCACTGAGCATTAATTCAAAGGCATGGGTCGCGCTGCCCAAGACCAAATTCAACATACGGATCCAACCAATCTCATAAATAAACGAGGCCAGTCCGGTCATTAAGGACACGAACAGAAAGAGAAAATAGGGGCGGGCGTCCCCCCTGGAATTACTCAGATCTTGATGACTCATGGCTGGGAAAACCAAGGAAGGTTTGGACGATCTGATCAGCATGACCATGGCGAGGGCTACAAAGAGGTTCAAGCCACCCGCTGTCAATAGGGTGCCCGGAAGTCCAACCCATTCGATCAGAATAAACCCGCTGATGAGCACTCCGATAGCGGCCCCGATGCTATTGGTGAAGTAGAGCATGGAAATTAGTTCACCCGGATGATCGGGATCCTGCCGGATCAGGGCCGCGCTCATGAGCGGAAAGGTCATTCCCAGCAGTATCGATTGCGGCAAAATGAGGAACCCTGAGATGACCCATACGGCCGCCATGGCCAACGCGTCCGATCCCACTCCGGGAAGGATATTTCTGTAAGCCAGGTCGGTTACGGATGTAAAAGTCCCGTGGAAGAGCAGGCCCAACAGTCCGATGATTCCCTCAACCGCGGCGTAACCCAGCAGCAGGTTCCTCCATCGTGTTGAGAATCGACTGATGATCCATGACCCCAAGGCCATGCCGCCCATGAAAATGGTCAGCACCAGCGTCTGCGCATACGCGGCATGCCCTAAGAATAATTTTAGATAGTGTGTCCAGATAGACTCATATATAAGGCCGGAGAAACCCGAGACAGCAAAGATAATAAAGAATAGGTTGCGTCGTGGAATGCTCATTGATGACTCTCAGTTTTTACTCGGGAATAAAGCAAACGAATTTACTTTAAATGAAAATATCCATTTTGTCCAGTGCGGCGAGTCACCGTGGGCAGCCCGTGTAGGCTGATATTTTAAAGCGAATAAGTCGAACACAACGGAAATAACCAAGTAGGATCGTATCGGACAGATGCTTCGTGTGTCAATCGCTTTGCGCGGTTTTGTTGATCCGGCGGGGTCAATATTAAGGATTTTGATTCTGATACTGAAGGAAGATCGCCACGACGCGGGGATCAAACTGGGTGCCCGCTCCGTCCTGAATTTCCCGCAAGGCCTGCGGTTTGCTCAGGGCCTGACGATAGGGCCGTCCGGTCGTCATTGCGGCATAGGCGTTTACCACGGCCACAATGCGGGATCCGATGGGAATCGCCTCCCCTTTTAATCCTTCGGGATAACCGGTTCCGTCCCAACGCTCGTAAAGGTGCCGTATCTGGGGGGCAACAAATTTACTGAATTTCAATCCCTTAATGAGTTGGCTGAATCGGAAGTTTTTGATCATCTCCGCGCCTTTTGTGGGATGACTCCGGAGAATGGCCAACTCTTTGGGTGTCGGCTTCTCCCGCTTGTTGAGGATATATTCGGGTATCGCGTTTTTCCCAATCTCGTGAAGGACGATGGCGTATTTGATCCAACCCTGCTGCTCTTCATCCAGGTTGAATCGGCGGGCCACCTCCAGCCCGCACGCAATCATCTCGTCACGGTAATCGCCCGATTTAAAGTCCTTCTTGGATATGCTGTCGATCAGTGATTCGATCTGTTTGAATTGGCCGTTGGTTTTCCGGCGGTCCCGGATTCTCTGCGCCATGGTCTTTTCCAGGCCGTCGCCAAGCCGTTTCGCGATATCCTGGGCCAAGGCGATATCTTCTTGAACAAAACCGGCCACCCGGCGGCTGCAAAGATGGAGCAATCCGATCACCTCTCCCGGAACGGGGATGGGCACGTACACATCGGAACGGATGCCGTGACTGACCAGATAAAGATCCAGGGCCGATGTCCTGCTTTCGGTCTCAAGATTGGCCCGATGGAGAATGCGGTCGTTTTGAAGGTCGGCCGCGCCGTCGAGGTAATCAAATGGAATGGTGCCTTTTCCGTACACCAGATCGCTGAGATCCCCCAGGTTGCCCAGGACATAAAATCCTCCGGCGGGTTTGTCGCGCAGGAGAACCGAAACCCAGTCGCACGCGATGGCGCGCGGGATCATGCCGATGACGGAGCCGATGACCGGCTCCGGCTGATCCATCGAGGAGAGGGCCGCCTCGATGTCCCGGAGCACGGATTCCGTTTCGGTCCGGCGTTCGAGTTTAAGCAGACGCTGCGTGGTGGTCTGTTGCCTTTGAATATTATCGAGGCTCATCCCGATGAACAACCCCAGTCCGTTCATGACGGTGATTTCGGTCTCTGAAAACTCATGGGGGTTATTTCCATAATCCACAAACAGGACTCCCAGAATCTTTCCCTTATGAGCAAAAGGCACGGCCATGAGTGAATAGATTTCAAACCGTTCAATGAACTCCTTCGGCAAGAACGTGAAAGGGCTTTCGAATGATTCAATCCTTCCATCGGCGAGATAGACTTTTCCCTTGGTGGGAGTCTTCCAGCAGTCTTCGATCACCAAGGTGCTGCCTTTGGCCAGCAGCTCGGTCAGGACAGGGAGGTCCATTCCGCGGAGTCGAGACGCCCCGAATGCCGCGATGAGGGAGGCCTTCATGCCCAATGAATGGATCGGGATGAAGCTGGCGGAATCCTTATCCCAAAGGAAGGCCGCGCTGCGCTGACAGCCGAAGCAGTCCAACGGGATCTGACAGGCGCGCTTGACCACCTCCTCCGGCGGAAGGTTGGTGTCCATCAATTGAACCGTTTTCAAGATGGAAAGAAGGGCCTGCGTGTCGTCCTTCAATGTTTCCCCCATGCCCTCCGCCTTGGGTCGGAGCTCCTGGGACGAGGGGAGGGTCTCGCTGTCTTTGGCCGGCGTCCGGGGCAACTCACCTTCTTGAGGGAGCGATTTTTTATCCGGCGGCTTTCGAGAAGCGAGTTCCTGCCGACTCGACATCAACTGTTTCGTCAATTCCATGATATGACCTCGAAGCGCTTGATTCGTCGTGATGAGATCGTCGATCCGCCGTTCGGCGCGTTTGAGGTTCGCCTCCAACAGGGCCGCATTTGACGAGCCCTTTTTTTCCATGTCGAGTTGGGCCGTCATGTTTTTGAATGTCACTTCCAGCGCCTGTTGCTTGCGTTTGTACGCGTTGATCTGGTTTTCGAGGCCCTTGTATTGTTCCGAAAGCGCTAACAGGGAGGTAATGAGCTGTTTGACTTGGGTTGTGGGTTCACCCTGCGCCGGAGGGACGGGCTTGCCCTTGAGGGTGGCGTCCACCAACTGGGTGATCCAATGAAATTGCACGAGCAGATCCCGGATCACATCATAATCAGGCATGGTCTATTCCACCTCTTTAATGCTCGTCCTACCGCATGTCCGAGACCCGTCAAGGCTTGTCAAACCCTTAAGATGATGAATCTTCACGCTAAAATGAGTATAGCACAAAGAAGTGTGCGGATCATGGACATCACAAAATACCACGGCCTTAAAGTATCACTTTCCTTTATTCTATCATTCGGTTAGAAGACATCTCGTTATGAAAAAGTTTGTCGATGGGATGGATACGAGGAGGACTAAATTTCAAATGATTTTTCTGGATTTCATGAAGGCGATAAAATGATCCAGCAGATGAGGATCCAACCCGGTTCCCCGGTTTTCCTGCATCACCTCAAAAATCTTTTCCGGGGGCAAGGCCTCTCGATAAGGACGGTTGCTTCGCATGGCGTCGAATTGATCCGAAATGGCCGTGATCCGACTGGCGATGTGCGGCATCCGTTTTTGTTTCATCGAGGGATAACCGGATCCGTCATACTTCAGATGATGCTCATACGCGACGATGGCCGCGATCGGAGGGATCTCCGAATGCTGAAGCAACACCGTGGCTCCATGGACCGGATGCTTTTTCATTTCTTCAAATTCCTCGGGAGTCAACTGGCCCTGTTTATTGAGAATAGGGATTGGAACCTGCGTCTTTCCCACATCGTGCAGGAGCGCCCCGACGCCAAAGGCATGAATGGCCTCCTTGGGGAACCCCATGGATTCCGCCTGCGCCATCGTCAGGATCGCCAGATTGATGGCGTGGACATAGGTGTATTCATCATATGATTTTAGGTCGGCAAGCGGAATCAAGGATTGTTGATTTTCAAAAAGTCCTTTTTCCAGTGCATTCATGATTTTAACCACCAGACCCACCAGCGCCGGCTGCGCGGGATTCCAGTCCGTATAGATATCCCGGATCATCTTGGTCTCGTCTGAAAAACCCGCCTTGTTTAAAGACGACTTTGAAACGGAAATCCCTGGTTTCTGAACGGCGGAAGGGGCGGTCGGTTTTGTCGCATCCACGGAGGACAACTCCCGGATCTCGACGTGAGGCGAGCGAAAGGCGGGCCTTTGATTGTTGCCCTGTTTTGATATCAACAGATGGGCTAGAAAAGAGTCAAACTCTTCCCAGGACAATCCGTGTCGAAGAATAAAAGCGTCGACCTGTCTATCGCGAAAGACCTTTGTAATATCGGCCATGTTTCTCTGCGCATGGGCCAGGAGTCGGTCGTCGACGAACACCTGATCTTCGATAAAGACAAAGACGCGTTCTTGACGGTCGACGAACAGGAGAGACAGCATGCTTTGGAGCATTGAAACGTCCGCGAGAATCTGGGGATGTTTCTCTGGATACAACGCGCGATCCCACAAGAATTTGGATAAGGCCCTGAGGAATTTTTCCTCCGGGCCGGACGACATGATTTCCTGTACGCCCGAGGCCTTGATGGGATCGTCCGGTGAAGTTGTGCCCGACTTTTTAGACGGATCTGGGTCCGGCATAATTCCTTTCTCCCGAGTGAAGTTCGCGGACGGTATGATTTACGGCTTTATACAGAGGACGAGTCCGGTTCCATTGCCAGAATCGGAGCCTTAACTGACGGCGCAGTTTCACGAGGGAAGGGATGAATTCCCTGGCCCTGGATTTTCGGATCATCTCCAAGACGGTGATCAATCGTCCATCCATTATTAAACCACTTGAGTATTGAAATCGCGCCGTGATCATCTCCAGGGCCCGTGGGTCCTGTTGGGAGAGCATCATTGAAACGACTTTACGGAATACCCCCGGATCTGAATCTCGGAATGCGATGGAGAGCGCCCGATAGAAAGAATCGGTGCCCTTCCCCAAGGCTTCAATCGCCTGAAGCGCGGCCATTCTCAATTTGGAAGAGTCCTGCTGCAGACATCGCACGATTTCGGGCAACGCCTCCTTCGCACCGAGGTCCTTGAGCAACACCAGCATGTTTCGGACCACATACCACTTTGGATTCGTGAGACGTTGCACGGCCAGAGGAATCACGGCCGTCCCGCACTGAACAATCCATTGCAAGAGGCGCTTCCGGACCGACAGATTCTCTTCCACCTCCAGAAGATCCAGAAGGATGGGGATGACTTCGGCACCGGCCAGCTCTCTCATCTGGCCTAGAAGATCGCCGATGCGTTCGTCTCCCTGGACCCGATAGGTCTGAAGCAGGCCTGTGAGGACCTCCGGTTTAATGAAATTTTTGATTTCCCTCTGCAGAAACGGGCGGTGTTCCTGATCGACCGATTTCAGTTTTTGAAAAAGGAGCAACAGCGTTTCCTGCAGCACGGCATGGGTCCGATCGCCCAGGCCTACCGTCAGTAACCGATTCATCTGCTGGATGAGCGTTTCGTACTGGGGTTGAGAGCCGATGGGGGCATCCAAAAGCTCAAGGATGACGAGGGCCAGATGGTGATTGACCACCTCCGGGTTGATCTCGCTCATCTCGGGACCGGAAGAAAATTCTTTGTCGGTTTTTTGAAAAGTCAGTTCCTGATCCAGCAGGGACCGGTAAGACGAGGGATAGTAGACACGATTCGCTCGATTGGTCAACAGCTCCTGAAATAGATCCTGGTGATTTTGCAGCTTTGAGGCGAGGAGTTCCTCGATCTTTTTATCTTGAACCGAGAGATCGGTAAATTTGTTCAGGAGACTCAGCATGGGAGCCGAGATATTCTGATTCGATAGCTGGATCTCGTTGAGTACTTCCATCAACATCGGTTCCGGTAAGAAATCCAGTAGTTCATCTAAAGCGGCCCCGCCGGTTTCCGTTTGCTCCACGGAGATCCGGAAAATCTGTTCTCTCACTTTGGGGTCAAGGTTGGACAGCAGCTTGGATAATTCCCCATAGAGATGCATCCGTTGTTCTGACGTGAGGACGTGGCTTTCGGCCTGGTCGTTCAGGTATCTCACAATCGTCCGTTCATAGTTTTGTGGTCCGGAGTCGTTTCCGCGACAGAGACGGTTGATGAGATCCGCAAGATTCTCGAGATGGGCTTTTTCCTCCGGATCGATGTTCGACATGGGATGTCCGCCCTCTGAGCTTTCCTCCATCAATTGCTTTACCAAGCCGCGCCATAATTCCTTTTCCCCCTCCTCCTTTTTTTCTCGTTGGGCCGGGTCGGCCGTCTCCCGGTGGTTTTTGAGAGCCTCGCCGAAACGGATTAACTTCAACTGGATAGATGGGACCTCCTGGTGCAGATGGGAGATCATCTGCTCCTTTTGCTCCGGTGGCTGTGCGCGACCTTCCACAAGCAGTTTCAGAAATTTGAGGATCTCGTCTTTCGTGAGCCCCTTGGAAAATGTGATCCCGGCTAAACCAAACTGATTCAATCCTCGGGCGAGCTCATGGATCACCGGATTGCGGTTGGCGAGCGCGCCGCCCTGGTATAAAAGTTCATGGCGGGTGATTCCGAAGGACATCCCCTCGACATGTTCGAAGAGGGCATTGAACTGCTTTTCAAGGTTCTCCAATAGGCTGGGAACGATCGTATGGGAGAAGGAGTAGAGAGCCAGCTTTCGAACCGCCACCTGGAGTTCTATCAAGACATTCACAAGATAGCGAGGATCGATGCTGGGCAACGATCGAGTGGGTTCATCCAAGGGCGTACTTCCTTATATATTAGGTTTATCCAGAACCTATAGATAAGAATAGCGGAAATACAGGTACAGTCAACCGTAACCGTGCCCAAAAAACGGGTTAAACGCGGCATGAGGAATGAGCTGTGCTCGAGTCCATAAAAAGGAACAAAGTGGTCGGAATGGCTCCGTCGCGCGTCGCCGAGGGAAGCACTGCTTAAATGTTCATTATCCTTTTCTCCAAGAAGTCGCCCACGAAAACTCGGTTGCTCCTGTCACCAGAACGCTTGCTCCCTTCATCTCCGTTCTCCGTTCATCTCAGTTTGTTTCCCGGTCTCCTGCGGCCGCGCGGTCGGCGAGCACCCACGCCCGGTCCTGGCGAACCCGCGCGGCCGGGATCGACGCATCGCCGTCGCGCAGGCGCGCGAGCATTCCAACCTTTTCACTCCCGGTCACCAGCCAGAGGACGCGCCGAGAACGATTGAGCATTGGATACGTCAGCGTCATCCGCCGGCGCCCCTGGTAAACTCCGGTGATCGCAACGTCGGCGTCGGTAACTTTGAGAACCGGATCTCCCGGCACGAGCGAGGCGGTGTGTCCGTCCGGTCCAAGCCCCAGATGGACGAGATCGAGCACGGGCGGCGAGCCGGCGATCTCCTTGAGGATCAGGGCGTAGCGTGCGGCCGCGGCCTCCAGATCCGGCGATTCCACCGGCATGGCATGGATCTGCCCGGGGGGGAGCGGGGCATGCTCAAGCAGGCTTTCGCGCAAGTGAGTGAGGTTCCGGTCCGGGTGTCCCGCCGGAGCCACTCGCTCGTCCACCTGCACCACATGCACACCCTTCCAGGGGACCTCTTCGGCTGCAAGGGCACGCAGCATCTGCCACGGGGTACGGCCGCCGCTCACGGCCACGATGAAACGGCCTCGCGCGGCCACGGCCGTCCGAGCTTCCGCGGCGATGGTCTTGGCCGCCTCTTTCGCGACCGAATCGGCATCGGCGAGGACTTCGATCTTCATGTTCGCGACTCCCATCGGGCTTGGCCTTTCACCGTCGGGTTATGCCAGCCTCTTTTCCTCCTCATTTCGCGGATTTTTCCAAATGCCCGCCGAACTCATAACGCATTGCCGAGAGCAGTTTGTCGGCGAATTCCGACTCGCCGCGTGAGCTGAAGCGCTCATTCAAGGCCGCCGTCAGGACATGGGCCGGCACCGCTTCGTCGATCGCGGCCTTGATCGTCCACCGTCCTTCGCCCGAGTCCGAAACCCGCCCCGCGAAGCGCGAAAGATCGGGATCTTTGACCAATGCGGCCGCCGTCAGGTCCAGCAGCCACGACGCAATCACGCTGCCGCGCCGCCATACCTCCGCGATATCACTCAGATTGAATTCGTACTGGTAATGCTCGGGGTCACGCAAGGGCGTCGTCTCCGCGTCGATCGTATGGGTCTTCTTGCCGACGTTCGCAGCGCGCAGGATGCCGACCCCCTCGGCGTAGGAGGCCATGATGCCGTACTCGATCCCGTTATGCACCATCTTGACAAAGTGACCGGCACCGTTGGGTCCGCAGTGCAGGTAACCCTGCTCGGCGGTGCCGCCGATTTTTTCGCGCCCCGGGGTGCGCGAGATTTCACCCGCTCCCGGAGCCAATCCGGCGAAGATCGGATCGAGGTGTTTGACCACTTCCCGCTCGCCCCCGATCATCATGCAGTACCCGCGCTCCAGGCCCCAAACGCCCCCGCTGGTCCCCACGTCCACGTAATGGATCCGGTTGGCCGCGAGTTCCTTGGCGCGCCGAATATCGTCCACGTAGTAGGAATTGCCGCCGTCAATGAGAGTGTCCCCTGCCTCAAGATGGGGGAGGAGCTCGGCGATGGTTTTATCCACAACCGCTGCAGGGACCATCAACCAGACCGCCCGTGGCTTCTCCAACTTTTTTACGAGGTCCGGGAGCGAGGAGGCCGCGACGGCGTTCTCGCGGGTAAACTCCTTCGTCGATTTCGGCGACTTGTCGAAGACCACGCACCGATGGCCTCCGTTTAAAAGCCGCCGCACCATGTTTGCGCCCATCCTTCCAAGACCAATCATTCCGATCTGCATCGTTGATCCCTCTCCAATATGAAATGTTAGAGCCGTTCAGGCATGTTCAACGCCTGGCGGACGGCGGTTCGCCGTCGCCAGAGTGTTCATAACGCCTCCTTGAATTTCCGATAGCTACGGATCAGGTTGTTTGTTGAACTATCATGGCCGAGATTGGGCGCCGCCTTGCTCTCGAGTTCCGGGATAATACGCTGGGCCAACGTCTTGCCAAGCTCCACGCCCCACTGGTCGAACGAGTCGATGTTCCAGACGGTGCCCTGGGTGAAGACGCAGTGCTCGTAGAGTGCGACCAGCTTGCCGAGCGTTTCCGGCGTGAGCCGCTCGGCGAGGATTGTGTTCGACGGCCGGTTGCCCTCCAAGACCCGGTGGGGCACGAGCCAATCGGGCGTGCCTTCTGTTTTAACCTGCTCGGCCGTCTTGCCGAAGGCCAGCGCCTCGGTCTGGGCGAAGACGTTTGCCAGGAGCAGGTCGTGGTGTCGGCCGAGGGGGTGGAGCGGCTTGTAAAAAGCGATGAAGTCGGATGGGATGAGCCGGGTCCCCTGATGAATCAACTGATAAAAGGAGTGTTGGCCGTTGGTTCCGGGCTCCCCCCAGTAGATGGGCCCGGTCGGGTAGTCGACCTCGGTTCCATCGAGCGTGACATGTTTGCCGTTGCTCTCCATCGTCAGCTGCTGCAGATAGGCCGGGAATCGCTTCAGGTACTGCTCGTAGGGCAAGACCGCCACGGTCTGTGCGCCGAAAAAGTTGTTGTACCAGACGGTCAGGAGGCCCATGAGCACCGGCAGGTTGCGCTCGAAGGGAGCTTCGCGGAAGTGCTCGTCCATCTGGTGGAAGCCGTCGAGCATGGCGCGGAACTGATCCGGGCCGATGGCCAGCATCGTCGAGAGGCCGATGGCCGAGTCCATGGAGTAGCGCCCGCCGACCCAGTCCCAGAACCCGAACATGTTGGCGGTATCGATGCCGAACTTCGACGCTTCCGCCGCATTCGTCGAGACGGCGACGAAGTGCTTGGCCACCGAATTCTCATCTCCCCCGAGTCCCTTCAGCGACCAGGCGCGAGCCGTGTGGGCGTTCGTCATCGTCTCAAGCGTCGTGAAGGTTTTCGAAGAAACGATGAGGAGGGTCTCCGCCGGGTCCAGGTCACGGATCGCTTCCGCGAAGTCGGTTCCGTCGATGTTGGAGACGAACCGGAACGTCATGGCGCGGTCGCTGTAATGCTTGAGCGCCTCGTAGGCCATCACCGGTCCAAGGTCGGAGCCCCCGATCCCGATGTTGACGACGTTGCGAATGCGCTTGCCGGTGTGACCCTTCCAGACGCCGCTCCGGACCCGGTTGGAGAAGTCCGCCATCTTCTCGATCACGGCGTGGACGTGGGGCACCACGTTCTCGCCGTCCACGACGATCGATGTCTCCCTCGGCGCGCGCAGGGCCACGTGCAGTACGGCCCGGTTTTCCGTGATGTTGATCTTCTCCCCCCGGAACATGGCGTCGATCCTCTCCCGGAGGCCGGACTCCTTCGCCAGTTGCAGGAGGAGCGCCAGGGTATCATCGGTGATGCGATTCTTCGAATAATCGAGGAAAATGCCCGCCGCTTTTGCCGTCATGCGCTCGCCGCGCTTGGGGTCCTCCGCGAAAAGCTTCCGGAGGTGCAACCCCCGGACCTTCTTATAATGGGCTTGGAGGGCCTTCCACGCCTTGCGTTTGGTCAGCGGTGCTATGCGCGCTGCCATGTTTGTGCTCCTTTCATCGTGCAACCTCCGTGTCCCGTTCTCAGGGCGGGCGCCGTCCCGATGTCAAGTGTCTCTCCCGGACTCCGACCGGAAACCCGTCAGGGCGTTGTTCACAATCTCCTGGGCCTCGCTCACGATGGCGTCCAGGTGAGCCTGATCCTTGAAGCTCTCCGCGTAGATCTTGTAGATGTTCTCGGTGCCGGAAGGCCGGGCGGCGAACCAGCCGCTGGCGGTCACGACCTTGAGGCCGCCGATCGGTGCCCCGTTGCCCGGGGCGCTTGTCAGCTTGGCCGTGATCGGCTCGCCGGCAAGCTTCGACGCCGTAACCGCCTCGGGCAACAGTTTTTCCAGCTTCGCCTTCTGCTCGGGCGTCGCCGGCGCGTCGATGCGGGTATAGTACGGCACGCCGAACTCCGCCGTCAATTCGCGATAGTGCTCGCCCGGATCCTTATCGGTACAAGCCGTGATCTCGGCCGCCAGCAGGTTCATGACCGGACCGTCCTTGTCGGTCGTCCAAACGGTGCCGTCGTGTCGCAAAAAGCTCGCCCCGGCGCTCTCCTCGCCGCCGAAACAGTACGAGCCGTCGAACAACTTCGGCGCAAACCATTTGAAGCCCACCGGAACCTCGGACAGCCGGCGGCCGAGCTTTTCCACCACACGGTCGATCATGCTGCTGCTGACCAGCGTCTTGCCGACGGCGGCCCGGCCCGGCCAGTGGGGCCGGTGCGTGAGGAGGTAGCGGATGGCGACGGCAAGGTAGTGGTTGGGATTCATCAGGCCGGCGGAGGGCGTGACGATCCCGTGTCGGTCCGCGTCCGCGTCGTTGGCGAACGCAACGCGATACTTATCCTTGAGGCCGACGAGCCGGGCCATCGCGTACGGGCTGGAGCAGTCCATGCGGATCCGGCCGTCGTGATCGACCGTCATGAACGAGAAGGTCGGGTCGATTACGGGATTGACGACGGCAATGTCGATCCCATAGACGGCGTTGATCGGCTCCCAATAGGGTGCGGCGGCGCCCCCGAGCGGGTCCACGGCCAGCTTGAGCCCCGCTCCCCGGATGGCGTCCATGTCGATGACGTTCCGCAGGTCGTTGACGTAGGGCAGGAGGAAGTCTTCCTGTCGGATGTTCTCCGCTTTGATGGCCGTGGCGAACGGTACACGCTTGACCCCGGTGTTGCCCTTTCTCAAAAGCTCGTTGGCCCGGTCCTGGATCCAATGCGTGACGTCGGTGTCGGCCGGGCCGCCGTGGATCGGGTTGTACTTAAAGCCGCCGTCCTCCGGCGGGTTATGCGACGGCGTAACGACGATGCCGTCGGCGAGGTGCGTCTTGCGCCCGCGGTTGTAGACGAGGATGGTCCGCGAGATCGCCGGGGTCGGCGTCACGCCGTCGTCTCGCTGAATGACGGTCTCCACGTGGTTGGCCGCCAGGACCTCGAGCGCGGTGCGCTGGGCCGGCCCGGACACGGCATGCGTGTCCTTGCCCATGTAGAGCGGACCGTCGGTGCCCCGGCCGCGACGGTAGTCGCAGATCGCTTGGGTGATGGCCAGGATGTGGGCTTCAGTGAATGAGCCGCGCAGCGGCGAGCCCCGGTGCCCGCTGGTGCCGAAGCTGACCCACTGGCCGGGGTCTCCCACGTCGGGCTTGCGCCCGTAATAGTCCCGTTCGAGCCGGGTCACGTCGACCAACAGCTCCTTTGGAGCCGGCTTGCCTGCCAGAGGCGAAATAGCCATCGGTTCCAGCCTTTCTTTCTCCCGTTTGAAACAGTTTAAGGTTACTCCCCTTTGTCCATTTTTTCAATTCGTAGGGTTACAGACTTTGCGCAGGGGGAAATAAGGGGTTCTTTGAATTTTCTCAGATCCGAATCGCATCTCAGGCATCCGAGACGGGGCCGCAGGTTGCGTTGAACTTCGCTGTACGGAATCCCCTCCTCTTATTGACAGTAATGCCGACGGCGATCGCCATGGGTTTGGAAGAAGGAAGAATGAAACGGCACTTTTCGAAGAGGTCCATTTTTCTGCCGGAGCCGGCAGAAATGGCCCTTGGTTTGGCTTTGTGACCACGAGTTCAAGAACAAAACTTTGGCTG
>JACQBZ010000016.1 GCA_016194285.1 Nitrospirota bacterium | reverse complement strand
TACCCGACCCTTCCCAACGATGTCACACACCTGGTCGCGCGACAGTATCCTCGATTGTACGCCGACGTCTACAACTTGCTCAACATCCAATATCCACTGCTCTACTCGGAAGCCGCCGACTACACCCTCAAACATTCCCCCTCGACCTACCTGGCCTTCCAGCAGGACCTGATCAGCCGGAAATCGGAAATCGTCTCGGGAAAGACGAGTCCGGCGGATCTTTTTTGGGGCCGGATCGAACAGCAGCCCCGTTTGAAGATCGAGTTGATGAGTTACCTCTCTGAAAAACATCCGGATCTCCCCCTGCGGATCCTTTCCCGTGTGGATCAAGAATATCCGATGCTGAAGGTCGATCTATTCAGACTCGTGGTCTCCCGGTATCCGGGCCTGATTTGGGAAACCGGGAAGATCTGGACCCTCGAAACCCTGAACGAACTGCGTCGATGAATCGGAGCAGACGCCTCCCGGCCTTCTCATCCGAATAGAACGGCACCGTCATTGACAAATCCGCCGCAATTGAAGTACTCTTGTTTGTTTTACTTACGCCGACGGGACGAATCCAAGCATGTCCGCGATCCGAGGGATACAACTCAGTAAATCGTATCGTCATTACCAGGTTCTGAAAAACGTTTCGTTTGAGGTGCCTCCGGGGGAATGCTACGCGTTGTTTGGCCCGAACGGCGCCGGCAAGACCACGCTGTTAAAGGTTCTGGCAACGCTCCAGAAACCGTCCTCGGGCCGGTTTGAGATGATGGGCTATGACGGAATCCGGGATCGGAATCAGGTCCGTGGCATTCTTCTGATGATCGCTCACGGATCGTATCTGTACAGCGAGCTGGACGCCGTGGAAAACATCCGCTTCGCCGTGGCGCTTCGCGGACTGTCCCCGACCGCTCGTGAGATCAAGCTTGTGTTGGATCGGGTCGGGATTGGAGCCTTCGCGGATTTCAAGATCCGTTACTATTCCGAAGGAATGAAAAAGCGGCTCTCGATCGCCAAGGCGATGCTGATCCGTCCCAAAGTGCTTCTGATGGACGAGCCTTACTCTTCTCTGGATGAGCGGGGCATGACAATGATGAACCACTTTATTCGGGAGAGCACCGAGCAGGGGGCCGCGGTCCTCATGACCTCCCACAACCGCGTTCAGTCCGCCGAGGTGGCCGGGAAGGCCGGGGTGCTGTATCAGGGAGTGCTGCGTGAAATCGCCGTGAAGGATCTGGTCGCCGCTCATGAACTTTTTTAACGTGATCCGATGGCTTGCCTGGAAAGATCTGATCAGCGAGATGCGAAGCCGGGAGAACATCTCCTCCATGTTCTTCTTCGCGCTCATCGTCATTCTCATCTTCAGTTTCAGCTTTTCCATGGACCAGAAAACGGCCCAGGAACTGATGCCGGGGATCATGTGGGTGGCCTTTATCTTCACGGGGATCATCGGCCTCGGCAAATCCTTCACGGCCGAGCTGCAGAACGACTGCCTCGAAAACCTCCAGATGAACCCGATTCCACGCGGGGCGATCTATCTGGGAAAGCTGGTCAGCAATCTTCTGTTTATGCTGGTTGTCGAGGTGGATGACGGTCCAGATCCGCGCCCGGGAAGTGATGCTTCCGATCCTGCTTCTACCGTTGATCGTTCCGGTCATCATCGGGGCGGTGGAAGCCACGGGTGGCGTTCTGCAGGGAGAATCGGTCATGCTCTACCGGCCGTGGATCGAGCTGCTGATCATTTTTGATGTCATCTTTACAATCGTCTCTTTCTGGGTGTTTGAATTTATCTTGGACCATTGAGCTCGATACCCAGCGAGCAAGGCGAGCGAGAGGGGGAGGCTCCCTCTGGCTCCGCCAGGGGAGGGGGCGACGCAAGCCCCTATAAAAATATGATTCGCTGGATCCGAAAATACGAAGGTTGGTTTGGAGCGTCCGGAGCCATCTGCATCGCGATCGGCCTTTATTTTGGCTTGGTGGCCTCGCCACCCGATTCCTATCAGGGCGAGGTGGTCCGGATCATGTACGTCCACGTGCCTTTCGCCAGCACCTCGATGACGGCCTACGGCGTCTTGACGGTGGCCAGCCTGTGGTATCTCTGGAAGCGGGACCCGATCATTGACAACCTGGCCCATGCCACCGCGGGCATCGGCGTCTTTTTTACGTCCGGGGCGCTGTTTACCGGCTCGATCTGGGGCAAACCCACTTGGAACACTTGGTGGACTTGGGACGCCCGCCTGGTTTCCTTCACCATTCTATTATTAATCCTGATCGGTTATCTCATGCTCCGAACGTTCATTGAAGACAAAGAGCGGGAGGCGCGCTACGCCGCCATCCTGGCGATTGTTGGTGCCGTCGATCTTCCCATCGTTCATTTCTCGGTGGAGTGGTGGCGCACGCTGCACCAGCCGCTTTCGATCTCACAACGCGGGGTCGCGATCGCCGGCGTCATGCTCTATCCGCTCATCTTCATGTCGGTGGGCTTTTACCTGCTGTTCACGTATATGGTGGGAGTCCGCACCCAGATGCTCTACCTGCAGCAACTCCTGGAGGCCAAAAAGGGGCGACTGCTGGGAGAGGTTCATTTGTGAGCGCGGGACGATGAAGGGATTTTATATCCGCTGGGGAGGATTGATTTTTGTCGGTCTCTGGATTGTCGCTGTCGGCACACAACGCTATAACCGTGACGTGCGACCACTGACCCCGGAGCAGGTCTTGAAAGATCATTCCGACGGACCCGTTCGTATGCTGGGAATGGTGGAGGCCGGAAGTCTTCGGAAGGATCCCGCCACCTCCCAAATGCTGTTTTCCCTCATGGAGAACGGACAGCGAATCCCGGTCGTCTATCAAGGAAACGACCCGGACAATCTTCGGGAAATCAAGACCCTGGTCGTGGTCGGAGTGTGGGATGATGCAGCGAAACGATTTGTGGCTCAGGACATCCATCTGATTCCGAATTATGGATTTATTATCGCGGCTTATCTCGTCATGATCCCGCTGGCCCTGTTTCTTTTTATGATGGAACGACGAGTTCGATTGTTGTATAATGAAATCAAGCAGTCCAAGCTGTACGAACCCGAGGTCGGTGAATTTGAGTAAGGGCAAAAAATACGGTCTGATCGTCAGCCTGATCGTGATCGCAGGAGGGTTGATCTATCTCGGATTAGGCCAGTTCGGACAAAATTTAGTGTACTTTTTCACGCCTTCGGAAGTGGTTTCGTTTTCACCGGCCTACTACGGCAAGAAGATCCGGGTGGGAGGGATGGTCGTCAAAGGAAGCGTTCAGGTCGTCCCCAATACACTGAAACTGAATTTCACATTAACGGACGGGGCGGCCACGATCCCCGTAGAGTTTGAGGGAATTCCCCCCGATCTATTCAAAGAAGGCAAGGGGGCGGTCGTCGAAGGATACTGGGATTCTCAAAAACAGTTTCACTCCAACCTGATCATGGCCAAACACTCCGAGGATTACATGCCCATTGAGATGAAACGAGCCGGAGTGCAGCTTCCCAAAAAGGATCTTCTGAAAACCTTACAACAATAAAAGATCCACGCGAAAGAAAATTGGATGTTTATTGAAATCGGTCATTTCTCCGTCGTTCTTGCGTTGGTTCTTTCGGTCCTGGCCATGGTCAGCCCGATCGTGGGATTGAAAACCGGCCGTCCCGACTTGGTTCGGATCGCCCGCCAGGCCGTGACGCTCAATTTCTTCCTCGTATCGATCGGGATGGCGTCGTTAATCTATTCCTTTCTGACAAACGATTACTCCGTAAAATACGTAATGGCCACCTCCAACAGTAAACTCCCGGTCTTCTACAAAGTGGCCGGACTGTGGGGAGGCCATGAAGGCTCCCTGATGCTCTGGGTCTGGATCCTGACGGCCTACAGCACCCTTGTGGTCTGGCTGCATTGGAGAACCCAACCCGTCATCATGCCCTATCTTTTGTCGATCCAATCTTTGATCATGTTCGGATTCCTGGCCATGATCGTTTTTCTGTCCAATCCTTTTGAACGTCTATATCCGGTCCCACCGGATGGGCGGGATCTCAATCCACTCCTTCAGGATCCCGCGATGGTCGTTCACCCGCCGATGCTCTACCTCGGGTATGTCGGCTTTTCGATCCCCTTCGCTTTTGCCATGGCCGCTCTCTTCTCCGGGCGGCTGGGCGAGGAATGGATTAAAGTAACGCAACGTTGGACGCTCTTTGCCTGGATAGCCCTGACGACGGGCATCCTCATGGGCGGGTATTGGGCCTATTACGAGCTTGGCTGGGGCGGTTACTGGGGCTGGGATCCGGTCGAGAATGCTTCCTTCATGCCCTGGCTGGTCGGCACCGCCTTCCTTCACTCCGTGATGGTCCAAGAAAAAAGAAAGATGTTCAAGGTCTGGAACCTGTTTCTCATCATTGTGACCTTTTCGCTCTCACTGATCGGTACGTTTCTGGTCCGGAGCGGTGTCCTCTCTTCGGTTCATAGCTTTGCGACCGATCCGGGACGAGGGTTGTACATCCTCGTCTTTCTGGCCGTCATGCTGTCGTTGGGTTTCGGAACCCTCATGGTCCGATCGGGCAAGCTCCGGAGCCAGATCGAGATGGATTCGATCGTTTCCAAAGAGTCCATCTTTCTGTTTAACAACCTTTTCTTCCTCGTCGCCGCGGCGACGGTTTTTTTGGGAACCCTCTACCCGCTTCTGGTCGAGACACTCAAAACGGCGAAGGTCAGCGTCGGCCCCCCCTATTACAACGCCGTCTTTATGCCGGTGGCATTGGGCCTGTTGCTGATGATGGGGATCGGACCCGCCATCGCCTGGCGCAAGGCCTCGTTGGACAACCTCAAAAAGAACTTTCTGCTCCCGATCATCCTGGCCGTCGTAACGACCGCCGCCGCATGGTTGATTGGAATCCGAACGGTCTTCGGGATGGCCGGCGCCCTGGTCGTCTCCTTTGTCGCGACGACCATTTTCGTGGACTTTGCAAAAATCTCGGCCCTCTGGGCCCGGCGCCATGAGATCAATTACCTAATCGGCTTTTATCAGGCCTTCACGAATAATCAGAGACGTTCCGCCGGCCTCATTACCCATATCGGCGTACTGGTCATGGTGGTCGGCATCATCGCCTCCACGATCTACCAGATTGAAAAGGTGGTTCCGATGCGAATCGGCGACGCCATCCAGTTAAAAAACTACACGATCAAGATGGTCGGGCTGCATGAAGTCTCGGGGGCCAACTGGACGGCAGAAGAAGGCCTCTTCGAGGTGTCGAAGGGCGACCGCCTGCTTACGGTCCTAAAACCACAGAAGCGAATTTATACCGAATCCCAGACTCCAACGACGGAAGCCGCCCTCTACACCGTCCATCTGGGACATATCTTTCTGACGATGCCCGAGGTCAGATCGGATAATGTAACGGTCCGGGCGCTCATCAACCCGCTCGTTCTGCTCGTCTGGATCGGGGGCGGCATCATGGGATTGGGCGTCATCCTCAACATTTTCAGGCCCAGGACAAAGGCCTCCGGATGAAAATCTGGCATTTTATTCTGGTCATTGCGGTTGCGGGACTCCTGGCCCTTTTCTACCGGGGACTTTGGGGCGACCCCCGGGCCATTCCGACCGTCCTGATCGGCACGCAAGCGGCGATGTTTTCCGGCCCGGAGGTCCGCAACGGGGAAATGCTGTCGATGAGCCGCTTTCAGGGCAAGGTGGTCCTGATTAACTTCTGGGCCTCTTGGTGCCTGGAATGCCGCACGGAAAATGAAAACTTGATGGCCCTCAACCGACGATTCAGTCCGCATCCGGATTTTGTGATGCTGGGAATTAATTATCAGGATCGCCTGGAGGATGCCCAGAAATACCTGCAGGTGTACGGCAGCAACTTCGATCACGTCCGAGACCTGAAGGGGACGATCGCGATCGACTACGGCGTCTATGGTGTCCCGGAGACCTTTGTGATCGACCGACAAGGCATCATTCGCTACAAATATGTTGGCCCTCTCGTGGGTCCGGCCTACACCCATTTGACCGACGATATCCTTCAGCCGCTTCTGGAGGGACGTTCCATCTCCCGTTCATGAAGAAAGACCTGATCATCGCCATTCTTCCCTTGAGTCTCTTGCTTTCGAGCCTTACGCCCACCGTCTTGGGGGCGACGGTCGAAGAACAACAGATCGATCTGCAAGTTCGCGAGATCGCCAAGACGCTTCGCTGCACCATCTGCCAAAACGAATCCATCTGGGAATCCCAGGCGGAATTGGCGCAGCAGATGCGCGATCTCATCCGGGAAAGACTGCTCAAAGGCGAATCACCCGATCAGATCCGGGCCTATTTCTTGAGCCGCTACGGGGATTATATTCTCTTGACGCCGCAGAAAAGCGGAATGAACTGGATCCTGTGGGCCGGCCCCTTTGTCCTGTTGGCCGGAGGCGGGATCCTTCTCTACCGAACCGTGTCCCGATGGGTTGCACAAACCGCCGCTGCAAAACAGGATGACCTGCCGCCGATCGATGATCGCCTCCGAAAACGCATCGAAGAGGAGTTGCATTCCCGGGAAGACTGATCCGGAACCCCGTCCATGCTTGTATTCACCATCACAGCCGGCCTGATCCTCATCGCCGCCGTCGTCGTCCTGGCTTATCCTCTATGGAATAAGGCCGCCGCTCCCATTCCCATGGGCCTCGATGCGTCTATCGACCAGGAGCGGATCGACCTTGAAATTGAAAGACAGACCCTCCTGAACTCGTTGGCCGAATTGG
>JACQBZ010000013.1 GCA_016194285.1 Nitrospirota bacterium | reverse complement strand
TGGCGATCCTAAAGATCCATGCGCGGAGCGTCCCGCTGGAATCTGCTGCCGACCTGGAAGTGATTGCGTCCATGACGCCCGGATTTGTGGGGGCCGATCTGGCCAACATCGTCAATGAGGCGGCGCTGTTGGCGGTGAGGCGATCGAAAGACAAGGTCGGTCTTCCCGAGCTTCAGGAGGCGGTGGAGCGGGTGATCGCCGGGCTGGAGAAAAAGAACCGGGTCCTCAATAAAGCCGAACGCGAGCGGGTCGCGCATCACGAAGTCGGGCATGCCCTGGTGACGCTCTCGATCCCGGGGACGGATTCGGTCCAGAAGGTCTCAATCATCCCGCGCGGGATCGCCGCACTGGGATACACGCTTCAGCTGCCCACGGAGGAGCGCTATCTGATGACGAAATCGGAGCTGGAGAACAAGATCGCGATGCTGCTGGGCGGCCGGATCGCCGAAGAGGTCGTCTATCATGAAGTCTCGACCGGCGCCCAGGATGATCTGCTCAAGGCCACCCAGATCGCCAAGAGCATGGTCAAGACTTACGGCATGAGCGAAAAAATGGGCCAGGTGACCTTCGACCTGGAACGTCAGCCGCTCTTTCTCCAAACAGGGCAGCCCTCGATGCCGGGGGATTACAGCGAGGCGACATCGCGGGAGATCGATTGCGAGATCCGCCGGATTATCGATGAGCAATACGCCCGGGTCCGGAAGATTCTGACGGAGCAGCAGAACCTCCTGCGCCACGCGGCCTCGGTGCTGCTGGAAAAAGAAACCATCACCGGGGAGGAGCTAAAAGCGATCATCGCGCAATTCAACGTCTCGCCGCGGACGCGTCCGTCCCACAACTAAGACAGTGTGAAGGTCCCGGAAGCCGAAATCTTTTTTGATTGACCCGTCCGGTTGTTGTATACTTCCTTCATGAACGTTTCCCTATCCCTCTATCTCCATTTTCCATACTGCTGGAGCAAGTGCCACTATTGCGCCTTCAACTCGGTCCGGTACGACAAGCCGCAGAGCCTTCGCTTTCTCTCGGCCTTAAAAATGGAGATCGCGCGGTACGGCGGCCGGCCCGAGGTCCGGGGACGCCGCCTCATCAGCCTCTACATGGGGGGAGGGACGCCGTCCATTTTTACGGCCGACCAGGTTCTGGAGGTCTTGGACTGCGGCCGCCGTCATTTTCATTTTGCGGACGACATCGAAATCACGATGGAGGCCAATCCCGGCACGGTCGACCGTGAAAAATTAACGGCCTTGAGAAAAGGGGGGATCAACCGGCTGAGCATCGGGGTGCAGTCCTTTCAGGACGATGAGCTGGCGTGGCTCGGGCGCGCACACAACTCGCGGGTCGCGAGGAAGGCTTACGGGAGGGCGCGGGAGGCCGGATTTGAGAATGTGAATCTTGATTTTATGTATTCACTTCCGGACCAGCGTCTTGAGGATTGGAATCGGACGCTGGATGAGGCGATCGGCCTCGGGCCGGAACACCTTTCGGCCTATGCCCTGACGATCGAGGAGGGGACGCGGTTCGGTGCAGATTATGACCACGGTCTTCTGATGTTGCCGGACGAAGAGCGACAGATACGGTTCGACGAATGGACCCGGGCCAAGCTGGCCGGCGCGGGATACCTGCGGTATGAGGTGTCGAACTACGCCCGGCCCGTTTATGCCTGTCGCCATAATCTGGGCTACTGGAGTCAGCAGGAGTATCTCGGTCTCGGCCCCGGCGCCCATTCATACGTGGGGGGGCGGCGTTTTTCCAAAATGGAAGATATCGACGCCTACATTCGGGACATTGAGAAAGGCGGTGAGGCGATCGAGGAATCCGAGTCGATCGGCCCGGACCTGGCGTTCCGGGAAGCGTTGATTTTCGGACTGAGAAAAACAGAAGGGATCTGTTTCGATGAGATCCGGAATCGGTATCCTCGGACCGATTCCGGCCGCCTCCAACAGACGTTCGAACAATGGAGCCTGGACGAGTTGATCGTCCTGAATCCTCCGCGCGTCCGGCTCTCTTCCAAGGGGCTTTGTCTTTGGGACCGGATTGCGGAAGAGATCACCGCCGTTTTTTAGACCCGTTTTCGTAAATCTTCTTCAGTCGTTCTTGATTTCCGGCGGACGAGACGTTACACTACTTCCCATTCGATCATTGTGAGATTAGCGGGATGGAACGTCGGACATTTCTCGTTCGCATGACGGGATTCATCATGGGTTTGATCGGATTGATCCTTTCGATCCCGCTGGTCGGCTATGTTATTTCGCCGGCCTTCCGTCGGCATCCGCAGGATTGGGCCGAGACCGGCAGCCCGGACGAGTTGACGGTTGGGATTCCCCGGGAACTCTCCTATGTCGTGACGCTCAATGACGGCTGGTTGAAGACCACCGCAACGAAATCCGTCTGGGCGGTCCGGCAGCCCGATGGGGCGGTCACGGTCTTCTCCCCCCTTTGCACCCACCTGGGATGCGGCTATCACTGGGATTCCGCCGATCTCACCTTCAAGTGTCCCTGCCACGGAAGCATCTACAATATCAACGGAAAGGTCCTGGCCGGGCCGGCCCCTCGTCCATTGGATCGCCTGCCCGTCAAAGTGGACAACGGCCGCCTGTTCGTCATTTATAAAGAGTTTAGGGCCGGAACCCCACGACAAATCGAGTTATGACGATGATTCAAGCGGTCTATCAATGGCTGGACCAGCGGTTGCGGCTCCGGCCCATCGAGGAAATGCTTCTGAACGAGCCGATTCCCGGCGGCACAAGCTGGGTGTACGTCTTCGGCAGCGCCACCCTGTTTCTTTTTTTGCTTCAACTCCTGACCGGGATGTTCCTTGCGATTTATTATGCGCCGACGCCGGATCATGCCTATGACAGCGTTCAGTTCATCATGTCGTCGGTGACCTTCGGCGCTTTTGTGAGAGGGCTCCATCATTGGGGGGCCAGCGCCATGGTCGTGGCCATCGGGCTGCACATGCTGCAGGTCTACCTGTACGGAGCCTACAAGCCGCCGCGGGAAGTGATGTGGATGGTCGGGGTGGCGTTGTTTCTTCTGACGCTTGCTTTTGCCTTCAGCGGTTATCTCCTGCCGTGGGATCAGAAGGCGTACTGGGCGACGCAGATCGGGATCAATATGGTCGGCACGGTTCCGGGGATCGGCGATGCCCTGGTTCGGATCATCCGGGGCGGGGATCATCTGGGCGCCCTGACCCTGACCCGTTTTTTTGCCCTGCACATTCTGTTCTTGCCCCTCATGACGCTCGGCCTGATCGCGCTCCACCTGTTTATTTTGAGGCGGGTCGGTCCGGCCGGTTTGTTTGAAGAACGAAGGACCGTTGGGAAGAGCGGGGCCGTTCGGGCGGAACGGAGACGCCGGATCGCGAGCGAGCCGTTCTATCCGAGGCAGGTCTTCATGGATGCCGTCGTGATGGGCGTCGTCTTCCTGATCGTGGTGGGGCTGGCGATCGGCCTGCCTTTTCCCCTGGCCGACAAAGCCAATCCGTCCGACACGAGCTTTAAGCCGATTCCGGAATGGTACTTTTTGTTCTACTATCAGGGGCTCAAATACGTTCACGGTCCGCTTGAGCCCCTGGCCACCTGGATTCTGCCTGCGGTTTTTTATGCGGTCCTGATGTTTCTGCCGTTCATCGATCGTAATCCGGCGCGCCATCCGGTCCGTCGGCCGACGGCGATCCTCATCGGCATTTTTTTTCTGGTCGGGGTGTTCGGCCTGATGGCCGTTTCGCTGAAGGAGATCTATTCCGTTCCGACCACGGAGCCGTCGGTGGTGAGAGGTCAGGAGCTGTACGCCAAACTGCAATGCAACGGCTGTCACCGCATTCACGGATCCGGGGGGGCCGTCGGGCCGGACCTTTCCTATGAGGGGAAAGGCCGGGATCGAAATTGGCTGATCCGTCATTTCAAGGATCCCCAGGGGGTCTCGCCGGGATCGATCATGCCGGCCTTTTCATTGACGGTGTCGGAGCTGGACGATCTGACGAATTATATGTTGAGTCTCAGATAATCCGCAAGTCATCCGCGAATCATTGAAGAACCCCGGCCTTCCAGCCGGGGATTCTTCGATCCGGGTGGAAAAGTTTCTATTTAAATTCGCTCGCTAACCCCGTCCTCCCAGGCGGGGATTTGGGCTCGCTGAACGGATTCGATGGACTACAAAGACTACTATAAAATCCTGGGGGTCGCCAAGAACGCCTCCGAGTCCGAGATCAAGAAAGCCTACCGGAAGTTGGCCCGGGAGTTTCATCCGGATCTGAACCCGGGAAACAAGTCGGCCGAGGAGCGCTTCAAAGAGATCAATGAGGCCTATGAAGTGTTAAGTGATCCCGAAAAGCGCCGGAAGTATGACGATCTCGGCTCGAATTGGGAGCAGATTCAAAGAGACCGAGAGTACGCGCGACAATACGCGCGTCCTGGTTTTGAGTGGTCGCCCGAGAGTTTCGACCTCGGAGATTTCTTCTCGACGTTTTTCGGGGATCGGATGTCCGGCTTCGGACCCGGTCCGTTCGCCGCCGGTCCCCATCCGGGCGCGGATCTCCAATCGGAAATCGAACTGTCCTTGGAAGACCTCCATCAGGGTGCCCGTAAGTTGTTGCGTCTCTCCGTGGCCGAAACCTGCCCGACATGCCAGGGCCAAGGGATGATTATGACCTCTTCTTACAGCCAGGGGAGGAGGCAGGTCGTGACCTCGGCGCAGCCGTGCGGAACCTGCGGGGGCCGGGGGCAGATCCGGACACAACGGGAGGTCCAGGTTAAAATTCCCAAGGGCATCAAGGAAGGATCGAAAATCCGACTCGCCGGTATAGGGGATAAAGGAGTCCAGGGCGCCTCGGCTGGCGATCTGTACCTGGTGATCAAGGTTCTTCCCCATCGCCTGTTCCGTCTCAACGGGTACGATCTGGAGGCGGACCTGCCTGTCTGGGCGGATGAAGCGGCGTTGGGAGCCCCGATCAACGTTCCGACATTGGATCAAAAAGTCCTTTTGAAAGTTCCGCCGGGCAGTCAATCGGATCAGCGTCTTCGTTTGAAGGGCAAAGGACTGGGTAAGCCGCAAGGACAGGGGACGGGCGATTTATATTACAAGATACGGATCATGGTTCCGGATCGGATGAGCGCCAAGGAGCGGGAACTCTTCAATGAGCTGCGCCGGTTGAGGGTCGAACGCGGAGACGACAAAAAAATCCGGGACCGGCTGGAGTGAGCGATGCCGAAAACGCGAAGGAGAAGACACCGAACGGTTCAACGGTACGTGACGATCTCGACCGTCTGTGAGGTCTATCGATTGCGGCCGCAGACGCTCTGGATTTATGAAAGGCGGGGACTGATCCGTCATGAAGAGGGTGTTCTGGAGGACGGTCGCAAAACCGTCCTGTACAGTGATCGCGATCTTCGGCGGATCCGGATGATCTGTTCATTCACGCGAGATCTGGGGGTGAACCTGGCCGGAATCGAGGTGATCCTGCGCCTATTGGATCGTTTCGAAAAGCGGCTTTCCTCAACGGCGGAAGATTATTGATGACGGAAAAAATCCGGTCCGACTTTTTGCAAGAGACGCTCAAAGGCGCTGACCACGTCCGAGTCGAACTGCTGGCCGGAATATTTTTTTAGCTCGCTGAGGAGCTTTGAGATCGGCTGGGCCTTTCGGTAAGGTCGATCGGAGGTCATGGCATCGATCGTATCCGCGACCATCAGGATCCGCGCCCCTAAGGAGATCTGCTCGCGCGTTAACCCAATGGGATAACCTTTCCCGTTGCATTGTTCATGATGGTGGAGAACAATCTTGAGGATATTCTCGGAGAGACCCACCGGGTTTAGAATCTTGACCGCATTGGCGGGATGAGCCTTTATGATCTCAAACTCCTCTTTGGTCAGGCGATCTTTTTTCAAGAGGATATCCTCGCTGCTTCCGATCTTGCCGATGTCGTGCAGAATGCCCCCGATCTCGATCTCGTCGATCTCGCTCGCCGATAACCCCATTTCCTGAACCAGGGCCGCGCCATACCTTGAAACATTTTCGGAATGGCCCGAGGTGTAACTGTCTTTCAACTCGATGGTGGCCACGAGCGATCGGATCGTCTTGACATAGCTTTGATGGAGCTCCTGATAAAGCTGGGCGTTCTCGATCGCGGCCGAGGCCTGACCGGCCAGGAGCGTGACCAGTTCCAGATCGCTTTCGGTAAACGGCGCGGCGCCGGGGCTGCTTTTTGAGATGTTCAGCACCCCGATCAACCGCTCGTGGGTCACGGGTGGACGGGTGAGGGATGAAATCTTCGTATAACCCTTCCCGATAAACGGGACCGAAACCGAGGAGAGAATCTCGGCGTCTTCAAGGACGTTCGCCAGAGTTGGATTTTGCTGAACGCCTCCCTGGATGATGAGCGGTTTTCTTGTTTGGGCGACCACACCGGCCACGCCCTGGCCGAGTTTTTTCGTCATCTTGGAGGGAATAACCACGGAAAAACCGGAATGAGCTTTCACCTCCAGTTCCTGGCGGGTTTCGTCAAACAACATGAGCGAGGCGCGATCGGCCTTCGTTTCAAGACGGGCACTCTGCGCGATTTCTTTAAAAAGATGATCCAGGTCGGTGGTCACCAGCCGTCGGTTGATCTCAAAGAGGGGCATCAGGGATCGGAGGCGGATGTTCTCTTTGACGAGCCGATTCTTTTCCGTGGCGTGGCGAACGGCGGTGAGCAGCTCCTCCATCGTGAACGGTTTAATGACAAAGCCCAGCGTGCCGAGCCTGAGCGACTCGATCGCCATGTTCACGGTGCCATGGCCGGTGATCACGACAATCGCGATCCCCTGATCGTGCTTCTTGGCGGCATCGATCAGCTCCAGGCCGCTCATTCCACGCATCCGGATGTCCGTCAACAGGAGATCAAACGGTTCCTCTTGGAAGAGCTGAAGCGCCTGCAGCCCGTTCGAAGCGGTTTTAACGGTGTACCCTTCTTTATTCAAGAAACGGGTACAGAGCTCCACGATCGTCGGTTCGTCGTCTACGACCAGAACTTTTTCTTGCGGCATCGCTCTAACATGTTTCCTAATGGTGAAGAACGGCCTCTTCTTTAACGGGAAGCTTGATGACAAACGTCGCCCCTGCACCCGCCTCGCTGAAAACCTCGATCCGGCCTCCGTGGCGTTCGATGATTCCATAGCTCACCGCCAATCCCAAACCGGTTCCCATTCCTTCTTTCGTCGTGAAAAAAGGATCAAAAATCTTCGGGATATGCTCTTTGTCAATGCCTTCACCCGTATCCTGGAATCGAATTTCGATCATCTTCCGGGAAAAGAGGGGTTCATCCTCGCCGAGCCCCGTTTGAGTGGATGAGCCGTCGAAATTGTGAGCCAAGGTCGTCACGGTGAGCGTTCCGCCTTTCGGCATGGCATCGAAGGCGTTTTTCAGAAGATTGATAAAGACCTGTTTCATTTGGTCTCCGTCTACGATGAGCGTAGGCAGGTCGGGTGCATACTCCTCTTTCAAAACGATATTGGAAATCTCGGCTTGGTGGCGAAGCAGGTTCAATGTCTTCTGAATCAGTTGATTGATGTCGATCAGCTCCTTCTTGATTCCCCGCTTCCGGGCAAAATCCAGTAAATTTCTAACAATGTCCCGCGAACGCATCGCTTCGCTTTGTATGATTTTCAAATCCTTCTTATGAGGATGGTGGTCTTCCATATCATCGAGCATGAGGGTGGTAAAGCCCAAGATGCTGGTGAGGGGGTTGTTGATCTCGTGCGCCACGTTGGTGGCCAACTCCCCGATGGAGGCCAGCTTGGCCGATTGGATCAATTGCTGGGTCTGACTCCCTTTCAGTTCCTCCATCTGTTGCTGAAGGGTTTTATACAGGCGGGCGTTCTCGATCGCCACACCGGCCTGCCGTGCAATGATCTCCAACAGTTTCAGATCGGCCAGGAAGAAGCTGTCCCCCGATCGTTTGTGGCCCAGAAGGATCAGTCCGCTTAATTGGTCCTTGGTAAAGATGGGCACGGCATTGGCGATGTGAAGATCTTTCATCGCCGAGAGCAGATTCGTGCGTGTTCCTTCATCGAGCGACGCGGTCGGCTGAGCCGTTTCGATCAACTCTTCTTGAAGGAGGATTTCCCGTTTTGTCGGCATCTTCAGATAATGCATCGGCGAAATGGAGGCATAATACTGGATCAGGGGATGGTTCCTATAAAAAGGAATCGGTTGAACGGCACCCTCTCGGTCGGTGCCGACCGACAGTTCCTCCGACTCCGTCAGGACCGCCAAAATGGCGTGATCGGTGCGGAATGCATCGTACAGCTGCTGCGCGATGCTTTTAAGAAGGCTGTCCAGATCTTTCACCATGCTGAAGGTCTCGCTCAACTCACCCAACAGGCGCTGTGGATCCAGTTCTCCTCTGAAAAAGATCTTTTCGGTGGCTCTCTGAAATAGTTTTTTCAGGGGTTCGAAACCCAACGCGATCAAGAGAGAACCGATCACGAGGCTGGTCATATAGCCCGTTTTGTCTTGAAAGAACCGCTGAGCGAGAAGGATCAGCATTGTGTAGAGCACCAAGGTGCTGACCAAAAGCAGGGAATACACGATTGTGCGGCTTAGGATGAGGCGGATGTCCATCAAGCGATGTTTGATGATTGCGTAGGAAATGAAGCCGATCATGAACAGGGAAAAATGGGGACCCAGCCACATCAGACTCGTGTCCCCCATCCAGGGAAGCCATAGATTGAAGTAGCTTCCGAACACCGCCGCGATGCCGGTTCCGGCCACCACGTAACGGATCTGCATCCTCTGTCGTCCTGAAGACTCACGATATCGGGTCAGGAGATGGAGGAAGCCCAATCCCATCAGGAGAGAGAAGCCGATGGTGTAGAAAAGGTAGCTGGACTTGATAAAGACAACCTGCCTCTGATGACCCAACTGTGTCAAGGATTGGATCAGGATGTTCGGCAAAAACAAGCCTGCCGAGACCAGAACCGGGAAGCCGATGCTCAATACCTTGGCCGGCAGAAACGGTAAAGGGGAGACAATCGGATTGGGAAATATTCTTGCAAATTGAAAAAAGAAGGTCGCGATGAAGGCTCCGGCAACGTAGGTAAAGTAAAACCAAAAGAGAGAAGATGGGTTGTTTTCAAGCGTGAACATCCCATGGCCAAACGCCCATGCGGCCACCGAAAGCACAGCGGCGGCGTAGGAGCGCGTGATGGGGTTCTTCCCGCCTCGACTGTACACGATTAGGGAGAGGGTGAGATTTAAGGCGGCAGTTACAAATAGGATGATCGTTTTCGTTTCCATGATTTTCCTTTATAATTCCGGAAGAACGAAAACAAACTTTAGAGCATCAATAGTAAGTATTAATAATATCATAAAGAAGGTCATTTGAGTAGAAAGAAACCCGGTGATCAGAGAGGTTGACATTGGGGAGAGGCAAAGTACACTTAACTAAAAAGTACACTTAACTAATAAGTATGCGATTCACCTGGGTCAAAACAGCATGCAAACTCTGATCAGCACATTCCGAGATCTGATTCTCCACTTGATGCCCCGATCGATTGTGCAACTCATCGTCGAATCAGTGGATTTTGTCTTCGTCGTCCATCCCCGTTACGCTTCCGATGTCTGTCGAAAATATCCACTTCTTCGGTATGTTCCGGTCTGGCTTATTGAAGCCTTTTCCCGTCACCTTTGGCCGGTGCTGGGCCCGTCTATCTCGGGTATAAAAACCCGGGAGGGGCGGCCGATGAAGGGTCGCGTCCTTTTTTGTCCGTTGACGGCCGAGCAGATGTTCAAGGATCTCAACAAAGCCCGAAGACGGATCGTTCAATCGGTCCGGCTGGGTGAGAAACTGGAACCTAAAGTAATCGGACTGGGAGCATTATCTGCATCCGTTATGCGTGCAAAGTGGGAAGCCTTGGACGGAATCAAGGCCCTTATTACGAGTGGAAGCATCTACACCTCCGTTTTGCTCAGGCAGGCGGCGGAGTCTTTGGCCCGGAGGGCGGGATTAGAATTGAAAGACTGCACCGTGGCTGTTGTGGGAGCCGCGGGGCTGGTCGGATCATTGGTGAGCAAACTGTTGGCAGAGAGGGTCGGAAAACTGATCCTTGTGGATCGGCGGGTCAAGGTACTCAATGAGCTTGGGGAAGAGCTTTCGAAACAGGTTAAAGCCCCGATTCTTCTTTCCAAAGGACTCTCTCTATCGCAGAAGGCCGATCTCATTGTGGCTGCGACCAATGCCATTTCGGCCGTTTTGAGCCCGGCCGACCTCCCTGCTGGGACTCTGATTATCGATGACAGTCGCCCGACCAGCACCCCTCTGGATCTCATGGAACAGCGGCCCGATATTGTGGTGGTGGAAGGCGGAGTTGGACATCTTTCCGGCATGCAATGCTCCTTCGATTTCGGGCTTCTTCACGAGGATGAAGTGTTCGGTTGTTTGGGGGAAACGATTCTGCTTTGCTGGGATAGGATGTATGAACATCGACACCTCGAGGGCAAAAAAGACCTTGAACTGGCCTTGGAATTGGAAAAACTCGCTCTTCAGATAGGTTTTGATCTGGCGGAGTTCCAATGGCAGGGCCGTGTGATCCATGCCTCTCAATTCGATACCATTCGGGCTGCCCGTTCTAAAGATCTACATCCGGTTATTTAGTTTAAAGTAGTTTAAAGCCACCAGAACCATTGATTCGACTGTCCATGCACTTTTCTTGCTTGGTCTGTCGTTTGCCGCCCTGCGAAGCAGTGCCGGGCATCGGGAGAAATATCTTGACAATAGATTGGCCAATGGTTACAATAAAATCAAACGATTTCGCTTTCAATTCGCGTTCAAAAGGATAATAAAATAGAGCGGGTATCGTTAAAAAGTTACCCGCTCTTTATGTAGTGAAAACAACATCCTGTCGTGCCGACTTGGGTGCCTCGGAAGTACCCATTTCGGGGTAGCATAAGGTTGAGGAGGTCCGATGTTCGAACGATTTACAGATAAGGGGCGAAAGATCATCATCCTGGCACGGGAAGAAGCGGAGCGCCATCAAAATGATTATCTGGGTACGGAACATCTGGCCCTGGCGATTTTACGAGAAACGGATGGAATCGCGCTGGCGATCTTGAAGAAGATGGGGCTTTCTCCCGAGCAGGTTCGCTTAGAAATCGAACGGAACCTTCCCAGCGGGGGCAGCACCATGACCTTTGGTGAAATTCCGTTTACCCCCCGTGTAAAGAAAGTCATCGAGTTCGCGGTTGAAGAAGCCCGATTGCTGGGCCACAACCACATCGGGAGTGAACATCTGCTTCTGGGACTTCTCCGCGAGGAAGAAGGGATCGGGGGAAAAATTCTTCGAAGCCTGGGGGCCAATCTGCTCACCGCTCGTCAACTCACGGTTAATTTTCTTCGTAAGTCCGTCCCCCGGGAGCGCGAGAAGAAGAGCAATACTCCCGCTTTGGAAGAGTTCGGCAGAGATTTGACCCAATTGGCCGGTGAAGGAGCGTTGGATCCGGTGATCGGCCGGGCGGATGAAATTGAACGTGTCCTGCAGATCTTATGTCGGCGGACGAAAAACAATCCGGCCTTGATCGGGGAGTCCGGGGTGGGCAAGACCGCGATCGTTGAAGGTTTGGCCCAGCGAATTGTATCGACGGAAGTGCCGGACAATCTCCTGAACCGACGCGTCATTGCTTTGGATTTGGGTTCTTTGGTGGCGGGAACCAAGTATCGGGGACAATTTGAAGAGCGGTTAAAAGTGGTCATGAAAGAGATCGTCCAGGCCGGGAACATTATCATTTTTATCGACGAGCTCCACACCTTGGTCGGGGCCGGCGCGGCCGAAGGTTCCATCGACGCGTCCAACATGCTCAAACCGGCGCTGGCGCGGGGTGAGATTCAATGCATCGGAGCCACGACGCTGGACGAATACCGAAAGCATATCGAGAAAGACGGTGCCCTCAAGCGGCGATTCCAGCCGATCTTTGTTCAACCGCCGAGTGCTGAAGAGACGATCCGAATCATCAAAGGGCTTCGGGATCGGTATGAAGAACACCACGGCGTTGAGATTACGGAAGAGGCGATCGTGGAGGCCGTGCGCCTTGCGGACCGGTACATTACGGACCGATTCATGCCGGACAAAGCGATCGATGTGATCGACGAAACCGGTTCGCGGGCCAAAATGAAGAGTTATTCGCTGCCCGAAGAGCTCAAAGCATTGGAGCAGGAATTGAAACGGGTCACCCGGGATAAGGAATTGGCCGTTACGCTTCAAAATTTTGAAGAGGCGGTTAAGCTTCGCGAAGAAGAGGAGCGGCACAAACGGTTGCTCGAAGAGGCCAAGCGGGAGTGGAAGAAAAGCCAAGAAAAAAATCGGCCGGTGATCTCGAAAGAAGACGTGGGATATGTTGTATCGAAGATGACCGGAATCCCGTTGTACAAATTAGAGGAAGCGGAATCCCAAAAACTTCTCCATATGGAAGAGGAACTTCACAAACGGATCGTGGGACAGGAGGAAGCCATTGCGGCGGTCTGTCGCGCCATCCGGCGTTCTCGGGCCGGTTTGAAAGAGGCCAAGAGACCGATCGGGTCGTTCATCTTCCTGGGCCCGACCGGGGTGGGTAAAACCGAGTTGGCCAAGGCGCTGGCGGAGTTCTTGTTCGATGACGAGAACGCCCTGGTTCGTATCGATATGTCGGAGTACATGGAAAAGTTTACGGGATCGCGACTGGTGGGAGCCCCGCCGGGCTACGTGGGATACGAAGAGGGTGGGCAATTGACCGAAACGGTTCGGCGACGGCCGTATTCCGTCGTCTTGTTCGACGAGATTGAAAAGGCTCACCCGGAAATTTTCCATATGCTGCTTCAGGTTTTGGAGGATGGCTGTTTGACCGATAGCCTCGGCCGCAAAGTGAATTTCAAAAATTGCGTGCTGATCATGACCTCGAACCTTGGCACCAAGCTGATCTATAAAGGCGCCACGCTGGGCTTTCAGAAAGAAGGGGATGAAGAAAAACGAGTCCGTATGAAAGAGGACGTGCTCGCCGAGTTGAAGAAGGGCTTCAATCCGGAGTTTCTCAATCGCATCGATGAAGTGGTCGTCTTCCATTCCCTGGAGAAGCAGCACCTGATTAAAATTGTGGATATCCTGATCGAGGAAGTCAATCAACGGCTTTCGGATCGCGGTATCCAACTGGATGTGACGCCTGAAGTCAAATCGTGGCTGACCCAAGAAGGGTACGAGCCGGCTTATGGCGCGCGACCGATGCGCCGGGTGATCCAGAAAAACATCGGCGATCCTTTGTCCGAGGAATTGCTGAAGGGGCGCTTTAAAGATGCGAAACGGATTAAGGCGATTCTCAAAGACAAGATGCTTACCTTTGTGGAAGACGAGGTCATGGCGGAGGTCTGATCGACTGAGTCAACACGTGCACAGAGGAAACAGGCGCTCCCTGGGGTGAAGATGCATTATGAGCATCATTCATGAGGCTCTGAAGAAAGCGAGTCGGGATGAGGCCCCGGGGCCGGGTCTTGAAGGACCCCGAAGAGACCGATTTTCTTCCACCTCCACGTTCCCTCCAAAAGTCCATCTTATTCGGATCGGTGTTCTATTCTGTCTGATCGGAGCCACCTATCTCGTCTATGTGGAACGAGGAGTTCTGAACGGTCTTTTTGCTTCAAAAGGATTTCTGAAAACCTCGAAACAGGAAAGCTCCACCGGGTTTCCTGGTTCTTCGGTGGCATCCAAAGCTCAAGAGATCGCTCCTGAAAATTTGTCCGGGACGAAGTCTGTTTCCGCCGAGGATTCGGCCGCGGCCCATGAGAAGTTGGGCACAGGCCATCTTGAGAAGGGTAAATTAACAGAGGCGGAACGGGAATTTTTATTGGCGGAGTCTTTCGAGCCGCGCTCGTCGGTTATTCAGAACAATCTGGGTTTGGTTCTGAAGATGCAGGGGCGCGACGCAGAGGCCGAAACCCGGTACCGGACGGCATTACAGTTCGATCCGGCTAACGTTCAAGCCATGAATAACCTGGGACTGCTTTATCAACAGCAGAATCGTTTGGAGGAAGCCAAACGTCTTTATCAAAAGGCGATTCAGGCCCAGCCCAATTTTCCGGATTCGCACCTGAACTACGCGGTTCTGCTCGAGCGGGCTGGGTATTTTGAGGAATCAAGGCAACAATACCAATCTTTCCTGGTCGCGGCCACCCCTCAACAGGAGCAAGCCGTTCAGTTGGTCAAAAAACATCTCAATCATTTGCCGTAGCTTCTCCGTTAACCCGACCTCACAGACGGGCCGGCCTGCCGTCAGGGGGGATTTTGCTTGCGGTTTGGGTAGAAAAGGTCTTCATTTTTAATTCGCTCGCTAACCCCGCCCTCAAGGCGGGCCTGCCTGCCGGACAGGCGGGGATTGCGCTCGCTATGCGGATTCGACTTGACGGATGCATCAACAAGGAGACCGATTGCTTCTCTTAGGTATCGAGACATCGTGCGATGAAACCGCCGCCGCGGTCGTTAAAGATGGGCGGGAGGTTTTGTCCAATGTTTTGTATTCGCAGGAGCAGATTCATCAGAAATACGGAGGGGTCGTTCCGGAATTGGCCTGCCGTCAACATACCGCCGTGATCTCGGACGTGGTCTGTGCGGCTCTGGACAAGGCTCGTGTCGAGCTTCGGGACCTCTCCGGTATAGCGGTAACCCAGGGTCCCGGTTTAATGGGTGCGTTGTTGGTGGGCGTTTCGTTCGGAAAGGCCCTGGCCTATCGTCACAAGCTGCGGCTGATCGGGGTGAACCATCTTGAAGGCCATATTGCGGCCGTTCACTTGGAAAACCGGACCGTTGAACTCCCCGCCGTGGCCCTGGTGGTTTCCGGTGGGCATACCAATATTTACTTCGTTCCGGCCCACGGTCCTTTGGAGTTAGCGGGACAGACCATCGACGACGCGGCGGGTGAGGCTTTTGACAAGGGAGCCAAGATGCTGGGGTTGGCTTATCCGGGAGGACCGGCGATCGATCGGATATCCAAGACGGGTGATCCGACGCGAATCAACTTTCCAAGGCCTTACCTAAGAAATGATTCGTTGGATATGAGCTTCAGCGGGCTGAAAACGTCTCTGCGTTATTATTTAGAACGATCGGGTTTTCCGCACACCGGGAGGGGGCAGATTTCAAATCTGTCCCCAGTCAGTATCCCGGACGTGGCGGCGGCGTTTCAACAGGCGATTGTGGATGTCCTGGTTGAGAAAACGGTCTTAGCCGCGGATCGATACGGTGCCCGATCCGTGTGTGTAACAGGGGGAGTGGCCGCCAACATCAATCTCCGTCAACGGTTAGCCGAGGTTTGCAGGGAAGGTGGACGATCGCTTTACATTCCAAATCCGAGCTACTGTACGGATAACGGCGCGATGATCGCGGCGGCCGGGTATTTTCGTTTCCATCGGGAGCGGGAGTCGCCGTTGTTAACGTTGAGTCCTCAGACGGCTCCCCCCATGGGCGGGTCGTGGTTTACTGGTATTTGACGTCGACCTGGGGAGTAAAAGTAAAGGTGTGAGCGTAAAGGCCGAAAAAATTGTAATCCAGGTCCCATGCGGTTGAGATGGACATATCCATCGAGGATCGATGGATCTCGATATCCCGATCCGTGAGTTCGATGCCCAATTCGTGCGCTTTTGCAATAATGGACCTGCGGATCACTTCGTCCGTCGCTAATTGTCCCGTGCGGGCTTTCTCGGCCAGAAAATTTTTCATATCGTAGGCGTCCATCCAATAGGGAAACAGCTGAAAGCCGAGGTAAACCCCTCCTGCGAGCAAGGTCAAAAAAAGGAGGAGACCGATCCGAAGTTTTCCGGGAGAATGGCGGTTGAAATCTTCCATAAGAAAATATTATCATGCTTTTCGATGCAATATGCAATACCGCATCGTGTTTTCATCGAGGCGGTCAATTTCCTTGACAAATCATCATGTGATCCTTATAATTTGAGGGTTTTATCATGGTTTTAGATGCAGATTCATCGATCTGATATACCGAACGAGGGGCTTGATCTTGACTACGAAGCGGATCCCGCGACGCTCGACCTGAAAGGTTCCGGCACCGAGTTTGTGAGTTCCGTTCATGTTCGGGCCCGGCTGGTTCTGACGGATCAATCCGTGTATGTTTCGGGAGAAGCCCAAGCCCATGCGAAGCCGCAATGCGTACGGTGCTTGGAGGCGCTTTCCTATCCGGTTCATTCGTCGTTTGAAATGACCGTGGTGCCGAAGGAATCAAAGACCGGCCGGTTGCCGGGTGAATGGCATGAACTCGGTGAAAAAGAGCTGGATGAGTACTTCTATTCGGGCGATATCATCGATCTGGCCGACTTGGTCAGAGAACAAGTCTTGTTGTCCCTGCCGACTTATCCGTTGTGTCGGCCCGGCTGTCGAGGACTCTGTCCTCAATGCGGTGTGGACTTAAACCGCATGGCTTGTCGTTGTGCGGTGGAGGAGGTCCGTCGCCCGATGACCCATTTCCAGGAGAAACTGAAAAAGATCATCAAAAAATAACGAGAGGTCAATCCCGTATGGCACATCCAAAACACAAGATATCCAAATCCCGAAGAGACAAACGGCGGACCCATAAAAAACTACGGGCGCCCAGCCTGGTTCCCTGTCCTCAATGTCACGAACCCAAGCGGCCCCATTATGTCTGCCTGAACTGCGGGACCTATAAAGGCCAGCCGATCATTGCGATCAAAGAGTCCTAGTCGAAGCGAGGCAACGGAGAAAACCTGGATTTCCGAGGTGCTCGAACGGTGAAGACGATGACCATGAGAATGGCGGTCGATGCGATGGGCGGAGACGATGCGCCCGGACCGATTGTTGAAGGGGCGGTCTTGGCCGCACGGGAATTGGGGGTCGGGATTGTCCTGGTCGGCGATTCCGCCGCCCTCCGGGAGGAATTGGGCCGTCATGCCGCTTCGGGCCTGGACATTTCCATCGTACACGCGACTCAGAAAGTGGAGATGGATGAAGCTCCGTCCCTCGTGATCCGCCGAAAAAGGGAGTCATCGATCTGGGTGGCGACCGAGCTGGTCCGCAAAGGCGATGCCGTGGCCGTGATCAGTGCAGGAAACAGCGGTGCCACGATGGCCACGGCGCTTTATATCCTGGGCCCCCTTCAAGGTGTGGAGCGGCCCGCGATCGCCATCATCCTGCCGACCTTGTTGGGTTACTCGATCCTGCTCGACGTCGGCGCGAATGTCGATTGTAAGCCCCTCCATCTGTTTCAGTTCGCGACCATGGGGCATGAATACGCCGAGTGGGTTTTGCAAAAGTCAAATCCCAAAATCGGTTTGCTCAGCATCGGCGAGGAGGATACCAAGGGCAATGAAGTGACCAAAGAGGCATTTAAAATTCTGAAAGCGAGCCCCATGAATTTCATCGGAAACGTCGAGGGTCGAGACGTCTATTCGGGGATGGCCGATGTGATCGTTTGCGACGGGTTCATCGGGAACGTCGCCTTGAAAATCAGCGAGGGGCTGGCGGACGTCCTGGGGAAGCTTTTGAAGCGTGAAATCGCGGCCACGCCGGGAGGGAAATTCGGTTATTTCTTTCTCCGCGCCGCTTTTCAGCGTTTCCGGCGACGGATGGATTATGCCGAGTACGGTGGCGCGCCGCTTCTGGGGGTGAATGGAATCTCGATCATCTGTCACGGACGATCGTCGGCCAAGGCGATCAAAAACGCCGTCCGGGTGGCCAAGACACAGGCCGAAGGCCGGGTGAATGAACGGATTCAGAAAGACATCGAAGAGAGCATGACCCTCTACAGCAAAGTGCACGAAGAGTATCTCCAATCCCTCAGACGAGACTGAATGAGAACCCGAATCATTGGCACCGGCGCCTACCTTCCCAAGCGGGTTATGACAAACCGGGATTTGGAGCGGATCGTGGAAACGACCGAGAACTGGATCCTGGAGCGAACGGGTATCCGGGAACGGCGGATCGCGGACGAGGACGAAGCGGCATCGGACCTGGCGATCCCTGCGGCCCGTCGGGCCTTGGAGATGGCCCGGCTCAATGAAAAAGATCTGGACCTGATCATGGTGGCGACCATCACGCCGGACATGTTTTTCCCGTCGACGGCCTGTCTCGTTCAAGACCGGCTTGGGGCGTATCAGGCGGCGGCCTTTGATCTTTCCGCGGCCTGCTCCGGTTTTCTGTACGCCCTTTCCGTCGCCGATCAGTATATCCGAAACGGCGTTTATAAAAACGTGCTGATCATCGGGAGCGAGGTGATGTCCCGGATCGTCGACTGGACGGATCGAAATACCTGTGTCCTGTTCGGAGACGGCGCCGGAGCGGTCGTCCTGCAGCGAACGAAAGGCGAACATGGAATCCTGTCAACGCATCTCCATTCCGACGGCCGGCTGTGGGACCTCATTCAGGTGCCGGGAGGGGGTTCCCGGATCCCCCCGTCCCCGTCGATGCTGGCCGAACGGAAGCCGTATATCAAAATGAAGGGGAATGAAACGTTTAAAGTGGCGGTTCGGACCTTGGAAGAAGCGGTGTACGAAACCCTCAAGACGGCTCATGTTCAACCCTCCGACCTCTCCTTGCTGATCCCCCATCAGGCCAACCTCCGGATCATTCAAGCGGTGGCTCAGCGACTGGGTTTGCCGATGGAAAAGGTGGTCCTCAATGTAGACCGGTACGGCAATACGTCGGCCGCGTCCATTCCGATCGCCCTCGATGAAGCGGTTCGCCAAGGGCGGGTCAAAGACGGGGATCTGTTGCTGTTCGAGGCCTTTGGGGCCGGTTTAACATGGGCCTCGGCCCTTGTCCGGTGGTAGGCGATCCGAACCGGATGGCTCAAATTCCTCGAAGGTGAATGCCACCCGGCGGATGCACCCCCTCTTTCCTGTTCCTCCACTCGTTTTCGTGTGATTTAAGGATATTTTTTTGTTGACTTCGAGATCCGATTTAAGCAATATCTGGATACTTTGACGATGACGGTTGCATTTTTGTTTCCAGGCCAGGGTTCTCAATATGTCGGGATGGGCGCAAAGGTGTTCGCGGCGTCCGAGGCGGCCCGACGGGTATACCGCGCGGCTGAGGAGGTGCTGGGTTTTGATATCGCGAAGCTTTGTCATGAGGGCCCGACCGACCGGTTAAATCTTACCGAACACACGCAGCCGGCGATTCTCACGACCAGCCTCGCGATGTTGAGATGGGTGGAGGAAAAGGGGCTCTCGGCTTCCATGCTGGCCGGACACAGCCTGGGCGAGTATACCGCGTTGGTGGCCGCCGGCAGTCTGGCGTTCTCCGATGCCGTGGCGCTCGTCCAGAAGCGCGGGCGGTACATGCAGGAGGCCGTTCCGGCCGGGAACGGGGCGATGGCGGCCATCCTGGGATTGGATCGAGAAACGGTGGAGGAGATCTGCAAAGCGGCATCAAGCCACGGCGTTGTCTCGGTGGCCAATATCAATTCGCCGGTTCAGATCGTCATCGGAGGAGAACGTCCGGCGGTCGAGGCCGCGATGGCGCGGGCCAAAGAGAGAGGAGCGAAGCGGATCGTGCCGTTGGCCGTCAGCGTTCCTTCCCATTGTGCCTTGATGAAGCCGGCGGCGGAACGGCTCGCCCGGGATCTGGACGGCGTGAAGCTTCTTCCGCTGCGGATTCCGGTCGTGACGAATGTGGACGCGGTGCCGATTACCTCCGGGGATTTGGCGAAGGAGGCGCTGATTCGCCAATTGGCGTCCCCTGTTCTTTGGGTCGATACCATTCAACGCATGGTTCAGGAGGGGGTTGCCACGTTTGTGGAAATCGGGCCGGGGACGGTTTTATCCGGTTTGGTCAAGCGGATCGCGAAAGAAGTGAAAACGTATCACGTCGAAGATCCGGAAAGTTTGGATGAGACTCTTCATGCACTGGCCGCTTAATCCGGCAGACGTACATCGGAGCGATAGAAAAACATGAATCTGAAAGGACACGTGGCCATTGTCACGGGAGGCGCCCGCGGCATTGGAAAGGCGATTTCACAGAGCCTGGCGCAAGACGGCGCCCACCTGGTCATCTCCGACGTCAATCGGGGGGAGGCGAAGCAGACGGCCGATGCGCTGGCCTCCCCCGAACGCCGATGCCTGGCGGTGGAGGCCAATGTCACCGACGGCAAGGCCGTGGCCGAGATGGTGGATCGGGCGATCCGGGAGTTCGGTCGAATCGATATCCTGATCAATAACGCGGGCATCACTCGCGACGGCCTCCTCCTTCGGATGAAAGAGGAAGACTGGGATTTGGTCTTGAACGTGAATCTGAAAGGGGCCTTCCACTGCACGAAGTCGGTGCTTCCTTCGATGAGCAAGCAGCGCAGCGGAAGGATCGTTAATATTGCCTCCGTTGTCGGCGTGATGGGCAACGCGGGGCAGGCCAACTATGCCGCGTCGAAGGCGGCGTTGATCGGGTTTACAAAATCCGTGGCGCGCGAATACGCCAGCCGCGGAATCACGGTCAATGCCGTGGCACCCGGATTCATCGATACGGCGATGACCCAAAACCTTTCGGCTGAAGTTCGAGAGGGTTTGATGAAACAGATTCCGCTGGGCCGGCTCGGGACGCCCCAGGACATCGCCCACGCGGTTCGATTCCTGGTGTCGGAAGAGGCCGGATATATTACGGGACACGTTCTGCATGTCAACGGCGGGATGTTGATGGTGTGAAAGGATGGCGGTTTCATTGTCATTTTGATTGCAACTGTTAACCTGAAGAGGGGAGGTGCAGAAACCAATGGCAGCCGTGGATGAAAAGGTGAAAAAGATCATTGTGGAGCAACTCGGAGTGGATGAAGAGGATGTGACGCCGGATGCCTCCTTTGTCGATGATCTGGGCGCAGATTCTCTTGATACGGTCGAATTGGTCATGGCCTTTGAGGAAGAGTTCGGCATCGAAATTCCGGATGAAGATGCCGAAAAGATCCTCACGGTGCAAAACGTCATGGATTACATCAAGGAACGGGTCTGAAAAAAGGCCCGCCGGAGGCCGGTCTTTGGGTGATGGATAATGGATAGATGTCAAGGTCGTTGGATATTTTGATGAAGGGGGTGGGGTTCTGAATCGCCGCGTGGTCGTCACAGGTTTGGGAGTCGTATCCCCGCTGGGAATCGGAGTCGATCCGACCTGGAGGGCCTTGTGCGACGGGGCCAGCGGCGTAGGCCGCATCACGCGGTTTGATGCGGCCGAGATGCCGGTGCGGATCGCGGCCGAGGTCAAGGGGTTCGATCCGGCGAATTATATCGATAAGAAAGAGATCAAGAAGATGGACACCTTTATTCATTACGCCCTCGCGGCCGGCCAGATGGCGATGGACGATTCCGGATTGAAGGTCACCTCCGAAAATTCGGAACGGATCGGCGTCTATGTCGGCTCCGGCATCGGCGGCCTGAACGCCATTGAAGAATGGCATCGCATCCTGATGGAAAAGGGACCGAAGCGGGTGACGCCGTTCTTTATTCCGATGACCATCATCAATCTGGCTTCCGGACAGATTGCGATCCGGTATCGGCTTCAGGGACCGAACTCCTGTGCGGTGACGGCCTGCGCGACCGGAAACAACTGCATCGGGGATGCCTTCCGGATCATCCAGCGGGGAGAGGCGGATGCCATGATCGCCGGCGGGACGGAGGCCGCGATTACGCCCCTGGCCGTGGCCGGGTTTGCCGCTTCGCGCGCCCTCTCGACGCGCAACGACGATCCGGGCCGTGCCAGCCGGCCGTTTGACCGGGAGCGGGACGGCTTTGTGCTGGGGGAAGGCGCCGGACTCTTGCTGCTCGAAGAGAGGGAATCGGCCCTGCGGCGCGGAGCCCGGATCCATGCCGAGTTGGTCGGTTATGCGATGACGGCCGACGCCTATCATATCACGGCGCCGCCGGACAGCGGGATCGGCGCCATCCGGTGCATGTCGCTGGCGCTTAAAGACGCGGGACTGCAACCGACCCAGATCGGCTACATCAATGCCCATGCCACCTCCACCTTTGCCGACAAAATCGAGACGCGGGCGATCAAGACCGTTTTCGGCGATCATGCCAAACGGATCCCGGTCAGTTCCACGAAGTCCATGACCGGCCATCTCTTGGGTGCGGCCGGCGGCATCGAGGCGGTCTTTACGGTCTTGGCGCTGGTGAACGGCCTCATTCCACCGACGATCAATTACGAACATCCGGATCCGGATTGCGATCTGGATTGCGTCCCCAACGCCGCTCGACGCGTACCGCTGGACGCCGCCCTGACCAACTCGTTCGGGTTCGGAGGGACGAACGCTTGCCTCATCTTTAAAAAGCATGATGAACATTAAAACGCCGCCATGTCGGTTGAACGCCTCGACACGTTCCAGAACATCTTAGGTTACTCCTTCCGCAAGGCGGATCTATTACGCGCGGCCCTCACCCATAAATCGTATCTGAACGAGTTGCGAGCGTCTGAAAAAGACGCCGCGGCCCAGGATAATGAGCGCCTGGAGTTTTTGGGCGACGCGGTGCTGGATCTGGCCATCAGCGAGCGCCTGATCGCGCTGTATCCCTTGTCGACCGAAGGGGATCTCTCCAAAATGAAGGCCCGGCTCGTGAGCGAGGTCACACTGGCCCGCGTGGCCCGGCGACTGGGTGTCGGCGAATTTCTGCTGCTCGGACGCGGGGAGGAGCGGACACGCGGTCGGGAAAAACCCTCGATCTTGGCGGATGCGCTCGAAGCCGTGATCGCGGCCGTCTATCTGGACGGTGGATTTGAAACCGCCCGGACGGTTCTCCTTCAAATATTCGAGGACGAGTTTCATCGTCTCGATCAGCGTCGGGAAGATATCGATTACAAGACGGAACTCCAGGAATGCTGCCAGAGGGACTTTGATGTCCTGCCCACCTACCGGGTTCTGCGCGAAACCGGTCCCGACCACCAGAAGCTTTTCGAAGTCAAGCTCATGATCAAGGAGGAAGTCTTCGGCATCGGCCGGGGGCGGAGCAAAAAAGAAGCCGAGCAGCAAGCGGCCAAGCAGGCACTCGAGAAATTGGCCCAGCGCCCGCTATAGGTTAAATGCGGAATCTGTTTCTATTCTTTCTCATCACCCTTTTAACCGGCAGCCCGGTGCTCGCGCTCCTGGTGATTCTGGCCGTCTATCTCACGCTGGATTATCAGTTCATCGGAATATCGCGGCGGCTGTTCGGGCGATTCCGACGGGCCGGTGCGATCCGGGTGCTCTACCGGGAGCTTTCGGTCAATCCTCACGATGCGACGGCCCGCCGCGATCTCGGAAGGTTTCTCGTCGAGGCCCGCCGCTTCCGCGAGGCGGTTCCCCACCTTGAAAAGGCGATGGAGCGGATGCCCGACTCGGACGAGACGGTTTGCGACCTCGGGCTGGCTTATCTCTGGACCGGCAACGTCCCGGAGGGAAAAGGTTTAATCCTGCGAGCTTTGGGACGTAGTCCAAAACTCCGGTACGGTGAGCCTTACCTCCGTTGGGGTGAATTCCTGTTGCACCAAGGACGAGCGGCCGAGGCGGCGGAGCGGCTCGAGCAGTTCCGATCGATTTTCTCTTCCAGCGTCGAAGGCCATTACCTTCTGGGGGTGGCCTATCAACGGACCGGTGACCGGATGAAGGCGGTCGAATCTTATCGGACCGCGTTGGAGATGTTCAAGCGCTCTCCGCGATATAAGCGAAGGGAGGAACGGCTCTGGGCCTGGAAAACGCGGGCCCGACTTTGGACGGCTTGATAAAAAAGAAAAAAACTTGACACGTTTTTCGACCCGTGTTATAGTGCCGTCGATTTTGCCATCGATGACGATCGTACTTCGGCATGAGGGAGGTTCCGGATCGCGGTCGTTTTATGGCCGCCGCGCTCGCGGCCATAAACGCCTCAGTCGGATGGGACGGATTTGAAAGGAGGTGACGCGCTCGATCGCAAAACACAGCAGGTTTTAGGGTTGTTTACTTGACAGTTGCGTAACAGAGCCGTACCAACGCGTTTGATATAGTAGTTCGGTATAAACACCCTATCGTTAAGGAGGAACAGAGCATGAAGAAGCTTGCTGCAGTGTTTTTCATTCTTCTCTTCGCTTCCACAGCCTCGGCGCAGGTGATCTCCAATCCCTCGACCAATGCCCGAATGGACGGTCTGGGCGTGGCGAACTGGCAGATCGAGGACGACTTTAATATCTGGGTCAACCCCGCACAGATC
>JACQBZ010000014.1 GCA_016194285.1 Nitrospirota bacterium | reverse complement strand
GACCGGAGCCACCGGCGCAACAGGATCTCAAGGCCCCGCAGGCTCTCCGGACACCGCGAATCAGGTGCGGGACAAGTTTTTCACCGGTACCTCCTGTGTGGGAAACAATGCCGGCGACATCATGGTCAAAGTCGGACCGTTGTGCGTGGATAAATATGAGGCCTCGGTCTGGTCTGCCTTTGATGGCACCGGCACGCAGTATGGGGCTGCATCGGATAATTACCCGGGCACTTTCCCCGATACCGGCAATTGGACGGCTCCTGTATATGCCGTCTCCGAGGCAGGAGTAACACCTTCAAGATACATTACCTGGTTTCAGGCACAGCAGGCTTGTGCGCTGTCGGGCAAGCGGTTGCTCACCAATGCCGAGTGGCAGATGGCCGCGGCCGGCACTCCCGATCCCGGGACGGATAATGGTACGACGGATTGCGCGGTTGATACAGCAAGCACACCCAATGTGGTCAACACCGGCTCCAGAAGCAGTTGTGTCTCAAAATGGAGCGTGAACGACATGGTGGGTAACGTTCCGGAATGGGTTGCCGATTGGATTCAGGGCCCAAATGGCAACGGGGTCGAGGGAGCCTGGGATCCTGGATCCTTTGTTTCCTCTGCTCCTTATATTGCCAGTGCCGCCTATGGGAATGATTTTATCGTTGGAATCAATGAGGCTTCTTCCACCACCGATCCTTTCCCCGCGGCCTTGATTCGCGGAGGGGGGTATTACAGTGGCACAGGTGCTGGGGTCTTTGCCCTGCTCGCCACAGGAGATCCGACGGGATCGGGCAACTTAGGGTTCCGCTGTGCCCGTTAGTATAAAGGCAGCGGCTGCTGATCTAGGTCGGTCAATCTCAGTAATCCTGGTGATAGGGCGCAAGCGGTACACTTTCAGGCCGCCTCGCTTGTAACTCCCTTAGCTTTATGAGATAATTTTCCTCGTTATGAAATCGGACGACCTGCGCAAAGGGTTTATAGACTACTTCGGCGAACGGGGGCATACCCTTGTCCCCAGTTCGCCGTTGATACCTCAAAAGGACCCGACGCTGCTGTTTACCAACGCCGGGATGGTCCAGTTCAAGGACGTTTTTCTCGGAAAGGAGAATCGCAGCTATAAGCGGGCGGTCTCGGCCCAGAAATGCATGCGGGCCGGCGGCAAGCATAACGATCTTGAAAACGTCGGGATGACCGGGCGGCATCACACCTTTTTCGAGATGCTGGGGAACTTTTCGTTCGGGGATTACTTCAAGTCGGATGCGATCGCGTTTGCCTGGGAACTTTTGACGAAACACTGGAACCTTCCCAAGGACCGGCTTTGGATTACGGTCTTCCGGGAAGACGACGAGGCCGAGGGACTCTGGAAACAGATCGGGGTGCCGGCCGACCGGATCAATCGAATGGGGGAAAAGGACAATTTTTGGGCGATGGGCGACACCGGTCCCTGCGGTCCGTGTTCCGAGATCCTGATCGATCAAGGAGAGGCGGCCGCCGGCGCCTCGCATGACTGTCGGGGCGTTGGCTGTGACTGCGACCGATACCTGGAGATCTGGAACCTCGTCTTCATGCAATTCATGCGGGATGCCGAGAGCCGGCTTACGCCGCTTCCCAAGCCCAGCATCGACACCGGGATGGGCCTTGAGCGGATCGCGGCCGTGACCCAGGGGGTGCTCTCCAACTATGACACGGACCTTTTCCTTCCGATACTGAAGACCGTTTCCGAGATGACCGAGCAGGATCTGGTCGCGGTGCGCAAGGGCATGCCCGGGCGGGTGGTCGCGGACCACATCCGCGCCATCACGTTTCTGATCAGTGACGGGGTGTTGCCCTCTAATGAAGGCCGGGGATACCTTCTGAGGCGCGTCATCCGGCGCGCGGCGCGATACGGGAAAGAGCTCGGGTTGAACGAGCCGTTTCTCTACAAACTTTCCGGGACGGTGGTGGATACGATGATGTCGGCCTACCCCGAGCTGGCCCGCACACGGACGGTCGTGGCCCAAGTGACGCAGGGAGAGGAAGAGCGATTCATCCAGACCTTGAATCAGGGCATGGGCCTCTTCAAGGAGGTGATGGCCAAGGTGAAGGCGACCGGCCAGTCGGTCATTCCGGGCTTTGAGGCCTTTCGGCTGTATGATACCTACGGCTTCCCGCTGGACATCGCGATGGACATGGCGCGCGACGTCGGTCTTCGGATTGACGAGGCTGGCTATCAAGCGGCGATGGCTGATCAGCGGGACCGGGCGAGGAAATCCTGGGTTGTGAAGGAGGTGGCACCTTATTATAGCGAGGCTTCCTCCAGACTGGGGCTGACCGAATTTGTGGGATATGACAGCCTGGAAGAAGAGGTCCGCCTCATCGGGATCTTAAAAGGCGGACGCCCGGTGGGAAAAGCCGCGGCGGGTGAAACGGTTGAGTTGATTTTCGACCGAGCGCGCTGGCCGAGATCCATACCACGATCAAACCGGCGCCGGGATTTTTTGTCCATCAAGGGAAGGTCACTCAGGGGGAAATCGTGGAGGGAGAGACCTACCGGGCGGTCGTGAATCCGGCGGCGCGATGGGGGGCGGCGAGAAACCATACCGCTACGCATATCCTTCATGCGACGCTGCGTGAAATTCTGGGCGAGCATGTCAAACAGTCCGGCTCGCTCGTGACCCCGGATCGTCTTCGGTTTGATTTCGGGCATTTCAAGCCGTTGACCGCGCTTGAAATCAAGCGGATCGAGGCCGTGGTGAACGAGCGCGTTCGTGAAGATGATCCGGTCGAAACGCAGGTGATGGATTTCCAGGAAGCGGTTCGGGCCGGCGCGCTGGCTTTCTTCGACGACAAATACGGGGACCGTGTCCGCGTGGTGCGCATCTCGGACTTCAGCAAAGAACTCTGCGGCGGGACGCATTGCCATGAAACCGGCCAAGTCGGGTTGTTCAAGCTCGCGCAGGAGGGCAGCATCGCGGCCGGTGTTCGACGGATCGAGGCGTTGACCGGCGAGATGGCGTATCTGTATGTCCGGAAACAGGAAGAGGACATCCGGGAAGTGGCCGCGTTGTTGAAGGTCCAGCCGGCCGAGGTGGTCGAAAAAACGCGGCGGCTTCTGGCCCAGATGCGAGAAAGGGAGAAGGAGATTGATCGGCTTAAAGGACGCGCGGCCGGCAGTCAGGCGGAGGATATTGCATCGGAAGGCCGGATGGTGGGCGAGGTCAAGGTGCTGGCCAAGCGTCTTCAAGACGGACTGGAGCCGAAGGATCTTCGGGCGTTTATGGATACGTTGCGGAACCGGTTAAAAACGAATTACATCGCCGTGGTGGCTTCTGCATCGGCCGATCGAAGCAACGCGTTTCTGATTACAGCCGTTTCCGCGGATCTGACAGGCCGGTTTAACGCGGGCGATATCGCGAAGGAGATCGCCGGTATCGTGGGCGGCTCCGGTGGGGGGCGTCCGGACATGGCCCAGGCCGGCGGGAAAAACGTCTCGAAACTTCCGGAGGCGTTGGCCCGCGTCTACGAGATCGTGGAAAAAACGCGGCCATAAGCGGTATAATATATCTAAAGAGTTACGGGTAGGAGGGGACGATGATGGTCAAAATGATAAAAAAAGTGATGATGGCCGGGCTGGGGGTCGAAGCAAAGGCCCGCGAGGCCTGGGAGGATCTGGTCCGGCGCGGGGAAGAGAATCAGAAGGGCTATGCCAAAAAAGCGAAGGAACGTGTCGCGGTCCTGGAGAAAGATCTGAAGGAGCTGGAAAAGAAGGAACGCGACCTGGTCGATCGGGTGATGGCCAAACTCCCCATCGCCACCAAGGCGGACCTGGATCGTTTGGAAAAAAAGATCCAGGAGTTGTCGGCCAAATTAAAAAGCGTGTAAGATGTCGGCCTCCGGGGAACGCATCTTGGCCCTTGATCTGGGCGCGATCCGGATCGGCTTGGCCGTCAGCGACGAGCTGGGCTGGACCGCTCATGGTCTTCCCACGCTGGAGCGGGTCGGCCCTAAAAAAGATATCGCGAGGCTTCGCGACATTGTAGCCCAGTATCAGGTCCAGAAACTGGTCGTGGGCCTCCCCCGAAACATGAACGGCAGTCTTGGACCCCAAGCCAACCTCGTCCTGGAATTTATCGAACAGCTCAAGAACAAGCTGAGACTGGATGTCATCCCATGGGATGAACGTCTCACCACACAGGCAGCCGAACGGGTTCTGCTCGAGGCAGACCTGAGTCGCGCCAAACGCCGGAAGAAGGTGGATCAGGTCGCGGCCGTGCTGATCCTGCAGGGTTATCTGGACAGCCGTCGCGGCTCCCTTCAAACGGCCAGCCAGCCCGAGGCGTGATGGAAGCGGCGAAACAAAAACGGATCGGCCGCATGGCGATCCTGCTTCTTCTCATCGGGACGACCCTCCTGTTTGTGGTCGTGCAGGAGGTGACCTTTCTCTACATCCCGCCCGATCGGGAGCGGGTTCAAAAAGTGTTGGAGATTCCGGAGGGATCGACGCTCCGGGAGACCGCCCGGCTGCTCTTTCAGAACGGGCTGATCACCAGCGTGGAGTCGTTTGTGGTGGTCGGAAAGCTTTTGGCAATCGAGCGGCACATCATTCCGGGCGAATACGCCTTTCATACACAGATGCTCCCGCTGGAGATCATCGGGCTGATCAAGAGCGGCCGGGTGGTCCAGTACGAGATCACGGTTCCGGAAGGTTATACCCTGGCCCAAATTGGACGCCTGGTGGAAGAGAAACATCTGGCTCGGTTTGAAGAGTTCATCCAACGGGCGAACGATCCTGTCTTTATTCAATCGTTGGGCTACGCCGTCGATTCGCTGGAAGGCTATCTCTATCCGGAAAGTTATTATTTCTCCAAGCGAGTCGGGAGCGAAGGAATCCTGCGGGCCCTGGTCAAGCGGTTCGAGGCGGTCTACACCCCGGAGATGGAGAGACGGGCGCAGGAGATCGGGATGACGAAACAGGAGGTCGTGACGCTGGCCTCGATCATCGAGAAGGAAACCTCGGTGGATGTTGAACGGCCGATGGTCTCGGCCGTTTTTCACAATCGGATCCGAAAAAAAATTCCACTGCAGAGCGATCCCACCGTGATTTACAGCCTCCCGCATTTCAACGGCAATCTGACCCGGAAGAATCTAAGAATTCACTCTCCCTATAACACCTATCGCATCAAGGGACTCCCCCCGGGGCCGATTGCAAATCCCGGCAAGGAGGCGCTTCTGGCGGCGCTCTACCCGGCGGCGGTGGAATACCTCTATTTTGTCTCCAAGAACGACGGGACGCATTACTTCTCAAAAACGCTGGCCGAGCACAATCGGGCCGTGCAGAGGTACCAAAAACGGCGGCTGGTAAAAACCACGTAAGGATTCGGATGTTTTCTCACGCGGGTGAACTGGCCGGAATGATCGATCACACGCGTCTGGCCCCGGACACGACGCCTGCGGACATCCGTCGGGCGTGCCAAGAGGCTCGGCGATACGGTTTTGCGTCGGTTTGCATCCCGCCCTGTTATGTCGAGGAGGCCGTTCGTGGACTCGATGGATCGAAGGTGGTTGTTTGCACCGTCATCGGCTTTCCGATGGGGTATCAATCCCTATCGGTGAAGATCCTCGAGGCGATGGAGGCCGTCAAGCAAGGGGCGAAGGAGCTGGATCTGGTCATTCATCTGGGGGCCGTTAAAATGGGGAATGCCTACGGGGTCCGGACCGAGGTGACCCATATCCGGAATGCGGCTTCCCGGGCGCGCCTCAAAGTGATTCTTGAGACCGGATATCTAACCCGCAAGGAGATGATATCGGCCTGCCGCTGGAGCCGGGAGGCCGGGGCTGTTTGGGTCAAGACCTCGACCGGATTCGGTCCCAAGGGAGCCACGGCGGCCGATGTCCGGCTGCTCAAGAAGGCGATCGGGGAGGGCGGCTTCGTCAAAGCGGCCGGAGGAATCCGGGACCTCAAGACGCTAGAGACCATGGTCCGGGCCGGCGCCTCACGAATCGGGACCAGTCGCGGCGTGGAGATCCTGAAGGAGTACATGCGCGGAACGAGTCGATCATGAACCCCCCAAAAGTATCCAAGGAAGCCTTGACGGCGTCCGACCGACAGGCGCTGGACTCTCTGGTGGCCCAGCTTCGGAAGCTGTACGCCGAACGCCTCAAGCAGATAATCCTCTACGGCCACAAGAGCCGCGGGGAGCGGGGCTCGGATCTGGATATCCTGGTCGTGATCGAGGGAATCACGGACCGGTTTGTTGAGATGAGCCGGATCCATCGGATCACCGGACCGATCACGGTGGATGAAGATATCCTGATCACGGCCATCCCGGTCGACGCAGCCTATCTCGAAACCCAGCGGGCAACCTCCTTCTTCGCTGCGATCCTTCAGGATGGGATTACGTTATGAATCAGAGGGACGCCTCCATGAGCATCGAGACCAAGTTGAAGGAGCGAGGGATCGTTCTTCCGACGCCCCCCAAACCGGTGGCGAATTATGTTCCGGCCGTTCGGGCCGGAGAGCTGCTTTTCACGAGCGGTGTGTTGCCGATGAAGGAGGGCAAGCTGGCCTACGAAGGAAAGCTGGGAAAAGATCTGACGGTGGAACAGGGGCAGGAAGCGGCCCGGCTGGCGTTGCTGAATGCACTGGCCGTCGTGAAGCAGGAAGCGGGAAGCCTCGATCGCATCGTCCGTGTCGTCCGGCTGACGGGCCATGTTGCCTCGGCGCCGGGATTCGTGCAGCAACCCACGGTGTTGAACGGCGCTTCGGATTTACTCGTCGCAATTTTCGGTGAGGCCGGCCGCCACACCCGCGCGGCGCTGGGCGCGGCCGAGCTGCCGCTGAACAGCCCGATTGAGCTGGAACTGATCGTGCAGGTCCGCCTGTAGGGGCGATTCATGAATCGCCCCTACTGCTCCGGCGGCGGCCGATTGATTCGGATATTCGCTCGCGTGCGAAGCCGGCTGAGATAGTCTTTTAATTTTATGTCCCCCTTTTCCGCGATTAAAAGGTCCTGAATCGCCTTTCGGGCGTCCTCCGGCTTTTCACTTTTGTACTCCTCGCTATGGTCCTGCAAGTAACGGTCGATCTCTTCCGGAGTGACGAACACAAAAAACTGTATCCGTTGTTCGATCAGTTTATTGACGGTCAGTTGTTGTTTGAGTTGTTGTTCGATCTCGGCATCCGTAAGGGACAAACGGGCCTTGAGCAGCTCGAATGTTTCCGACCGCCCGAACCGGAGCCGGAGCTTTTTGTAGGCGCGATCCACGTCCTCGGCCGAGGGCGGAGGAATCTCGAGTTTCTTGACCTCGGCCAGGAGCAGTTTTTGATCGATAAGGTCGTTTAATACGGCCGAGTCGTCTGTTCCGTGCTTTTCCACAAACACCTCTCGATATTTCTGAACGTCGCTGAGCGCGATCACCTCGTTGTTCACGACGGCCATGATCCGATCGGCCATGATGGCCGGAACCGGCGAGGGAAAAGCCAGGACGAAACAGAAAATCCCGGTCGGGATAAGTGTGGCGAGTCGCATACGGTGTAGACGGTAGCATAAAACAGGCGCGCGATCAAATTGGAACGGGTTCATTGACAAATCAATCCCGACCAACGATAATACGCCCTGCTCAACCGAATCTTCAACAACGGAAGGAACAGAAATGGCCTACTCCAAAGAGAAAGACAAACTGATCGAAGTCGTCGGTACCGTGGAGGGTCCGCGGTCGAACATCGAGGTGTCGATCTTTTCCTACGACGGCGCGTCACCGAAAATCGCCGTCACCCGATTTTCGGAGAGGGAAGATGGCAGCCGCGGATTTCAAAACCTCGGCCGTTTGACGCGCGAAGAAGCCGAGGGACTCCTGCCCCTGCTGAAGACCGCTATCGGCAAACTTTAGCCGTGTTCAAGACCCGGCGGGGCAGGGCGGAGCTTTTTCTTTTTGTGACCACCTTCATCTGGGGCGGGACTTTTGTCGCGGTTAAGCTGGGGTTGGGAGATCTATCGCCGGTTCTCTTCGTGGCCCTTCGCTTCTCGCTGGCCGCGCTGGTTCTCCTCCCCTTCGCCATCAAACGAATCTTAAAGATCGACCGGGCCTTATTCTGGAAGGGAAGTCTGCTCGGGTCGCTCCTGTTTCTCGGGTTTACGCTTCAGACCATTGGGTTGAGTGACACCACGGCCTCAAGGTCGGCCTTCATCACCGGCTTGATGGTGATCTTCACACCGTTCTTTCAATTCGCGATCGAGAAACGAGCCCCGAAATTCGCGAATCTCGCCGGTGTCGCGATCGTCACGGCCGGACTTTGGTTCCTGACCTCACCGTCCGGCGGGAGTCCTTCCGGCACCGGTTTTACGCGGGGGGACGCACTCACGCTGCTGTGCGCCGTGGTGTTCGGTTTGTACATTGTTATGCTCGACCTGTTCTCGAAGGGCGCGGAGGCCCTTCCACTGACCTTCCTCCAGATGCTCACTCCGGCGGTGCTGGGGTGGTTGACGCTTCCACTGCTCGAGACTCCGGTCTGGTATCCCACCCCAAACGCGATTGCCGCTCTGCTCTTTTGTGCACTACTTGGAAACGTCCTGAGCAACTATATCCAGACCCGATATCAGCGGGATACGACGCCGACCCGGGCTGTGATTATCTTCACGATTGAGCCGCTGTGGGCTTCGATCTTGGGTTATTGGATGCTTCGAGAGGTGATTGGATACGGGGGGATGGCGGGCGGCGCGATGATCATTGCGGGGATCTTGGTTTCTGAACTGTCGGATTCTGCGCCTTCTCCGCCAACCTCAAAATAATCTCCCATTCTCTCTTTGTGACCGGCTGGACGGAGAGACGGGCATTACGGAAGAGAACCATGTTTTTGAGGCCCGGCGTTTTTCGAAGCGTCTGAATCGGGATGACGGACCGAAAGGCCCTGACAAACTTCACGTCCACACGGTACCAGATTGGATGATCCGTTCGGCTTTTGGGGTCGTAATGGACGTCCTTTGGGTCAAAGGCGGTGTCGTCCGGATAGCCTCCCTTTACCACCTCTGCAAGACCAGAAATCCCACTTAGATGGGTATTACTATTGTAAAACAGTACTCCGTCCCCCACTTTTAAGCCATCACGAAGGTAATTTCTGGCTTGATAATTCCTTACGCCGTCCCAGCCGGTCACATGACAGGCTTTTAGATCCTGGATCGAGAAGACGTCCGGTTCGGACTTCATCAACCAGTAGGAGGGATTTCGTGTCATTTACTCCGGGGTGATTTTGGCGTTTTCGAGGATCACCTTATAGGTGTACCCGGCGCCGAAGTCCTTGTCCGTGTCCAAGGTTCCCAAAACGAGAATGTGGTCGCCGATCTTCGCCGCCTGTTGCGAGGTGACGGGAAGATCGTTTGTGCCTTCCTTCCCGCTCCCGTCCTGGATGTGGAGGAAGTTCTTCCCCATGATGCCGGGGGTGAACTTGACCACCTTGCCGCGGACCTGGACTTGTTTTCCCTTCAGGCTTTCGCGGTCGGCATAAACCTGTTCCACCGTCTTTACCCCGTTCGAACCCGCCTGTGTTTGACGGACCGGCGGTTTTGATATTGCGGGTTTGTCGGGGGAAGAGTCTTTTCCGAGGACCTTGACCGATGAAGTAAAGATGATCGAGTCGAAGGTGCGGTTGAGCGTTGGGCTGAAGAAACTTTTCATCTCTGAGCCGGGCGCAACGTCCACCTGATCGCCGACCGCCAGATCCATTTGGGGCACCGCTGCCCAATACCGGCCGCTTTTTGTCTCGACTTCAAGGTAGGTGTACGAACCCGCATTCATGGTGGTGAGCACGACGCCGGTTCGATCCAATGCGATAGCCGTTCCCGGCCCGACCATCGAGGCCGCGCACAGGGCCGCAAAAAGGATCAAAATCGCTTTCATGGAAGTCCTCCGTTCGGATAAGTGGGGGGGGCGACTCACATTCCCATGATGTGATAGCCGGCATCGACGTAGATGACTTCGCCCGTGACGCCGCTGGCCAGATCGCTGGCCAGATAGAGCGCCGTGCCGGCCACTTCCTCGGCCGAGATGTTTCGCCGCAAAGGCGCCTTGACCTCGACATGATGAAGCATATCCAGAAAACCGGAGATGCCGGCCGAGGCGAGCGTTCGGATCGGCCCGGCCGAGATCGCATTGACGCGGATCCCTTTCGGACCCAGATCGGCCGCGAGGTAGCGGACGCTGGCCTCCAGTGCGGCTTTGGCGACGCCCATCACGTTGTAACGGGGGACGACTTTTTCGGCGCCATAATAGGTGAGCGTGAGGATGCTGGCTGGTCGGCCTTCCATCAGAGGCGCCGCATGGCGGGCCAGGGCCGTGAGCGAATAGGCGCTGACATCCTGCGCGAGCCGAAACCCATCACGGGAAGTGCTCAGGAAGTCGGTTTTGAGGTCTTCTTTGTTGGCATAGGCGATCGCGTGCACGAGAATGTCCAGATGGCCGAAGGCGGACCGGATCTGGTCGAAGACGGCTTGGATCTGATCGTCCTTCGTGACATCGCAGGGAAGAATCAGTTTGGCGCCGAGGCTGTCGGCCAGCGGCCGGACTCGCTTCTCCAACGCTTCGCCCGCATACGTGAAGGCCAGCTCGGCTCCTTCCTTGTGAAGCTTTTGCGCGATCGCCCAGGCGATGCTCTTCTCATTTGCGACGCCGAAGATGATGCCTTTTCGTCCGTCCAATAACCCCATTAAATCGGCCTCCCCCTATCCTATATATAAAGAGAACGGCATCATACCTGAAACAGGGCAGGTTTTCAACCATCACAACTTTCGGTCTTGTTTTTACTCAGGGTTTAAAGAGGCTTTTCGTGAAAACCGCGCGTTTTTGCTATTTTCATTTATCATAATTTTGCTAATAGCAATGCCGGTTGGTTTCGCCACCAACAAGAACGGATGTGTTCTTTTAAGTGTGCAATGGTAATTTGTTACTTGACAGTTTGTCATTATGATACTATTATGTTGAAAAGTATCATAACGCTATTTTTAAAGAACGAAAGTATCATAAAGATGCAGGCCTCTGACTTTAAAGATAATAAACCCGGTAGAGTTAGCAAAACCCCCCAGGGTTATTGGGCTTTTGTACCGAACCCCCTACCTCCATTTCTCTTGCTTTCATGGGACTTCGTCAAACAGATATCCGATGCGGATCGAAGCTTAAGTGAGCTGGCGGGTGTTGCCCGAACCTTGCCGAACCCGCACCTTCTTATAGGGCCATTCATTCGACGCGAAGCCGTTCTTTCAAGCCGAATCGAAGGAACGCAGGCATCATTATCGGACCTGTTCTTTTTTGAAGCGGCGGGATCCAAGGCGGCCGAGGTCCCTGATGTTCGGGAGGTCGCAAATTATGTTAAGGCTCTGGAGTATGGGCTGGCACGATCAAAGAAATTACCTATCAGCCTTCGACTAATCCGGGAAATTCACGAGCGCCTCATGAAAGATGTGCGGGGAGAGCACCTGACACCAGGTGAATTTCGAAGGTCGCAGAACTGGATCGGCCCACCTGGCTGCACGTTGATGGAGGCCGTGTTTGTTCCACCTCCAGTTGAAGAAATGAAAGTGGCTTTGGGTGAACTCGAAAAGTTTCTTCACATGCCCTCTTCGCTTCCTCCACTTGTCCGCATGGCGCTGGTTCATTATCAATTTGAGGCAATCCACCCATTCCTGGATGGGAACGGACGGATCGGACGACTGCTGGTGACTTTTCTTCTCTGTGCTGAGGGATTGATGCCCCAACCCTTGCTTTATCTGAGCGCGTTCTTCGAGCGACACCGGCAGGACTATTATCGACTGCTTCTTGAGGTCAGTCAGAAAGGAAATTGGGTTGAATGGATCACCTTCTTTCTGCGAGGTATTGCGGAGCAATCGCAGGATGCCATCAAGCGGTCAAGGCGGTTGCTGGAATTGTGGCAGCGGTACCGAGACCAGGTACAAGCTGCCCGGGCGTCTGCGCTGTTGCTAAAGTTGGTGGACGATCTGTTCTCCTATCCGGCCGTCACGATCGGTCTGGCCGCGAAGCGGCTAAAGGTAACCCACCGATCCTCACAACTTAACATTTCAAAACTGGTACGAGCGGGCATTTTGAAAGAAGCGACTGGCCGACAGAGAAATCGGATCTTTGTAGCACCTGCCATAGTCAAAATCATCGACGCCCCAACTGCGGATTAAACGCGGAGCCGGGTAGAAGGCCAGTCCGAGAAAATGCACTCCGGCCCCGGTTTTTCAGCGAGTAAACAGTAGGGCGATGATTAGTTGCCGGCCGATGCTTTGAAACCTCTCCAGGGAACAACTCGATGGTGTTCTGGACCCGCATAGTAGGAAAAGAACGGGCTGTCATCAGTTACAAATAAAAGATTTGTATCTCGAAGTAGGAGAAGTTGAAGTAGGTCATAGAAATCGTTCCCGTACTTCGTTCGACCATCGTTGATTGTCTTTTGAAGGAGCTTCAGAAGGTGAACTTTGAACATTGTGCCTCCCACCTCGTTGAAGAACTTAATAACCCGCGATTGTTGGCTCCGACTTAAAGCGGCCAGCCTAATTCTCCCGCCACTGGCTCGATAGATCAGAAAGCTATAGATGTGTAGAAGCCATGTGGCACTTTCGTCCGTAATGCTGAGAGGTTTATCGAGTGTATCAGCTCCAGTCATCATAGATATAAATGACTCGCTATCAAATTGACGTAGCTTCTTATAATGGGCAGGATTGATATCGTGTTTCTGGATATCTTCCAAACTGGTCGCTTCAGCAATAATACTGACTTGTTTGGCAATGTCGATGAAGTCTACGACCCACTTGGAATCCAGGTAATGCTTCAGACCTGTGGCCTGCATCAATACCATTTCGGGAGAAGGAAGGGAATTCTGGTGAAACAAAGGCAGCATCTTTTTAAAAGGCGCTTGGAATTTCCGAAACGGATCAGGGACATCATCTGTGGGAGGATCGTCTAGATGAGAGACTAATTCGGTGAAGTTAAGCATTGAATAGCGGTACTGGAAACCTCTTTGAGATTGAAGTCGCCTTAGTGCATCCGCATCCTTCTCATTCAACCCACGGAGTACGTTGGTGTCAAAGTACAAGTGTGGTGGGTTGGCCTGGTCATAGTCAATATCCACCTTGTCTTTCGGCCTCAGCGTTACAGTCAGCCTACGCGGGTGCGGATGAAACCTTTTAGAAGTGGCCTTTCTTTTGATCTTATACATATTCCGAACTGCGATTAATCTTTACTACGGGAAATTACTCCAACCTGAGTTTATTTTTCAGTCTCCTCCCGCAAAGGCGTCCTCTTCGTATTCTTCCACGCCTTCATCGTTGGTCCGGCCCAGGCCGTTCAAAAAGGAATGCCGAAGCTCATGGACCTGCTTTAGTTGTGTCTTGTCGGTTTTGCCTGCCGTTCCTTTGAGATAGCGATTACAAAGCTCAAGCCCCTTTTTGAAGCGATCGGGACTCGGAAGTTCTATCACGTAGTTCCAGGTCGTATAGATCAGAAATTCAAGGAAGGCTGTGGCTGTTGGATGCGTCTCGCATATCTTAAGAAGCGCCTCGTAGGTTTCTATAGAATCTTGTCCGGTGCTGGATGCAAATCGTTCCTCGGCCTCGATCGCGAGATCAAGGTCCTCGTCCAGCTCACCAGCAGACTGCGCTCTTTTGAATGCCTCCTGAGCTGCGACGGCGGTATCGAATTTCATTTTGTTTCGACTTTCACCACCACCGTCCCTGCAATGACGTCATGCAGCGCGCGTTTGGCGGGCGGGACGGCGGCGAGGAGAAAACCAATGCCGAGCGTGAAGATATCTAAGTTATAACAGAGGGTCCGCCCGATGGCGCGAAGCCATGAGACAGACTGGCCCTTGGTGGTCACGACGCGGATGCCGAGCGCCATCTTGCCGGGCGTTTGGCCGCCGTACCACGTGAAGAAAGAAAAGTAAACCAGAAATAAAAAAGACCAGATACGGGTATGCAGCTCGGCCCAGTCCATAAGCGATTCCGATAGACTGTCGGTGAAGTTCAGGGTCTGGGCCATCGCCAGATCTTCGGCGGTGGCGCCGAGCCAGAGGAAAAGGAGCGTGAGCCATTGCAGCAGGATGAGATCGATGAAGAAGGCCGCGGTCCGTCGCCAGAAACCGGCTTTATCCTTTACCGAGACGGCCTCCAGCTCGGCGGCGGTGGGTTCCTTGATCGGCTGTTCCGGGAACAACGGCCAGGGATTCTCTGCGCCTTGCGCCGTCGGTTGAGGCGAGCTCTGTTCCATCCATTACCTCCGGGTTTCCAATTCATACTGGAGAATCGCCAGAACGGCCAGCGCGGCCGTTTCGGCTCGAAGAATCCGTGGGCCCAACGAAACCGAGATCCAACCGGTTTTGCGGGCCTTTTCAACTTCCGGAGGGGTAAGACCTCCCTCGGGGCCGATCAAAACGATCATCGAATTGTTCCATTGACCCGTAGGGTCGTAGAAGCTGGAATCAGTTAACACCGCCTTGAGCGACGGTTCTTGTTCCTGCTCCCATGGCACCAGTTTCAGCGAGGTGTCCGGCGGATTTTTTAACAACGCGTCCAGCGAGACCGCGGGCCAGATCATGGGGATGTCCGATCGGCCGCACTGCTGCGAAGCCTCCTTCGCGATCTTCTGCCATCGGTCTATTTGATGAGCCTCCCGTTCGACCCGAGGCCGCGCGATCGTCCGTTCCGTCACGACCGGGAGGAGGGCGTTCACTCCCAGTTCGGTCGCCTTTTGAATAACCCAGTCCATCTTGTCGCCTTTCAGGATGGCCTGGGCCAGCGTGATGGAAACGGCCGGTCGGATTTGGGGGTCGTCTTTCTGAAGAATCTTCGCGATGACCTCCATTTTCGTGACCCGACTTAGCGCGGCGCGGTATCGGACCTGTTTTTCATCTACCAGATTCACGATCTCGCCGGGGCGGCATCGGAGGACGTCTCTCAGGTGATGAGCCAAGTCGTCGTTCAGCGTGAGTTGGTTATCCTGGAGGGCGCGGGACTGGATGAAATAGACCGGCATGCGGTTTCATCATTCAAAAATGTTCTTAACCTTCTCAAAGAGGCCTTCTTCGGTTACGACCGGATCCCCGCTCAGCTTCGAGAATTCTTCGAGGAGCTCGCGCTGTCGGGCGGTGAGTTTGGTCGGGATCGTGACACGGACCGCCACCCGTTCATCGCCGATTCCATGACCTTTGACATTCGCGACGCCGAGGCCTTTGAGACGGAAGACACGGCCGCTCTGTGTGCCGGCCGGGATCTTAAGGTGAGTCTTGCCCTTGAGCGTGGGAACCTCGATCTTGACGCCCAACGCGGCCTGGCCGATGCTGATCGGAACCTCGCAGAGCAGGTCGTCTCCCTCGCGCGAGAAGATGGGATGATCATTCACGGTCAGGACGACGTACAGATCCCCCGGCGGGCCGCCGTTTGAACCCGGCTCGCCCTCTCCGGTTAATCGCAGACGGGTGCCGGTCTCAACCCCGGCCGGTATCTTGACCGCCAGTGTCTTGTCGTGATGAACCTGTTTCTTCCCGTGGCATTTCGGGCAGGGGTCCGAGATGATCCGGCCTTCGCCGTTGCAATGGCCGCAGGATCGGCTGATGGTGAAGAAACCCTGCTGGAAACGGATCGAGCCGGCGCCGTTGCAGGTCGGACAGGTCCGAATCCCGCCGGACGATTTCGCGCCGCTGCCCCGGCAATCGGGGCAGGTCTCCCATTTCGGGATCCGAATCTTGGCCTCATGTCCGAAGACGGCCTCCTCAAATTCGACCCGAAGGTTGTACCGAAGATCCGCGCCGCGTTCCGGTCGGGCGCGCGCTCGACCGGTCGCGCCGCCGAAAAAGTCCTCGAAGATGTCGCCAAAGATGTCGCCGAAGCCGCCCCGGTTGAAATCAAACCCGCCCATTCCCTCGGTTCCGACCCCGGCATGGCCGAAGGTGTCGTAGCGATGGCGCTTCTGCGAATCGCTCAACACTTCATAGGCCTCGTTGATCTCTTTGAATTTTTCCTCGGCCGGCTTGCTTCCCGGATTCCGGTCCGGATGGTACTTCAGCGCCATCTGGCGGTAGGCCTTCTTCAGTTCCTGCTCCGAGGCGTCTCGTTTGACGCCGAGGATTTCATAATAGTCGCGCTTGGCCAACGATCAATTCTCCTAAATGCCCGGGGTCAGAATTATAGGGGCGCAATGCCTTGCGCCCGTGTTTACGTTCCCTCTTTATTGTCTTTTTTGGTTTCTTCAAACTCGGCATCCACCGTGCCCTCTTCCGCCGGCTTGGCCGAAGGTCCTCCGGCCGCGCCCGAAGGCCCTCCTCCTTGAGAGCCCGGGCCGGTCTGTGCCCCCGCCGACTGCGCCGATGAATGCTTGTACATCTCTTCCGCCACCTTGTGAGAGGCCTTGGTGAGCTCCTGCAAAGCGTTCCGAATGGTGGTGGTGTCGTTGGTTTCGATCGCCTTCTTTGTCGCCGCGATTTTCTCGCGGATGTCATTTCGTTCGGCCATGGCAACCTTGTCACCCAGTTCGGCGAGCGTTTTCTCCATGGTATAGATCATGCTATCCGCCTCGTTCTTCACCTCGGCCAACTCCCGCTTCTTCTTGTCTTCCTCGCCTCGGGCCTGGGCCTCCTTCACCATCCGGTCGATCTCCTCCTTGGACAGCCCGCTGGAGGCCGTGATCCGGATGGACTGCTCTTTTCCGGTCGCCATATCTTTGGCCGAGACATGGACGATGCCGTTGGCGTCGATGTCGAAGGTCACCTCGATCTGCGGAACGCCGCGAGGCGCCGGCGGGATTCCGACCAGATCGAAGCGGCCGAGCGTCTTATTATCGCCGGCCATTTCCCGCTCGCCTTGCAGTACGTGAATGCTGACCGCGGTCTGGTTGTCCGATGCCGTGGAGAAGATCTGGCTTTTCCGGGTCGGGATGGTCGTATTCCGCTCGATCAGTTTGGTGAAGACGCTTCCCAGGGTTTCGATCCCCAAAGAGAGCGGCGTGACGTCCAACAGCAGGACGTCTTTCACCTCGCCCTTGAGCACCGCGCCTTGAATCGCGGCCCCGATGGCGACCACTTCATCCGGATTAACTCCCTTGTGAGGTTCTTTTCCATAGAACGATTGGACGACCTGCTGGACCTTGGGCATCCGGGTCATTCCGCCGACCAGCACGACTTCTTGGATGTCCTGAGCCGTCAGGCCGGCATCGGTCATCGCCTTGCGACAGGGCTCGATTGTTTTCTGCACCAGCGCGTCCACTAATTGCTCCAGCTTCGAGCGGGTCAGCTTGGTAACGAGGTGCTTGGGACCGCTGGCGTCCGCCGTGATGAACGGCAGATTGATCTCGGTCTCCTGCGACGAGGACAGTTCGATTTTGGCCTTCTCGGCGGCCTCTTTCAGTCGCTGGAGGGCCATCTTGTCCTTTCGAAGATCGATCCCCTGATCTTTTATAAATTCTTCGATCATCCAATCCATGATTCGAAGATCAAAATCGTCCCCCCCCAGATAGGTGTCCCCGTTGGTGGCCTTGACCTCGAACACCCCTTCGCCGATCTCGAGGATCGAGATATCGAAGGTCCCGCCGCCCAAATCGTACACCGCGATCCGCTCGTCCTTCTTCTTGTCCAGACCGTACGACAGCGATGCGGCCGTCGGCTCGTTGATGATTCGAAGGACGTTCAGACCCGCGATGGCGCCGGCATCTTTGGTCGCCTGCCGCTGGCTGTCGTCGAAATAGGCCGGGACGGTGACGACCGCATCGGTGACTTTTTCGCCCAGATAATCCTCGGCCGTTTGCCTCATTTTCTGGAGGATCATGGCCGAGATCTCGGCCGGGCTGTACTTCTTTCCGCGCACTTCCACATGCGCATCGCCGTTGGCGGCCTCCACGATCTTGTAGGGGAGGCGTTTCATCGCGGCCTGGACTTCGGGAGAACGGTACTTTCGGCCGATGAGGCGTTTGATCGAAAAGATCGTGTTCTCCGGATTCGTAATGGCCTGCCGACGCGCGATCTGACCGACCAACTGCTCCCCCTTATCCGTGAATGCCACGACGGACGGAGTGATCCGGCTTCCTTCCGCATTGGGAATGACCACGGGGTCTCCGCCGGACATGACGGCCACGCAGGAAAACGTCGTTCCCAGATCAATACCGATAACCTTACTCATTGTAAACCTCCTCGCTAAAGAATACGGATCAAAGCATTAATGAATTCCATCAAGGAAAAAATTACAGGTTTTTATCGTCGTCTTCGGCATCCTTTTTTTCCGGAGCTTCCGTAACCGGCGAATGCGACGGTTTCCGGGCCACGGCCACCATGGACGGCCGAAGCACGCGCTCATGGTATAAATAGCCTTTTTGCAATTCCTCCGCGACATGATTTTCGGGATGCTCGTTCGTGTCGAGGTAGGTAACGGCCTGATGGCGGCTGGGATCAAAACTCTCGCCCACACTTGCAATCGGCGTTACCCCGAATTTCTTCAGGACATCCAAAAATTGCCGATAGGTCAATTCCACCCCTTCAATCCAGGGGGATCGGTCCGAGGAGTCTTTGACATGGCTTAAGGCCCGTTCCAGATTGTCCAGCACCGGCAAGAACTCCTTGAGGAGCTTTTCACTCGCGTATCGAAGCTGCTCCAATTGATCTCGATCCGCGCGTTTCTTGTAGTTTTCCATCTCGGCAAAGACGCGGAGTTGTTTCTCCTGGGCCACCTTGAGCTCGTTATTCTTTTGCTCCAGTGCGGCTTTTAAAGAGTCAACTTCCTGTTCAAGCGATGTCGGCTCTGCCGCGTTCGAACCCGATGAGGGTTCGTTCGTTTCGGATGATTCCGTATCGGGTTCGGGGTTCGGGTTCGGTTCTTCCATACGATGCTCTATGAAAAACTCAGTCCTGATCCAAGAGACGACTGAGCAATTTGGCGGTATGATCGACCAACGGAATAACACGGGAGTATTCCATCCGTGTGGGCCCGATCACGCCCAGGGTTCCCCCGATATCGTCGCCGCCTCGATAGCTGGCGACGACCAGGCTGAAATCCTCGATCCCGGGCACGCTGCTCTCGGAACCGATGAAGATCTGAACGCCTTCCGTTTCCAGGCAATGGTTTAAGAGCTTCAGGATAACGGCCTTTTCTTCGAAGGTTTTAAAAAGCGCCTTCATCTTCTCCAGGTTCTCGGTAAACTCCGGAAGGTTCAGAATGTTTGAAGTTCCCACGACGTAGAGTTCTTCTTCCGGTTGCTCCGCCAGGGCCTTCTGGCCGAGCTCGGAAGCTTTCTGAAGCAGACGGTTGTACAGTTCTTTCTCCGCCTCCATCTCCTTGACGAGGCGGCGTCGGATTTCATCCAGGCTCAGACCGCTGAACTTTTCGTTAAGGAAGGCGCTGATCCGCGTCAGATCCTTCTGGGTCAATTCCGGATCCACATCGATCATCCGGTGCTGAACCAGCCCGTCTTTGGATACCTGGACGATCAACGCATGACCCTTTCGCACCAGAATGAACTCCAGGCGATCCAGCCGCGCCTTGGATACCTTCGGGGCCAGAACGATGCCGGCGTAATGAGACAGAAGCGAAAGCATCCGGGTCGTCTCTTGGAGAAGCGCATGAGGATCCTCCCGCTTCAGGCCGAGATAGGTCCCTTCCAGAAAATCTTCGTCAAAGATAGAAGGCTGCTCTTCTTCCATCAGTTCATCCACGTACAGACGATAACCTTTGGACGTGGGAATACGTCCGGCCGATGTATGAGGCTGCAGCAAATAGCCCATCTCTTCCAACTCGGCCATGATATTTCGGATCGTAGCCGGACTCAAGCCAAAAGAAAATTTTTTGGTCACGGTCTGCGATCCGACCGGGGAGGCCCTCTCAATATAAGACAAAACAACGGCGTTTAAAACTTTCCGACTTCTCTCGTTCAGTTCCATTCGTGCACCAAGGTTTAGCACTCAACCATTTAGAGTGCTAATAGCTTATCAAGTTTTAACCGTGTTGTCAATAGAGCCTCTTCGGGCCCTTTTCTTGTTTTTTTCATATAGGATTTGAAGCCCCTCCAGTGTTAAAAAGGGCCGAACCTCGTTGATCGTCTTTGTCTCAGAAAGGATCAATCGGGCCTGGCCGCCGGTCGCGATGACTTTGGCTCGGGGTCCCAGCTCTTTTTTCATCCTTGTGACCATCGCATCCACAAGTCCCGCGTAACCGTAAAGCATGCCGGACTGCATGCTGCTGACGGTATCCTGGCCGATGACCGACTTGGGTTTGGCCAACTCCACTTTTGGGAGCTTGGATGCTCCCTGGAAGAGGGCTTCGGCCGAGATGGTGATCCCGGGTGTGATCGCGCCGCCCAGATATTCGCCTTTCTTGCTGACGGCGCAAAAGGTGGTGGCGGTTCCGAAGTCCACGATAATAACCGGCCCGCCGTAGCGTTGGTACGCCGCGACGGCGTTGACGATCCGGTCGGCCCCCACATCCCGGGGAGGCTCGTATTGGTTGATCAGGCCTGTATCCATGGCCCCGTCCACGATCAGGGGGTCGGAATGAAAGTAGCGAAGGCTCATCTCGGTGAAGATCGGGGTCAAGGGAGGGACCACACTGGACAGAATGACTCCGTCGATTCGATCGGCCCGAAGATCGTTCGCACGAAAGAGATCCAGCAGCAGGATGCCGTACTCGTCAGAGGTTTTGGCCAGACGGGTGGCGATCCGCCAGTTCCCCTTAAGACGGCGTCCCTGGAAAACGCCCAGGACGATGTTGGTGTTTCCAATGTCAATCGCGAGCAACATGAGATGGTCTCACGTGAACGACGTCGTCGGAGCGGATGATGACCTCCTCCCGATCCCGCCGCCTCAAGATCAATGCGCCTTCGGGTGTCAATCCCTCGGCGATTCCGGTCCATTCGTGGCCTTGATCCTGGACCCTCACGGACCGTCCCAGGGTTTCGGATCGGGCGGTGTAGGCGTTCAGAATTTTTCCGGGCGGCTCGACCTGGAAGGACCGATATTGGATTTCGAGGGTTTCCAGAATCCGTTGAAGCAGCCGGATCCGATCCACCACACGACCCGATTCTTGCCGCAGTGAACTGATGGAGTTGCGAAGCGTTTTAGGAAGAGCCTCGCAAAGGAGATTGACATTAACCCCGATTCCCAAAACGAGGTATCGGATCTGCCCCTTTTGGACGACGCTTTCCAGGAGAAGCCCGGCGACCTTCTTATGATGGATGAGAAGATCATTCGGCCATTTCAGGCGAGCCGGCAAGCCCACGGTTTGTTCGATGGCTTGGGCCACGGCGTTGGCGGCGGCCAATGTCCATAAGCCGACGCGCTGGGGATCGCCGACGGGTCGGAGGATGATCGAGAAGTAAAGGTTGACGTCGGGGGGGGAAATCCAGTGACGACCCATCCGGCCCCTTCCCCGGGTTTGGGTATTGGCCAGGACCACGGTCCCCTCGGGCGCGCCCTTTTTCGCCAACGCGTGAGCGGTGGAATTGGTCGACTCGGTCCTGTCATAGACATGCAGCGTTTGCCCGAGCCGCTCCGTCTTCAGCCCGGAGCGGATCGCATCCGGGGTCAGCGGCTGCGATCTGAAAGCCCGGGAGGATGCCTGAGAAGTCATCGTGTATCCTTTGAAGGAGTGATGTCCATACTCACATCTACGGCGGGAGCCGAGTGGGTCAGGGCGCCGATGGAGATAAAATAAACGCCCGCCGCGGCGATCTCGCGCACGTTGTTCAAGCGAACGCCTCCGGATACCTCGGTTAAGGCGCGCCCGTTAATCAACGAGACGGCCTCTTTCAGCTGAGGAATCGTCATATTGTCTAGGAGGATCCTATCGGCCTTGGCCGAGAGTGCGTCTTCAACCTCCTTCAGATTCGTCGCTTCCACTTCGACCTCCAGACCGCGAGGCGCCTTCCGGTGGGTCTCTTGGACCGCGCGTTTCAGACTTCCCCCCAATGCGATATGGTTGTCCTTGATCAGGATACCGTCGCTTAAATTCATCCGGTGGTTTCGGCCGCCGCCCATTCGAACGGCATACTTTTCCAGCTCGCGGAGTCCGGGCGTGGTTTTTCGCGTGTCCAGAATCGCCGCCTTTGTGCCCCGGACCGTCTCGACGAACTGCGCCGTGAGCGTGGCGATGCCCGAGAGATGCTGGAGAAAATTGAGGGCAACCCGCTCTCCTTTTAATAAAGAACGGCCGTCGCCCACAATTCGGGCGACCTCCGTTCCGGACTGGACTCGATCCCCATCCTGTGCAAGCGATTTGAACTTCAGCTTCGGATCCACCTTCTTAAAAACGGCTTGGGCGACAGGAAGGCCGGCCAGAATCGCATCCTGTTTTACTCGAATGACGGCCTCGGCCTTGATCGCTTTTGGAAAAAGCAGCCGGGTGGTCAAATCACCGAAGCCGAGGTCTTCTTTCAGCGCGCGCTCGACGATGGCGCGGAGGATGGCAGGGCGTGCGATCATGAGTGGCGGTCCTTGAGCAAATCCGCAATTTTGCGAAGTTGCTCTGAAAGCGTGAACACTTCTTCACTCAGTTCGTTGCGTCGAAGATCATTTTTAGTTTTGACTTGGCCCGGTGCATTCTTTTGAAACTCCGGGTCTCGCCATTTCTTATCCTCCCTTTCAAATTCAGCCTTCTTCGCGGCGAGCTTTTTCTCTAGTCGAGCCTTCTCCTTGAGCGGGTCTACATCCACAATGATAAAAACTTTCCCTGCGGATGTAGAAATCTCCAAGGCTCCCGATGGTATGGCGATAGATGGGCCGACCGTGAATTCAGACAGTCTGGCAAGTCGTCGTATATCAGTCTCTCCATTGCGCATGATGTTGTCGGCATGCCCGGAGGTTAACGTGATTAGACCAGCCCTGAGTTGTTGTGACGGAGGGATGTTATGTTCATTTCTAATGGTACGGATGGCGGTAGCAATACTGATAATATCATCTATTATCCCTCTAAGAGCTGCTTTCTCCAGGGGTGGGGCTTCTGTCGTCGAGTACTTGTCAATGATTCCTTCCAATGCTGGTTTTTCTGGCTGAGTACTTGGTGCCGGGTACTTGGCGATGACAATGCTCTTCTCCGTCTGCTCATGGAGCGTCTGCCAGAGCTCTTCAGTAATGAATGGCATAAACGGGTGCAGGAGTCGTAACACGGTTTCAAAAACCTGGATCGCGACAGTCCGAGTTCGCTCCGCTGCTGCGGTATCAGTTCCGTACAGAGTTGGTTTGATCAGTTCAATGTACCAGTCGCAGAACTCATGCCAGAGGAATTGATAAAGTTCACGCGAGGCTTCATCAAAACGGTAATCTTTAAGCTGACTGTTAACTGCGTCGACCACATTGTTGAGATGTTTTAAAATCCATCGATCCGCTTCGGAGAGGGTTTCTATGCTTGGGAGAGAGGCCTCCAGATAGGGTTTCGCGCCGTTTGGACAGTTCATTCGCAGAAACCGCGCGGCGTTCCAGATCTTGTTGGCGAAATTCCGGTTTCCCTCGATCCGCTCCTCCGACAGCTTGATATCCCGTCCCGGGGAGGCCATTGAGGCCAGCGTGAAACGCAGGGCGTCGGTTCCGTACTTTTCCATGACCTCGAGCGGGTCGATGACGTTTCCTTTGGACTTGCTCATCTTCTGTCCCTCGGCGTCGCGGACCAGCGCGTGAATGTACACTTCCCGGAAAGGAACTTCACCCATAAATTTCAGCCCCATCATGATCATCCGCGCGACCCAGAAGAAGATGATGTCGAAGCTTGTCACAAGGGTCGAGGTTGGATAAAACAAAGCGAGCGCCTTGGTTTTCTGCGGCCACCCCAGTGTCGAAAATGGCCAAAGCGCTGACGAGAACCAGGTGTCCAGAACGTCCGGGTCCTGGACCAGATCCGCCGATCCGCAGTGCGGACAACGCTCCGGCGCCGTGAGGGCGACGATCGGCTCCTTACACTCCGGCCGGCATTGCCCGACATCTGTTCCGCGACAGTACCAGGCCGGGATCTGGTGTCCCCACCAGATCTGGCGGGAGATGCACCAGTCCTGAATCTGCGCCATCCAGCCAAAATAGTTGTTTTTCCAGCCATCCGGTATGAACCGAATATCGCCTTTTCGGACCGCCTCAATGGCGGGCGCTGCCAGAGATTTTTGGGGATCCCGATCATTAATTTTGACGAACCATTGTGGAGAGAGATAAGGTTCGATCACCGTCTTACAGCGATAGCATTTGCCGATCGCGTGACGATGGTCTTCGATCTTGATCAATAGGCCCGCGGCTTCAAGACGGTGGACCACTTTGTCTCGGGCTTGGTGAACCTTGAGCCCGGCCAGTTCGTTTAGCAGCGCTTTCTCGACTTTCGCATCTTCCTCCAGGATCGTCGGGTTCATTTCGCCCCGTCCGGTCAGCAATGAGATCCGGGGAAGGCCATGACGCTGGCCCGCCTTTTCATCATTAAAGTCGTGCCCCGGCGTGATCTTCACGGCGCCGGTCCCGAATTCCCGATCGACCAAGACCGGGTCCCCGACGATCGGAATGCGACGGCTTGTCAGCGGGAGCAGCACCGTTTTGCCGATTAGCTTGTTGTATCGCGGGTCTTCCGGATGCACCGCGACGGCGGTGTCTCCCAGCAGGGTCTCGGGACGGGTGGTTGCGACGGTCAAGAAAATTTCGGGGTCATCCGCCAGGGGATATTTAATGTGGTACATCTTGCCCTTGACTTCCTCATGCTCCACTTCGATATCCGACAGCGCGGTCTCGCAACGCGGGCACCAATTAATCAGCCGCTCACCGCGATAAATCAGACCGTCTTGATACAATCGGACAAAGACGTCGCGAACGGCCGCCGAAAGCCCCTCGTCCATGGTGAAACGTTCGCGTTTCCAGTCACAGGAGGCGCCCAGCCGTTTCAATTGCGAAATAATGGTTCGACCTGATTCATTGCGCCATTGCCGGACGCGATCGATGAAGGCTTCGCGTCCCAGTTGCTCGCGGCGTTTTCCCTCGGCTTTAAGTTGTCGCTCCACCACATTCTGCGTGGCGATTCCGGCATGGTCCGTTCCGGGCACCCAGAGGGTATTAAATCCCTGCATCCGCTTCCAGCGGACAAGGATATCCTGCAGGGTGTTGTTCAAGGCGTGGCCTAAGTGCAGCGAACCGGTGATATTGGGCGGCGGGATCACGATCGAAAACCGCCGGGGATTCGTCGAATTCTCGTCCGCGGAAAAATAGCCCCGGTCGATCCAGTACCGATACCAGCGATCCTCGACCTCTCGAGGATTGTAGGGCTTGTCATAGCGGGTTGGGTCGGATTGTGTGGTGTTTTCGGCCATGAGCCGTAAATCTTAACACGAAAATTGGAGAGAGGGCAAGCGGGCCCCATCAAGATATCTTGACAATTTTGAGAAGCAACGGTTAAATAGGAGGTCGAAACGAATCAACCGGATAGGAGAACAGTCCATGCCACGAGGGCGCGAAGTCGATCGTGAACTGAGAAGAAAGTACCGGAAAAAGACACGGAAGCTGAAAGCCAAACGGCAGGCGCGGATGAAAGCGGCGCAAGGAAAAGGGAAAAAGTAGAAGGTCAGGCCGGTTTATCCGTCTTGAGTTTCTCGAGTTCCTCTTTGATCATTGTCTCGGCTAAAGACGGGACTACATCCCAGGCGACCTTTTCGAGGATCTCCTTGGCCATTTTGGAAACAAGCTTCTCGAGCATCTCCTGAGGAACCGCGCCGCTGGATGCCGGTTGAGCTTGGTCACCGGCCGGCTGAACGGGGGGCGGCGGGGCGATGAGGGTCTCCGGGCTTGCGGAAGGCTGAGGAGAGGCAAGCTCCAGGATAGGCGAGGTCACCGCGGGCGAAGGGGCTTCCGGCAGTTCAACCTTTGGGGCCGGTATGACCGTGTTGGCCGGAGCGGATGGGGTCGGCGGTGATAAAGGGGTGGGCGGCGTTCGCAGGCCGATCACGGTTTGTTCTAAATCCTCCAAAGCGGGCGGTGGATGTGCCGCAGGGGTCTCCGATGGTTCTTTCGGCGGTTCCGGTGGAACCGGGGCTGGGGCCGTGAAATCGGTCCGGCTCTGAACCATCGTCGTCTCATAATCCGGTTCAGGGATACCCTTGTCAGCTTTTTGAGCCCCCTCCGCCGCCGATTTCTCTCCCGGCAGTGACCAGCCCAGCAACTCCTCGATCTTCATGACTTCGGCCTGATCCTTTGATGGCGGCGGAGGCGCCGCGGTGGGTGTCTGGGATGAAGGGGGTGCGGGTGGAGAGTCGATGGCCGCCGGTCCCACGGGCCGAGGCGCTCGGTCGATGAGGGTTGCGGTGTCTTGGGAAAGGTCCTTGAGTTTTTCGATCAGCTCTTTCGGCTCCAGTGGCTTCTTGACGAAATCGACGACGCCAAGGGCGACGAGTGTGCTTGGGTCATAGCTGTCGGTGCCGCTGACCAGGACAAGGATCGCCCGTTCTTTGGAGGGCTGTTTCTGTTTGACCTTTTCGCAAAAACGGACAAAACTGATTCCTTCAAGATGAAAATCGGCCAAGATTAAATCGGGATCAATTTGGGTCAGCAGGTCCAATGCGGACAGGCCGTCGTTCAGGCAGGTCACCTCGAATTTTTCACGGGAAAGGTTGTATTCGACCAATTTCTGGATGGCAAGGTTACTATCGACGACGAGCAGCTTTTTCGCCATGCGCAGATGCCTTTCGGAGCATGTTAGAAGGATAATTTCACGGTAGCATAATAAAAAAAGACTGTCAAGGCGTTGCGGAGATCGATGAATAACTTATAATGCGGTTCCGCCCCGATTTTTTGGCCGCCGCCAACGCCGCCTCGGCCTTTTTGATGAGGTCTTTGGAATCCTTTCCGTCGATGGGATAAACCGCAAGCCCCCCGCTGATCGTCACGCGCTTGAGCGAGAAGGGGTGGGCCTCCGCGGATTGCCGAATCCGTTCCGCCACGAATCGCCCTTTTTCCTGATCGGTTTCCGGAAGAACCACGGCCATTTCTTCCCCACCATAGCGGCACGGAATATCCACCGTTCGGAGGCCATCCTTGATAATGTTCCCTACCACCCGAAGAACCTGATCCCCTTCCAGTCGACCGAACAATTGGTTGTACGATTCAAATTGATCCAGGTCGAAGATCACCACGGTCAACGGCCGATCGTAACGCTGGGCCTTCTGAAGTTCGCGGTCGAGGTACTTATAAAAATAGGTCACGTTATAGAGCTTGGTCAGACTGTCCAGGTCAGCCTGCTGCTGATTCTCATGGAGCAGGAGGACGTTTTCCAGGGCGATCACGCCCAGATGGCAGATCATGTGGATCAACCGTCGGCCGTTCTCTGGAACGGCGCCGAGTCCCCCGACGTTGATCACGCCGTAGAAACGATCCCAATGAATCAGGGGAGCGCAGAGATCGGTTTGAATGTTCTTGAAGCGGTCCTGAAGAAAGGAGGTTTTCACCAAGTTGCTCTCTTTTTCAAAATCATCGGCCGTCATGATCACCCGCTTCTTGGCCGTCCAGCCGATACGGCCCTCGCCGATCTTGATTCGCTTTATCGCGTCTGCCCTGTCGGATGAAAAGCCCGACTGGGTCTTCAGGACCAACTCATCCTTCTCCACGGCGAAGAGAGAAACCTCTCTCGCATCCAGCAGCTTCTGTGTGAGAAGGACGATGTTCTCTTCCAGCTCCCGGGTGGTGTGGGCGGCGGATAACTGTTTGGCGAGGTCGGGGAGCAGGAGAAGAATCCTCGAAAGATTGGCCGTCTCTTGTTTGATTTGAAGGAGGGATTGGCGTTGTTGGGTCAAGGTCAGTTCTTTGAAGTCCATCTGTGACCGCAGATGGCGCAGATCGCTTTCCAGTCCCCTCGTCGTGGCCGCCAGACGCAGCAGCGTGACCAGGCCGGCTACAAAGAAAAGCCCGACGACACTGCTGATGATCGAGACTAGAAGCATGACCTCCCTGAGGACCAAACGTTTGTTAGGTGATTAGGAATCCGGCATACCCCACGACCTGGTCATAATCACCGCTGGTTTCTCCCGACGTCATGTACTTGACGAGTTTGGCCTGCTTGGCTCCCAAGCAGAGGGCGGCGAAAAGCGCCGCAACCGTCGGGGCAAAGCCACACATCGAGATTTGTTTCTCCCGGATGACACGGTGAAGCCCAATCGGATTGAGGGCCAGAATTTCATCGATGGCCCATTGATCTTTCCTTCGGGCGACGGCGTCGGGTTCATAATGGCTCATGTCCGTACTGGCGATGATCAAAACCGGTCGGGCGGCTTCCAACACAGCGGCCGCCATCGCCTCCCCCAAAGCCCGACAAACGGCCAGCTCCGTGCTCATCATGATCACCGGAACAATTGCGGCCGCCGGTCGAAGATATTGAAGAAAAGGGAGCTGCACCTCAAGGCAGTGTTCGAACCGATGCGCTTCTATATCCGACTCGGCCTGGGGGCATCGTTCCAGCACATCGGTGGCTAGGCGGTGGTCGATCGAGACTCTTCCGTTCGGCATGTTCCATCCGCCTTCCGCATAGATCGAGAGAGGCGGTCCAAGACCGGTATGATTGGGACCGACCAGCAGGAGGGTGTCCGGGAGCTGGACGCGGGAGTAGACGGCTCCGGCAACCGGACCGGAATACATCAGGCCGGCATGGGGACAGACCATCGCCCGGGCAAATTCCCGAACTTGATCTTTCTCAAGGTATTGCTCCACTTGGTTTCGGAGCAGTTCAGGCGCCGCGGCATAGAATTGTCCGGCCACGGCAGGGCTACGGAGCATAGAAACCTCATGGCGGTGACAATTTCTGAGGATACAAGAAAGATAGAGCAAAATGCAAGCGGTCGGGCCTGATCAGGTCAGCAGTACTGAACATTCGCGCAGGTCAAGACCTGTCGGTCCCGGCTTCCGCTTCGGTAGATCGTGACGCCTTTGCAGCCGGACCGGTAGGCCAGGAGAAAGACCTGACGGACTTGGTCCGGCGTGGCCTGCTCGGGAAAGTTCACCGTTTTGGAAACGGCATTGTCGGTGTATTTTTGAAACGCGGCCTGCATCCGAACGTGGTATTCAGGTGAAATGTCATGGGCCGTGACAAAAAGCCTTCGGATGTCTTTGGGGATTTTCCTTTCCCTTTGGATCGAGCCCTGCCGGGAGAGGCGGGTCAGAAGCGCTTTGTTGTAGATCCCGGCCGCTCGGGCGGCCCGGAGGAAGAGGGGATGGACCTCCACCAGTTTCAAGTCCTCCATCGCGATGCGTGCCGTGGCGATCCCGTAGAGGGGTTCGATCCCACTGGAACACCCGGCCATCAGGGCCAGAGTCCCGGTGGGCGCGATCGTGGTTGTGGTCGCGTTGCGGAGCCGCGGCCCATGAGGGGCGTAGATGCTCTTCGAGAAGTTCGGAAAGACCCCCCGCTCCTTGGCCAAGAGGATCGACGTCTGGCGGGCTTCTTGGAGGATGAAGGCCATGAGGCACTCCGAAAAGGCGATGGCCTGTTCGGAGTTGTAGGGAATGCCCTGCAAGATCAAAAGATCCGCAAGACCCATAACACCCAGTCCGATCTTTCGATTGCCCTGCTGGGTAATCGCCTTGATTTCGGGCAAAGGATAACGATTTTGATCAATCACATTATCGAGAAGACGAACGGCCAGCCGGATGGTCCGGCGGAGTTTATCCTTGTCCAGTTCCGGTCCGGCAGAACCCGGTCGGACCATTTTCGTTAAGTTGATGGAGCCCAGATTGCAGGACTCGAATGGCAACAAGGGTTGTTCACCGCAGGGATTCGTGGCCTCGATCAAACCCAGCAGGGGAGTCGGATTATCCCGATTGATCCGATCCAAAAACAGAATCCCAGGCTCGCCGGTCGCCCACGCGGCCCGGACGATTCGATCGAAGACATCGGCCGCCGATAGACGCCGGACCCGCCGTCGGGTGTTGGGATGGATCAGGTCATAGGACTTGCGCTTAAGCGCGGCTTCCATGAAGTGGTCGGTGACGCTGACCGAGAGATTAAAATTGGTGAGCTCCCGAGGATTTTCCTTTACCGTGATAAATTCGAGAATGTCGGGGTGGTCGACCCGAAGGATACCCATGTTCGCCCCTCGACGCGTCCCGCCTTGCTTGATCACCTCCGTGGCCGTGTTGAACACTTTCATGAACGAGACCGGGCCACTCGCGATCCCGCTGGTGGACAAGACCGGATCATCTTTGGGGCGCAGATGGCTGAACGAAAAGCCGGTGCCGCCGCCGCTTTGATGAATCAGAGCGGTGTTTTTAACGGCCTCAAAAATCGATCGAAGCGAGTCCTCGACCGGCAAGACAAAACAGGCCGAGAGTTGCTGCAGTTCCCGTCCGGCGTTCATCAGGGTCGGGGAATTTGGAAGAAATTCCAGATCGGCCATCAGGCGGTAGAAGTCGTCGGCCGTTTTTTTGATGTCGGCTTTGGGATTATAGGCTTTCTCGGCCTCGGCGAGATTCTCCGCGACACGGCGGAACATTTGGGCCGGGGTTTCGCACACGCGCCCCGAGGGGTCCCGTCGCAGATACCGTCGTCTGAGAACCGCGAGGGCGTTGGGCGAGATGGAGACCGAGCCGGTGCGTTTCATGGTTTCAAACCGGAGGGGATGAAGCGTCGGCGGTTAAGGGTTGGAAAGGGTCCGGATGTACGCCAGAACGTTCCAACGGTCTTGTTCCGTGAGAACCTTTTTCCAAGCCGGCATCCCCGTCCCTTTTCCCCCGTTTGAGATCTTGTCAAAAAGCTCCTGATCGGTCTTGGCCGCCATGATCTTGGAATCGGCGAAATTGGGAAAATGGGGACGGAAGCTAAGCCCGTCGCCCTTTTGACCGTGGCAGGAGACGCAGTTTTTAACATAGATCATCTTACCGAGTTTGGCATCCCCGCGGGATTCCGAACGGCCGCTCTGGGCCAGAAGCAGGAAAGCGAGTGTCGATCCCGCCAACAGGCCGATAGGCCAGTGCATGGGATTCCAGGTTGTGCGGTGAAGAAATTTCCCGGGGGGATGTGGGCGCACGTATTCAGTATATTCTGACCGCCGCAGACTGTCAAGCCGACGCCTCGCCGCCGACGCCTCGCCGCTTTGCGTTGACAGCTTGGGGTGATTTTGATAGAGTGCGGTTCCGATGCGACTCAAGAAAGAACGGATCACCGCACTGGCCCAGACCCTCGTCGACCAATTGACCGAACAGCAGGCGATCCGGCTGGAGGCATCGAAGGCCGAACTGATCTCGTCGCTGGAACAGATCATCACAGGAGAGCTCATGATCGAAGACCGCTTGGATGCCGAGGTCCGGCAGATCCTCGAAACCTACCGGGTTCAGATCGAAAGGGGTCAGGTGGACGAGCGAAAAATGTTTCTGATGATCAAGAAGCAACTGGCCAAAGAACGCGAAATCATTTTGTAAAAATTGTAGAAACGTCGGAAAGAACATGGTGCTCAGCGAAGACAAGATCAGTCACCTTTCTCACCTGATCCTGAACGAGTTGGTCCGGGGACACCGGGCCACCTTTCTTGTGGAGGAGGGGAAGGTCCTTCGTGAGATCAAGCGGGTGATTGTCCATGAACTTCGGGCGGAAGAAGCGATTGATCAGGCGGTTCGGGCCAAGCTGGCCTCCTATTCGCGGCCTATCTCGGAAGGCAGCCCGGAATGGGAGACCCTCTACCACAAATTCTTCACGGAAGAGCGTCAAAAACGAAAGCGATGAGTGCGCAGGCAAGGTGTTTTCCTCCACGACCCTTATCGGAATAACAGCAAACATCGGCTTGAATCCACGCCACAGGAATCGATTGAAACGGGGCTGTCCCCCTTCGGCCACACGGTCGCTGGAAAAGGGGAGGGGCTTGACAGCCGACTGGTCGATCGTATAGTGTTACCAACCCTTACGGATACGATCGTGTATAATTGATATCAACCGAAGGCAGGGGATGGGAAAGCAAGCAATGCTGGATCATGATGAACGATATGCATGGCTGGCGTTGAGGGCCGTCCCGGGAATCGGAGACGTTCTGTGCAAACGGGTGATCGAGCGGTTCGGCTCGCCGGTCGCCGCCTTGCGGGCCGATCCTACCGAATGGACGACGATTGAGGGTATTGGGTCCAAGGCGGCTCAATCGCTTCGATCCTATCGCGCGGATGACCTCGCCATCTCACGGGAGCTGGATCGTATTGACGAGCTGGAGTACGACCTGATCGGACTGACCGATCCGCGCTACCCTGTTCTGCTGAGAATGATTCCGGATCCGCCGCCCTACCTTTATCTCAAAGGGGGCTTGCGACCGGAAGACCATCGCGCCATCGCGATCGTCGGCGCACGCCGAGCCAGCGGTTACGGCCGCGCCGTCACCGAACAATTGAGTCGGGAGCTGGCCACGAGAGGATTTACGATCGTGAGCGGGATGGCCCGCGGAATTGACGCGTGGGCACACCAGGCAGCCCTGGAGGTTCCGGGCCGTACGATCGCGGTGCTCGGATGCGGGCTGGATATCCTTTATCCGCAAGAGCATCATGAACTGCGGGAATCGATCGGCCGTCACGGCGCCGTTGTCTCCGAGTTCGCGCTGGGAACGCCGCCCGATCCCGTGAATTTTCCCAAGCGCAACCGGGTAATCAGCGGTCTGAGTTTAGGGGTGGTCGTGGTGGAGGCGGCCGAGCAGAGCGGATCGCTGATCACGGCGCGGCTGGCGCTGGATCAGGGACGGGAAGTGTTTGCCGTTCCGGGCCCGATCGGGAGGAAGACCAGCGTCGGTACGCACGCCTTGATCAAACAAGGGGCCAAGCTGGTGGACGGCGTCGAGGATATCCTCGACGAACTTCGGCCGCAGCTGGAGACCCCCGCTGACGCGGCACCCGGGAGGAAGCAGGCGGGCCAGCCGTGTCCGCCGGCGCTGTTACCGGAAGAGCGCACCGTGTATGAATGCCTGTCGGCCGAGCCGCGGCATATCGATGAGCTGACGGCCGCGCTGCGGTTGCCTCCGGCGAAAACCGCCGGCGTGCTGCTTCAACTGGAATTGAAAGGGGCGATCCGTCAACTTGCCGGCAACTTGTTTATACGGATCGAATAGGTTATGGCCAAGAAGACGCAGAAAAAATCCAAAGGGCATCCAGCCATAGAAAAGGAGACCGAGACGAAGAGGCGTGGTGTTCGTAGAAGTACGGCACGCCTTGCTCCTGCCGCCGGCCGCACGGATCATCGAGATACGACGAGGGAATCGGAAAAACCACGCCCATCGGCTTCCAGAAAAGGATCCTTGATCGTGGTCGAGTCCCCTTCCAAAGCCAAGACCATTACCAAGTATCTGGGTAAAGGTTACTCGGTGGTGGCCTCGGTCGGCCATGTGAAGGATCTCCCCAAGAGTAAATTTGGGATTGATGTGGAGAAGGGTTTCCGACCCCAGTATACCGTGATCAAGGGCAAGAAAACGATTTTGGATGAGATTAAGCAGGCGGCCCGAAAAGCCGAGCGGGTTTATCTGGCTCCGGACCCGGACCGCGAAGGGGAGGCGATCGCCTGGCACATCGCCGAAGAACTCAATGGGAATTCGAACAAGACCTATCGGGTGTTGTTCAACGAAATCACGGAGCAGGCGATCAGGCGCGCCTTGGAGCATCCGGGAAAAGTGGATCGGAACAAAGTCAACGCCCAACAGGCCCGCCGGATCTTGGACCGCATCGTTGGATACAAGATCAGCCCCTTGCTGTGGGAAAAGGTCCGGCGAGGGTTATCGGCGGGTCGGGTCCAATCGGTGGCGGTCCGTTTGGTTTGTGACCGCGAGAAGGAACGGGAAACCTTTGTCTCGGAGGAGTACTGGTCGATTACGGCAAAACTGGAAGGCCGAAATCCGCCCCCCTTTGAGGCCCGTTTGGTTCAAATCGAGGGCGAGGAGGCCACGCTCTCGACGGGGGAGCAGTCGCATTCCCTGGTTGAACAAATCAAGACCCGGCCGTTTATCGTCAAGCAGATTGAGAAAAAAGACAGGCTGCGCAACCCGCTTCCGCCGTTTATCACCAGCCGTCTTCAACAGGATGCCGCCCGCAAGCTCCGTTTCTCGCCTAAACGGACAATGATGCTGGCTCAACAACTCTATGAAGGGATCGAGATCGGGGCAGAGGGCCCGGTGGGTCTGATTACCTATATGAGGACCGACTCCACCCGGGTGGCTCAGGAGGCCCTGGAGGAAGCTCGCGGATTTATACAGAATGGGTATGGGTCGGATTATCTGCCGGTGCATCCGAATGTCTACAAGACGAAGAAGGACGCGCAGGACGCGCACGAAGCCATTCGACCGACCTCCGTCCGCCGAACGCCGGAGTCGATGAAGGCCCATCTCACCAAAGACCATTACCAACTCTACAAGCTGATCTGGGACCGGTTCGTGGCCAGCCAGATGAACCCGGCGCGGTTGGAGATGACCCGTGTGGACATAACCAACGGCGACGCGCTTTTTCGAGCCAACGGCCAGGTGGTGAAGTTTCCCGGTTTCACAGTTCTGTACACCGAATCGCAGGAGGAGAAGCCGTCGGAGAAGAAGGCCGCGGCCGGTCTGGCCAAGGCGGAGGAATCGGAAGCCGATGAGGAGCGGACGCTTCCGTCTCTGGAAGTCGGCGAGCGGTTGAAGCTTTTGGGGCTTGAGCCCAAGCAGCATTTTACCCAGCCGCCCCCCCGCTACACGGAAGCGCTCCTGATCAAGGATCTCGAGGAAAAAGGAATCGGCCGGCCCAGCACGTATCACACCATTCTGTCCACGATCGTGGATCGGAAGTATGTCGAAAAAGAGGAGGGCCGGCTGAAGCCGACCGATCTGGGTCGGGTGGTGAACGAGTTGTTGGTCGAGCACTTTCCGGACGTCTTGAATGTTCAGTTCACGGCCCGGATGGAGACGGAGCTCGACGAAATCGAAGCGGGACAGAAACCCTGGGTCGAAACAGTGCGGGAGTTCTACGAGCCGTTCGCGAAGCATCTGATGACGGCCCAAAAACAGATGCGCGACGTGAAACGCGAAGAGATCCCGACCGAGATCGTGTGCGAGAAGTGCGGTCGCCACATGGTCATCAAATGGGGACGGCACGGACGTTTCCTGGCCTGTCCCGGATATCCCGATTGCAAAAACACCAAAGAGTTCGTCGAGGAAAACGGCGGGATCCGTGTGGTCGATAAAGTTGAAGAAACCAAAGAGTCCTGTCCGAAGTGTGGAAACCCGCTGGTCGTCAAGCGCGGCCGCTTCGGACGTTTCCTGGCCTGTTCGACCTATCCCAACTGCGATTTCACCAAAGCGATCGGGACCGGCGTGAAATGTCCTCAGCCCGGCTGCGGGGGTGATCTTGTCGAAAAGAGAACACGGCGCGGCAAGACCTTTTTCGCCTGCAGCCACTATCCCAAATGCACGTACGCCTTGTGGAATCGGCCCATCCCGAAGGCCTGCCCCGAATGCAAAGCGCCCTTCCTGGTCGAAAAATTCGACAAGCGCTCCGGCCCCAAGATCGTCTGCCTCAACAAAGACTGCGGGTATGAGCAGGGGGAAAAACCCTCGGTGGAACCGGCCGTCAGTCACACGACACGAAACTAACCTCCAAACCTGTTTCTGAAAGACAAGCCTTCGCGGAAGCTTTCCGGGTTCCCTTGTATTTCACCTTTGAATCTTTTACAATGGAAGCGCTTGGAGGTGATCATGGCCCAACAGGAATTGATGATCATTGGGGGCGGCTTGGCCGGTTGCGAGGCGGCCTGGCAGGCGGCCCGGCGCGGCGTCAAGGTGCGGCTTTACGAGATGCGGCCTCAGGTCCATACGCCGGCGCACAAGACGGACAGCTTGGCCGAGTTGGTCTGCAGTAATTCGCTCGGATCCAATGATCCATTAAATGCCTCCGGGATATTGAAGGAAGAAATGCGGCTGCTGGACTCGCTCGTCATTCGGACGGCGGACGGAACAACCGTCCCGGCCGGATCGGCCTTGGCCGTGGAGCGCGAAGAGTTCTCCCGGAGGATTACCCAAGAGATCGAGAATCATCCAAACATCCAGGTCGTCCGGCAGGAGATCGCCGAGGTGCCGTCAGATGGTGTGGCCTTGATCGCCACCGGGCCGTTGACCTCCGATAAACTGGCCGAATCGCTCCGGTATCTGACCCGCGCCGATCATCTCTATTTCTATGATTCGATCGCCCCGATCATCGACGGAGAGAGCATCGAGATGGACAAGATATTTCGGGCCTCGCGATACGATAAGGGGGGCGCCGACTATATTAACTGTCCCATGACCCGGGAGGAGTATGATCGATTCTACCAGGCGCTTCTTGCGGCGGAGAAGGTTCCCACCAAACCTTTCGAGAAGATCCCGTATTTTGAAGGGTGTGTTCCGATCGAGGTGATGGCGGAGCGTGGCCGCGAGACGTTGGTGTTCGGGCCGATGAAGCCGGTAGGTCTTATCGATCCGCGCGCGGGCAAAAGACCGTATGCCGTGGTGCAGCTTCGGCAGGAGGACGTATTCGGTTCCTGCTACAACATCGTGGGCTTTCAGACCAAGCTGACCTGGCCCGAACAGCGTCGGGTATTTCGGCTCATCCCCGGTTTGGCCCAGGCCGAGTTTCTTCGCTACGGAAGCCTTCACCGGAACACCTTTATCAATGCGCCCTTTGTGTTAAAGGAGTCGTTGCAGGTTCGAAGGAAACTCACCCTTTTTCTGGCGGGGCAACTGGTGGGGGTCGAAGGGTATGTCGAATCGGCCGCGATGGGCTTGATCGCGGGGATCAATGGAGCACGATTATTGAAGGGGCTGGAGCCGGTTTCCCCGCCCCCGACGACGGCTCACGGGAGTTTGCTGGCGTACCTCACGCGGAGCAGCCCGCGGCATTTCCAGCCGATGAACATCAACTTTGGACTTTTCCCGCACATCCCGGAAACGATTCGGGACAAGCAGTTGAGGCGGAAAGCGGTTGGGCATCGAGCGGTTGAGGATCTGAAGCAATGGTGTCGGCAAAACAATCCTTTATAGAATACCTTCAGGTCGAGCGCGGGAGTTCGGCGCATACCGTCCGAAACTATCGGTCCGACCTGGAGCAGTTCGAGCGTTTTTTATTATCGGCGGCCGAGCCTGTTGCATCGCTCCATCGATCGGCCAAAGGCTCTCCCAACGGGCCGGCTCAAGAGTCGGTGAAGGAAACCGCCTGGACCGCGGTTGAACCTCTGAAAATACGGGCGTACCTGGCCCATTTGCGGCAGACGGGTGTTCAAAAATCCTCCATCGCCCGCAAGCTGGCCGTGATCCGGACCTTTTTTAAATATCTTCAGCGGGAAGGTCGGTTAAAGAATAATCCCGCCCGGCTGGTGACGACACCGAAACAGGAACATCGACTTCCGGCGTTTCTTACCGTGGACGATGCCTCGGCCCTGATGGAGGCATTTTCGGTCGATGAGAAGACCGGCCCCCGGAATCGGGCCATCCTCGAGACGTTCTATTCGACCGGCATCCGGTTGAGCGAGCTGGTCACGCTGAACGTCAACGACCTGTATCCGCACGAAGGGCTGATTCGAGTCCAGGGCAAGGGCCGCAAAGAGCGGATCGTTCCGATCGGCTCCAGGGCTCTCGCTGCGATCGAGGCGTATCTGGCGGTGGTTCCCTTTCGGCAATATCATGAAGAGCGGCGTCCGCTTTTCCTGAACCGGTTTGGGAAACGCCTGACGACTCGGACGGTGGCCCGGATCGTAGGCCGCGCGGGCTCACGGCTTTCCAAGGCTCCGCGGGTCACGCCGCACGCCCTTCGTCACAGCTTTGCGACGCATCTTTTGGACGGCGGCGCGGACCTTCGGGTGATCCAGGAATTACTAGGGCATGCGCGGCTCTCGACTACGCAACGGTATACCCATGTCACGACGGATAAACTGATCGAGGTCTACGACCGGGCACACCCCCGGGCGAAAAAAGCAAGAGGGTGATCAACGGCGGAACTCATGACCCCCACGATTCGAAGCACAACAATCCTTTGCGTCCGCCACCGGGGCCGGGTGGCCATTGCGGCCGACGGCCAAGTGACGATGGGCACGACGGTGATGAAGCACAACGCCCGAAAGATCCGGAGGATGTATAACGACCAGATCCTGTCCGGATTCGCCGGGGCGACGGCCGACGCCCTGACGCTGTTCGAAAAGTTCGAGTCCAAGCTGGCCGAATACCGTGGCAATCTCACGCGTTCCGCGGTGGAGCTGGCCAAGGACTGGCGGACGGACCGAGTCTTAAGACGGCTGGAGGCCCTCATGATCGTGGCCGATGCCGAACATTCTTTGTTGATTTCGGGAACGGGGGATGTGATCGAGCCGGAAGACGGGATTCTGGCTATCGGTTCAGGGGGACCGTACGCCCTGGCCGCGGCCCGTGCGATGATCGATCAGCCGGATTTGACGGCCAAGGTGATCGTCGAGCGGGCGATGAAAATCGCCGGCGGGATCGATATCTATACCAATCAGGAAATCGTTGTGGAGGAGTTGAAGGATTGAGATGACGGGACCGTCGGATGATCGAATGAATGCCCTCACCCCCCGCGAGATCGTGAAGGAGTTGGACCGGTATATCATCGGCCAGCGTCAGGCCAAGCGAATGGTGGCGATCGCCCTGCGAAACCGGTGGCGGCGGCAGCAACTTTCCCCGGAGCTCCGGGAGGAAGTGTTGCCCAAGAACATCATCATGATCGGGCCGACGGGGGTGGGGAAGACCGAGATCTCCCGCCGGCTGGCCAAATTGGTGAATGCGCCCTTCATCAAGGTGGAGGCCTCCAAGTTCACCGAGGTGGGCTATGTGGGTCGTGACGTTGAATCGATGATCCGAGACCTGACCGAACTGGCGGTCAACATGGTCAAGATGCAGCACACCGAGAAGGTCCAGGATCGCGCGGCCAGACAGGCCGAGGAGCGGCTGTTGGACATCCTTCTCCCGCCCCCCGCGCCCAAGGCCCCTCCCGGAATTTTTGACGACGGACGCCTTGACACGGCCCGAACGGAATTGCCGGAATCCTACGAGCAGACCCGCGAGAAGCTGCGCCAACAACTCCATGAAGGCAAATTGGATCACCGCCCGGTAGAAATCGACGTCAAGGAGAAGGCCCTGCCGGTCGGGGTGATTTCCAATGTCGGGATGGAAGATCTGGAGATCAATCTCCGCGAGATGTTCGGAGGGTTGTTTCCGGGGAGAAAAAAGAAACGGCGTGTGAAGGTCCCCGAGGCGCTCAAACTGTTGACCCAGGAAGAGGCCCAAAAGCTGATCGACATGGATGAAGTCCTGCGCGAGGCCATCCAGAAAGTGGAGCAGTCCGGGATCGTTTTCGTCGATGAGCTGGACAAGATCGCAGGCCGCGAAAGAGGATTTGGTCCGGATGTATCCCGCGAGGGCGTTCAGCGGGACCTTCTCCCGATCGTGGAAGGTTCCACGGTGAATACGAAGCATGGCATGGTTCGAACCGATCATATTCTGTTCATTGCGGCCGGCGCGTTTCATGTCGCGAAGCCGTCGGATCTCATCCCCGAGCTTCAGGGACGCTTTCCCATTCGGGTCGAGCTGGAGCCTTTAACCAAAGAGGATTTGATCCGCATCCTGACCGAGCCGAGGAACGCGCTGATCAAACAGTACATCGCCTTGATGGAAACGGAAGGCATCACACTCGAGTTCAAACCGGACGCCATGGAGGAAATCGCCTCCATTGCGGTGTTGGTGAATGAGCGAACCGAGAATATCGGCGCGCGGCGGTTGTTCACGATCATGGAGAAGTTGTTGGATGACGTGGCCTTCGACGCGCCGGATCGAGCCGAAAAGAAGATGATGATTGATGCCAAGTACGTCCGCGAGCGATTGAACGACATCATTAAGAGCGAGGACCTGAGCCGGTATATTTTGTGAACCCTGGTCATGACAGGTATGTCGAGACGGTGGGCGGGGTCCAGATCCATTATTATCTGTATGAGCCGACCGGAGAACGGGCACCGGCGTTTCTCTTTATTCATGGTTTGGGAAGCAACTGGACGCGGTGGAAACGCCTGTCGGAAGAGCGGTTTTTTAAGTCGTTTCGCTTGATCATTCCGGATCTGCGGGGTCATGGCCGCTCGATCGCGCGGCGGGGAATCCATGCGGATGGATTTGCGTCGGATCTGGAGTTGATTTTAAAAAAAGAGGGCGTTGAACGTCCGGTGGTGGTCGGACACTGCCTGGGCGCGAACATCGCGGTGAGGTTTTGGGAACGGAATCCCCAGAACGTTCGGGCGCTGGTTCTCATTGAGCCTTTCGTCACGGAAGATCTTCAGCCCGCCTGGACGATTCTGCATGCCGTTTTGGGCCCGATCGTTGGGCTACTGGAGGGGATGGCAAGGGGGCTCAATCGTCTTGGTTTACGACGGGCTCGGTACCGGTTCATCGATTATTCCGTCTACGATGACTGGGTGCGGCCCCGACTGACGAACCTTTTCAACGTCGTCCGCTGGATGGGTCCATGGTTGGATCTTCAATGCATGCCGGTGGCCAGTTATATTGCTTCGTATCGCGTTTTATTCCGCTATCGGCCGCCGTGGAGAACCATCAATGTCCCCGTGCTGGCCTTGATCGCGCGACAGGGAGGGGTATTGTCTCCGGAATCCAGCGAGGGTCCTTTCAACCCGCCCGGCGTCCAAACGGTCGGGATTGAGGCGAGCCATTTTGTGCTGACCGATAATCGTAAAGGGGTGGTTCAACAGATTCAGTCGTTTGTCGAGGGTCTCAACAAGGGATGACCGTGGAAAAGTTGATTGAGAAAGCGAAGGTTCTTATCGAGGCGCTGCCGTATATCCGGGCCTTTTCCGGAAAGACGGTGGTGATCAAGTACGGCGGCAAGGCCATGACCGAGGAGGCGCTCAAAAATGCCTTCGCTCAAGATGTGGTTCTGATGAAATACATCGGTCTCAACCCCGTGGTGGTTCACGGCGGCGGTCCGCAGATCAACCTCATGATGAAGCGTCTGGGACTGGAACCGAAGTTCGTCAAAGGGGTCCGCGTGACGGATTCCCAGACGATGGAAGTCGTCGAAATGGTCTTGGGGGGGATGATCAACAAAGAGATCGTGGCCTTGATCAACCAGCATGGCGGACGGGCCGTCGGCCTGACCGGCAAGGACGGCAGGCTGATTCGGGCCAAAAAAGTGAGCGGGGGCGACGGCCGGTCCGAGGGCGACGAACCGATCGATATGGGCCTGGTCGGTGAAGTGGAGAAGGTCGATCCTCAGGTCATTCGGGATCTCGAACAGGATCGATTCATCCCGGTCATCGCACCGATCGGTGCGGATTCGGAAGGACGGACCTATAACATCAACGCCGACTGGGTTGCGGGGGCCGTGGCGTCATCACTGAAAGCCGAAAAGCTCTTGCTTCTGACCGATGTAAAGGGCATTCTGGATGAACAGGGAAAGCTGCTCCCGACGATTTCGAAAAAGGACGCGGCCCGTCTGATCAAGCAGGACATTATCAAAGAGGGCATGCTTCCGAAAGTCAAGGCGGCCCTCTCGGCCGTCGAAGGGGGTGTGACCAAGGCCCATATTATCGACGGCCGCGTGGCGCATGCCCTGCTGCTGGAAATCTTCACGGACAAGGGGATCGGCACCGAAATCACGGCATAAAACCGGAAGGCTTGATGAAAGACGCGGGTGAAATACCACTGAAAAGACCGCTGGACATCACGATCTTCGGGGTGCTGTTTCTGCTGAGTGCCCCCGTCGAACTGGTCAATATCATCTCAACCGGCTGGCAATATACCCCAAAGTTTTTCGGGATCACGAGCCACGGTATTGTGGCGAAGGGCGTTCTGGCGGTCCAGCCGGTTCTTCATCTGGCATTGGGATATGGGTTTCTCGCGCTTCGCCGGTGGGTCGTCTACCTGGGCTTTTTTTATATTGGCGATGTCTTGACGAGTGCGGTCTCAAGCTTTATCCTGTACGGCTACGGACGGGTTCGGACGATCTTCATCGTTCTATTGGTGCCGTTTCTTATCTACCTCATCGTCCGACGGGCACAATTTAAGAGGTAAACGATCATGGCGACGAGCCCAAAACCCCCGTCTCCTAAAAAGCGGAACTACCCGCGCGCCCCGATCTCGATTCGGATCCAGTATCAGCAGCCTCAGAAGGGAATCAAGGAAGGATTTACGGCCATCATGGGCGGCGGTGGTCTGTTCATTGACACCGTCTCCCCTCTCCCGGTCGGAACGCCCGTCAACCTGGAGTTTGGTCTTCCGGGCCAGGTGGGTTCGGTCAAAGTGGACGGCCAGGTGGCCTGGGTCCGTTCCCACTTTGATCCGAAAGGCTTTTCTCCCGGAATGGCCATTCAATTTCGAAAGATCAATGAGGCCGACCGCGATAAAATCGTGCAATTCGTCATGCGCGTCCTCTTGGGTCAAGGGGAGAGCAATCCATGAGAAGTCCCCGCATGGCCGCCGTCCTCTCGGCGATCTTTCCCGGGCTCGGGCAGTTTTACAACCGGCAATGGTTCAAGGGCATTGGTTTTTTTATCGGATCGGGGGTGTTGAGCGGGATGGTGACCGAACGATTTCCGGTTGAGGAACTAATGGCCGGGAACACGTCGCACGCGGGGAAGGTTCTCGGCCCATTGTTGATTCTGCTGGCCCTCCTGGTCTGGAGCATGGTGGATGCCTATCGTTCGTCAAAGACCTTGCCCAAAAAAAAGGGATAGTCTGGACGGGATCATTCAAGAACGGGTTGCTCAAATTACCGAGGCCCGCCTGACGGAACATCTCAGACGGATTGTTGGAGTCCGGCATCATCAATCGGCGCCCGAGGCGTTGGAGGCGGCGGGCGAGTATATCACGGATCAATTCCGAGCCGCCGGACTTGCGGTTCATCACCACGCGTTCGAAGCCTTTGGCCATCGAAACCGGAATGTCGTCGGCTCGATTCGTGGTCGAGCCGGAAATTTTACGGGCCGGCCCCTCTTGATTCTGGCGGCTCACTATGATACGGTGGCTCAAAGCCCGGGGGCGGATGATAACGCCAGCGGCGTGGCCGTGATGCTCGAAGCGGCCCGAAGGTTGGCCGAATTGGATCGGCCAGGTCGGTGGGTCTTTATCGGGTTCGCCCAAGAAGAACAACACTGCCTGGGAAGTACGCTTTACGCCATCAAAGCCCGACGGTCGTGTCTCCACATTCAGGGGATGATCGCCCTGGAATGCGTCGGCTTCGCCAGCCAAAAACCCGGTTCACAGCAACGCCTGAGACAGCTTCCGATTGCGATTCCGGACGTGGGAAACTTTTTGGGCGTGGTGGGTAATCCGGAAGCCGCGGCGTTGAAGCAGCGGTTTGAGAAGGTGGCCGGTCGTTTTGTTTCGGATCTGCCCCTGGTGAGCCTTGTTGTCCCGAATGCAGGGCATGATTTTCCAGACACCCGCCGGAGCGATCACGCGCCGTTCTGGGATGCCGGCTATCCGGCCCTGATGCTGACGGACACGGCGAACTTTCGAAATCCCTGGTATCATCAACCCGGTGATCGGTTGGAGACCTTGGATCTTCCCTACATGGCAAAGGTGACAAAAGCCATCGTGGCTTTTCTGGCCGAAGCGGCTTTGAAGGAGGAGTGATCATGCGGACACGGTTTGACGCACATGGCTTGCTACATATTCTTCAGACTGCGAGAGGAATCGTTTTGAGAGTGCATATGGGTCTTCCGATTTTGGTGGCCGGCATCCTTTTTTTCAGCGTGACAGGGGTGGCTCTTGCGGATCGGGTTGACGATCTGTTGAAAATGCTCCAGTCCAAAACCCCGATGGACCGTCGGGAAGCCGCGCATGAGCTGGGTAAGATCAAAGATCCGCGTGCCGTGTCGTCGTTGATCGCGGCGCTCAAAGATGAGGAGCCCATGGTCAGACTGGACGTCTCCGGCGCCTTGATCGAGATCGGCAAGCCGGTGGTCAATCCGCTCATCGAGGCCATGAAGCACGACAACGACCCCATTTTCTTATGGAACGCAATCCGGGTCTTGGAAGAGGTTGGAGATTCCAGGGCGATCGAACCGCTAAAAGAGATTGAGCAGAAGCATCCGGACCCATCGATCCAACAGATCGCGAAGTATGCTTTGGAAAAGCTTCAACGCACCCAAAAGCCTTGACCCACGCTTCGCCGGAGTGGCGGAATGGCAGACGCAGCGGACTCAAAATCCGCCGAGGGCAACCTCATGAGAGTTCAACCCTCTCCTCCGGCACCAAAAAGTTACGCATTGTACCTATGGTCGGGTTGGTCCCGATCAGATGGCCTTACGGGCCGAGGATGGTAAACCGTGCCTTTGGCACGGTGGCGTGATCAACCCTCTCCTCCGGCACCAGTTGTATTTGGGGGCCCGTGCTTTTATGCTGAGGAATCCGGCCGCCTCACCGACTCGGCGGCGCGCACAAACTTTGCTGCTCCTTATTCGTCGCAGCGTGCGCCCTCCGATGCCCCCAAGTCCCGCGCCTCTCGCGGCAGAGCCGCGAACCGGCTTATGATGCGTGATCCATAGGCGAGAATCATTCGGTAATCCCATTGAGCGCATTCCTCCAGAACGATCCTTCCCTCACCGCAAAAGACCGACTGATTTTTGCCCTCGATTATGCGAGCCTGGAAGAAGCAAAAAGGGCGGTGGTTTCTTTAAATGGACACGTCGGATTGTTTAAGGTGGGCCTGGAGCTTTTCGTAAGTTCGGGGCCCGGGATTTTCAAGGTGATTACGGAGAGCAGCAATTGCGGCGTCTTCCTTGACCTGAAATTTCACGATATTCCGGAAACGGTTCAGGCCGCCGTGAGGGCCGCTGCGGCCTACAAGGCGCGATTTGTCACGGTGCATGCCTCGGAAGGGAAGAGGCTGCTCAAAGCGGTTGTCAATGAAATCCACAACGACACGAAAGTGCTTGCCGTTACGGTCTTGACCAGTTTTAGTCAAGGGGATATGCGGGATGCCGGAATGGAGAAGGACCTCGATATCTGCGAACTGGTCCTCCGGAGAGCCCGATGGGCGCGCGAGACGGGTTGCGCGGGTGTGGTTTGCTCCGGATCGGAAGTACGGCAGGTAAAAGAACGGGTCGGTCAGGAGTTGATCACCGTTGTACCCGGGGTTCGTCCGGAATGGGCCACGGTGTCCAATGATGATCAAAGACGGGTTACGACGCCGCGCCAGGCTATACTGGACGGCGCAGACTACATTGTCGTTGGCCGTCCTATCCGAAGGGCCAAGAATCCTGTGCAAGCAGCGGAAAAGGTCATTGAAGAGATCAAAACCGCCCTTCGCGATCTTGCAGTCCATCCCTAGCGGCCCGTGTTGGGAGTTTACTTTTCGTGTGAGATCACGCGACGCCTTGACTTCCCATGGGAAAACATTATAATCATATAAAGTTAAGCGAGTGAACACGATGACAGAAAGTACAGAGACCACAACACATGCAGAATTAGATCTTCGGGGAGTGATGTGTCCGTATAACTATGTGAAAACAAAGTTGAAATTGGAATCTATGGAGACTGGACAAATCCTGTCGGTGATTGTGGATGATGGTGAGCCCATCCGTAATGTCCCCCGCAGCATCTCTGAAGATGGTCACACCATTCTCAGGCAAGAAAAGGTTGGTAACTGCTTTCGAGTGTTGATTCGAAAACAGCACTGATCCCAGGAGTCTGTTACGACCCAGGTTTCATACACGGTGGACCAATAGGCCTGTTCCACGCCTCGATTCATTCTTATCAAATCCATCCTGTCCGTTATAGAGTGATCCCACCCTGTTGCTGCCGGGCGGTTGTTGATCGACGATCTCGTTTGGAAATACAGAACAACGCCGTCCGAGTCGGCCACCAGGGTTGGGTAGCGAGTTCCTCCGTATGCGATTGACTCTGATTAAGAAAATGCTTCTTGGCTTTTCGATCATGGTCCTTCTGACCCTGTTGACCGGTCTGTACGCGGTCTTGAGCCTCCGGGACATTCGGCGGATGAGCGACAGCGTTGTCCAGCGGGACCTTCCTATCATTGAGGCTGCCGGTCAGATGACCGAGAACTTATTGGCCCAAGATCTCTATGAGAAGCGCTCCGTCATTCTTCGGGACCCGGCGGTCCAGACCCTATTTTTAAACCGGAGCGAGGAATTCCGACTCAAACTGGCCCAGTTGAATTTTCTATCTCCGGAAGATCAGGACCTGAAAGGACAAATCCAGAGCCTTCATCAGGAATACGACCAGTTTTTTAGAGAAGAACAGGACTATCTCAATCGTAAGCAGGAGTCGATGGCGAAGGCCGTTTCAGAAGGTCCGATGCAGTCCCGTCTCAATGAAATGGTTAAGCTGTTTCGAGAGCTGGAACGCCATGGACGCGAGGATCAAAACGCAAAGACGCGTCTGGCCAATCAATTGAGTCTGCAAGCGTTTAACATCACGGTGGTGTTGGTGACGATCAGTTTTTTTTTCGGTGTCGGATTTGCCGTGTTCATTAATTCCAATCTTACCTATTCGATCAAACAACTTCAGGAGGCGGCGCATTACATCGGCCAGGGGCTGTTTGACCGAGCCCTGAATGTCAAGGCCACGGAAGAAGTTCAAGAGTTGGCGGATTCCTTTCGTTGGATGTCGAAGCGGTTGAAGGAACTGGGCGAGATGAATCTGGATGCCAATCCCCTCACGCGTCTTCCGGGAAATTTGGCCATTGAAAAAGCACTTTTGACCCGACTTCAGGAGGCGGTACCTTTTGCCTTTTGCCTGGTCGATCTGGATAACTTTAAGGCGTTCGGCGATCGGTACGGCTATATCCGGGGCAGCGAGGTATTGAAAAGGGTGGCCGCCATTTTGACCGACTCCGTCAAGACGCTCGGGTCAGGACCGGACTTCCTCGGCCATATCGGTGGAGATGACTTTGTCATCATTACGGATCCTCTGCGAATGGAAAAGCTGTGTGAGAAAGTCATCCATGATTTTGATGAAACCATTCCGGCTTTTTATGACGAGGAGGACCGTCGAAGGGGTTATATTATTTCACGCGACCGCAAGGATGTTGAACAACAGTTCCCGTTCATGACGGTTTCGATCGCGGTGGTCACGAACCAGAAGCGCGTGATCACCAGCCCCATGCAGGTTGCGGAGATTGCTGCGCAGCTCAAACAGTACGCAAAGACTTTCCCCCGCAGCGTTTACGTCGTGGATCAACGGAGGACCGCTTGAACATAGGGGGAAGGATTTGTCAGATGGGCGATCCGTCTCATCGGTGGCTCCGGTTCGGGAGGGCGGGATTTTTCATCCTGCTTCAACTTTTAACGAGCTGTGCTGGCTTGGCGACGGTGGAAGAACCGACCGCGGCCGCCGAGCATTTCAAGAAGGCCAACGCCTTTTTTGAAGAGGGTCAGTATGCCGAGGCCATTAAAGAATACCGGTACGTGGCCGCTCAATTCCCAAACGATGACCTCGCGGCCGACGCACAGTACCAGGTGGCCTACACAGAGATTTATTTTAAGAATACGGGGTCCGACTATGGGATGGCCGCGAAGGATTTTCAGAAATTGATTCAGAAGTACCCGAACAGTCCTTGGAAAAATCCGGCACAGAATTGGTTGAATTTTTTAAGCCAGCTGGAGTCCTTAAAAACGGAAAAGGAAAAACTCAAGAGCGATCTGCAACGCTTGCTCGACCTGGATATGCAATCCGAAAAGAAGCGCCGTGAGTTGAAATGAGTTACCACATCGAGGATAGGGGGCGACAACCCTCGATGATCAGCGTAATCTCTCCCCGAACGGATCCGCTCTCCATCTTTGCGATGATCTGAGAGAGTCTTCCCCGGATGATTTCTTCAAACATCTTGGTCAATTCACGGGCCACCACGGCGCGGCGGTCGCCCCAGGTCTCGTACAGATCATGAAGACAACGAACGAGGCGATGAGGGGATTCATAAAAAATGATCGTTCGGGGTTCGTCTTTCAGGGCCTGGAGATGTTTGAGTCGTCCGCTCCGTTTCTTCGGAAGGAACCCTTCGAACAAAAAAGCATCCGTGGGAAGGCCGGATACGGTCAACGCCGCAAGAAAGGCGGATGGTCCGGGAACCGGAGAAAGCGGAATGCCCGCTTGAATGCAACGATTGATCAGATAATATCCCGGATCTGAGACCCCCGGCGTGCCGGCATCCGTCACCAGAGCGATTGAGTGGCCTTCCTTGAGCCGCTGAACCAGCACTTCGGTCTTTTCTTCCTTATTATGGTCATGGTAGCTGGTCAGAGGAGTGTGAATCTGGTAATGGTTAAACAGCTTTTGTGTGTGGCGTGTGTCCTCGGCCGCCACAAGATGGACTTCCTTCAGAACCCGCACGGCACGCAACGTGATATCTTCCAGATGACCGATCGGGGTGCTAACAATATAAAGAAAGCCGGGCTTTGTGTCGTCCATGAAATGAAGCCGACGTAAATTTCAGATATTTAATAGACTCATTATAATACTTACATATTATCGAGTAGATTAGTATAGGCGGTTATGGGACCCAAAGCAAGCGTGCTTGCCATGGGGATGATATTTCTGATATACTGTGCTGATTTTATACACATGTAAAATCGAGGTGTTATGAATATCGCCGTTATTGGAACAGGATATGTCGGTCTTGTGACCGGTGCTTGTTTCGCCGAGTTTGGAGTCCATGTAACCTGTGTGGATAAAGATCGGGACAAGATTGAGGCTCTCCGAAAAGGGCAGATTCCGATTTACGAGCCCGGTCTGGGTGAGTTGGTCAGCAAGAATAAAGCCAGTGGCCGTCTCGACTTTACCACCGATATTGCCGGCGCGGTTCGAGGGGCGTTGGCCGTCTTTATTGCAGTCGGGACGCCTCCTCGGGGAGATGGGTCGGCCAATTTGGCGTACGTGGAGGATGTCGCTGAAACGATCGCCCGACATCTCAATGGCTATAAACTGATCGTTACAAAAAGCACGGTGCCGGTGGGAACAGGGGAACGGCTTCAAAAGATCATCGGGAAAAACCTCAAAGAGCAGGTGGACTTTGATATTGTTTCGAATCCCGAATTTCTGCGCGAAGGTTCGGCCATTGAGGATTTTTTAAGGCCCAATCGCGTGGTGATCGGAACGAATAGTCCGCAAGCGGAAGCGATCATGAAGGACCTATATCGACCGCTTTACCTGATCGAGACCCCCTTCATTGTAACGGACGTGGCTACGGCGGAGATGATTAAGTACGCCTCCAATGCCTTTCTGGCAACGAAGATTTCCTTTATCAATGAAATGGCGAATCTCTGTGAGAAGGTCGGAGCCGATGTGCATCAAGTGGCCAAAGGAATGGGTTTGGACGGCCGTATCGGCCCCAAATTTCTCCATCCGGGGCCTGGCTACGGCGGCTCCTGCCTACCCAAAGATACGTTGGCGTTGGTTCAGATGGCCAAGCAGAATGACTGTGAACTGGAACTGCTTGGTGCAGTGACCCGGGTGAATACGAACCAGAGGGCCATAATGGTTCGAAAAATTCTTCAGGCTTTGGACGGCGCCGAAGGGAAAAACGTGGCCGTTCTGGGATTGGCCTTTAAACCGAACACAGACGATATTCGGGAAGCCCCGGCCCTCGAGATCATTCGAGCCCTGGTCAAGGAAGGGATTAAAGTTCGGGCCTTTGACCCGGCGGCGATGACCGAGGCCCGGAAGGTTCTAAAAGGGATTCGCTATTGCGATGACGCCTATGATACGGCGCAGAATGCGGACGCCGTGGTTCTGATAACGGAATGGAACGAATTTCGCAACCTGGACTTGGTCCGGCTTCGCCAATCGGTACGCAACCCCGTCTTTATTGATCTCCGCAATGTCTATGACGAACAGCGCATGAAACAGGCCGGGTTTCGGTATATCGGTGTAGGAAGGGGAATTAAAACGGTCTGATTGACCTGCACCCCGATGGAGTGGGGAATCATACCTATTTGGGCTTGCCTGTTTGTTTTTCTGTAACCATGATGGGTAGCACATTCAATAAACCTGAACGTTGGATGAAAACCCGATGTCCGTTTTTTAAAATCGGTTCATCCGGACTCGGTATCTTCGTCCGTTTTCTCGGTGGTTTCCTGGTGATGGTTTCAACCGTCTCCTCCGGTCGAGCTGAAACCTCCGCGATCTCTCTTGAGCAGCAGATCACCCAAGTTCAGTCGAAGCTCGCGCTCATCAAAACGGACATTATTCATCAGTATCAATCCAATGACACCGTTTTCGAGCGGCCGAATCGATCGTCCATCCGATCCACACACCCGGATTCCGGGAATGTCGTCCAGGGAGGGGAAGCTCAAGCCGACGGGGCCTCGCAAAGTGTAGAGGCCAATCTGGAAGAAATTGCGGTCTTGATGAAGCGATTGGAAACGGGAGGCGATCCTGCGGGGTCTTCCAACGAAGGCGGTCCGGCTTCGACCGATGAGATGCGGCTACGGCTGGCCGATCGTTTGCTGCGGGCGGACCTCCTTTCACAGGCGGAGCAGACATTAAAAGATCTGGTGATCCAAGCTCATCGCGCGCCGATCGTGGCCGAGGGATGGTTTCAATTAGAAAAATTGTACTATCGGAAGGGTGATTATCCGCAGGCCATTGGAGCTTTCCTGAAGATTCCGATGAGCAAAACATTGCCGCTGCGGCCGGAAGCCACCTACCTGGCCGGTAACAGCTATCTTTATCTTAAGGACTACCTCAAGGCGATTGACCTATTCAGCAAAATCGGCGAAGGGAGTGATTACTATCCGTTCGCTGTCTATTCAAGCGGTCTCGCCTATCTTAATCTGGGAGATGCCTGGTCTTCGACTCAGCTACAGTTTCAAAAGCTCATCGCCCTAAAACCCGGAGAGGATCCCATCCTCCAGGAATTAATCAACAAGACACGAGTGACGCTCGGATTTATCTTCATGGATCAGAAACGCTACCCGGAAGCCCTTTCCGTCTTTGAAGCGATTCCTCCCCAAAGTCGGTATCGGATACAGGCCCGATTCGGGATCGGCAAGGCCTTTATGGGAATGGAGGACTGCGTGAAAGCCATCGTGGTCTTCAAGGACCTGATCGAACAGGCGCCCGCCCAGTCGTATGCCCTTGAAGCCCATCTTCAGATCGGCAACTGTTATTCGAAACTGAGTGCCTATCATCGGGCCGTGGACAGTTATCAAGATGCACTCAAGGCCTATTCTGAACGGTCCGAAAGTTTTAAAAAACTGATCCAGCAAATTCAGACGACGAACTTGGAGAACTGGCTAAGCCTGGCAAGGGAACCTGGGTTTCCGGAGGCAATGAATGTGTATGCCGATTGGTTCCGACTGAACAAGGAAATTGCTGACGAGGTTCAGCGGGGCAGAAACCCTGCCCTGCACAAAACGGAGCGTGGCACGATTCCGGACTTCAAACCCCTTCAGATGAAGATGCAGGACGTTCGACAGGACATGATTAAATTACTCCAGGCTTCCGCAACCCATCATCTCTCGTCCCAATTGGCCCAGATTGACGAACTGGCCCTCCGTGCGAACATGGGGATCGCCAAGAACATGACATTTATGCAGGACCATGAGACGGTGCCCTAGAAAAAATCGATGGAATCGGGATCCCGCCGTCCTGGTGTGGATGGTGCTCGCTGTTACGGTGTCATGCATCGAATTGGGCGGGTGTTCCGCTTACCGCAAACCGGACGACTTGGCCCCGCAGAAGATCAAAACGGTTGTGACGGAAGTGATGGAAGACCAGACGGCTCCCACCTCCAAAGACTATACGTTAAAATCTCTGGACCAATACGAGAATAGCCTTTTCAACGATTTCGGACAAAGGAGCGAACTCCGGGCCAAAACAATGCATCGTTTGGCGGATCTGTACCTGAAGCTGGAAGATTTAGCCTATCGGCGTCAGCTTCAACGATACAACCAACTCCTCCGGCAAGCGCAACAAGGACGAATCAGTGGGCGTCCGGCCCTCCCCAAAATCGATCACACGCGTTCCCGCAAGACCTACGAAAAACTGCTATCCCAGTATCCCGATCGCCCCGAGAACGACCGGGTGTTCTATCAGTTGGCTCATGTTTATGACGACGAAGGACGGACGGAACAGGCGATGGCTTCGTTGCAACGACTGGTGGAGCATTACCCTTCCAGCCCGTTGCGACAGGAGGCGATCTTCCGGCTGGCCGAAGCGTATTACGACTCGAACCAATACCGACAAGCCCGGGCCGCTTATGAACAGGCGGTCAGCGCGAAGGATCCCGGTCTGGCGGAGCAGGCGATGTACAAGCTGGGCTGGACTTTTTTTTCGCTACAAGAATATGAGAGTGCGGTGGCGATGTTTGTCCGGCTGGTGGATCGGAAGCGTGGCATGAAGCCCAACGGCCAACTGCAGCTTGATCCAAAGGGGATGTCGGCCGCCGAGTGGGATGAAGTCCTGGAGTTTATCCGCGGCATGGCCTTTGCTTTTTCATATCTGGGGCCGCCGACAAAGATTCAAGATTATTTTGAGAAGACGGGACACCGGGACTATGAAGCGCTCATCTACCGGAAATTGGGCGATCTGTACCTGGCCCAGAAGCGGGTGCAGGACGCGGTCGGAGCCTACGAAGCATTTATCAAAACCTATCCGCTCCACCCCGACGCCCCGGCCGTGCAAATGCAGATCGTTGAGGCCTATCAGCAGTTAAAATTGGTGGATCTGGCCAACCGCGCGCGGATAAATTTCGTGGATCGTTTTGGCGAAGAAAGCGTCTGGTACCAAAAGGCCTTGGTTGATTCTCGGGAAAAAATTCGGCCGTTTTACCGGCAACTCACCAGCCAAATGGCCCTGTTCTATCACTCGGAAGCGCAGCAAACAAAACGGCCCGCGGATTATGAAAGGGCCCTGATGTGGTACCGGCGCTACCTGAAGGCGTTTCCGAAGGAGCCGGACGCGCCCCGGATGAACTTTCTGTTGGCGGAGGGCCTCTTCGAGCTGCAGCGTTACAACGAGGCCGCGGATGAATATGAGCATACCGCTTACGATTATTTCCTTCATCACGACAGCGCCGAATCGGGCTATGCCGCCATCACGACGCTGGACAAGATCATGAGTCGGGACGGTCCATCCTCCCCGACGAGCCCGTTGGCGATCCGGTTGGCCCAAGATTGCAAGCGGTTTGGAGAGAGCTTTCCCAACGATCCCCGGGCCGGGGTTATTCTTTGGAAAGGGGCCGAGACCTATTACCGCGCGGGGAACCTCCCGGCGGCCCGTTCCATGGCTGAATCGATTGTGAAGACCTCGCTCCCGACAGATAAAACCGCATTAAGGGCCCAACGACTGATGGCCCGAACGTATTTTGAAACCGGGGCGTATGAACAGGCGGCGGCGGTCTTTCAGCACTTGGCGCGAAGCGGAGGAGAGGCGGGAGATGATAAGGAGGTGAGACAGCTATGGGCTTCATCGCTGTATAAGCAGGGAGAAGTTTTTAAGAATGCTGGAAAGTTGCGAGAAGCGCAGACGGAATTCATGCGGGTTCAGGCCGAAGTGCCGGGGAGCGACGTGGCGCCGGTCGCCCTGTACGATGCGGCCAGCGTGGCCCTGCTCCGAAATCAATCAGACGAGGCGCTGCAGCTGTTTCAGATCCTGATGCAGCACTATCCAAGCCACGCGTTGAGTCAAAAGGTTCCAGAGGTGTTGCTGCAGACGGAGCGAAATCTCTTGGAGACCGGAAAAGTTCAGGATGCCCAGTCCTTGTCAGAGAAGATTAAATCAATTCAGGTTTCGTCACAAGAAGACCTGGCCTATCGCTCCGAACGGCTGTTGGCGGACCGCTATTTTGAGGAAAAGGCCTACGAGCAGGCGGCGGTCACTTACCGCAAATTAGCACAGGAGGAGGCCTCGGCCAAGAATCAGGAGCGGGATGAACTGAAGCGACTATGGGCCTCCGCCTTATACAAACAAGCGGAGGGTCTCAGGGCGGACGGAAAACTGAAGGAGGCGCAGGCCGGTTTCATGAGAGTTCAGACTGAAATGGCGGGCAGTGAAGTGGCGCCGATTGCCTTGTTTGATGCCGGAAACATTGCCCTCTCTCGCAAGGATCCGGAGGGGGCGGTCCAGGCATTCACGATCTTGATGCGGGAGTATCCGTCGTCCGCGTACAGTCCTCATGCGACGATTCAAGTGGCCAGGATCCATGAGCAAAACGGCCGCCTGCAAGATGCAGCCCGGGAGTATGCGTCTGTGGTAAAATTAACCCTGGATCGTAAAACCACAGGCGAAATGCTATTGTCAGCCGGTCGGCTCTACGAGCAGCTTGGGGATTGGGCAAAGGCCGATGAGGTTTACGGTATCTATCTGGCTCAATATTCGGGTGAGTATCACCAAGTTGTCGAAACGACCTATAAATTGGCCTGGGCGAAACTCCAGGAAGGCCGCCGACAGGAAGCCCTCCCTATTCTCCAGACCATTATCGACCGGTACGGACAGGGTGAGGTGACCGCTTCGCCGGTGGCTTATTATGTCGCCCAGGCGCATTTATTGAAAGCGGATGATCTCGCGGCCCAGTTTGACAACGTAAGACTCGTTTCGCCTCTTGAACAAAATTTGGCCCGAAAGAAAAAATTGCTGAAAGATGTTCTGGAAGAATATGCGATGGCCGCCGACTTTCAGGTCGCCGAGGTTACCACTGCCGCCACTCAGAAAATCGGGCAGGTGTTCGAAAAATTTCGAACCGCCCTCTTGGAATCCGAGCGCCCGCAGAATTTAACGCCACAACAACTGGAGCAATACAATTTTCTTCTTGAAGAGCAGGCCTACCCGTTCGAAGAAAAGGCCATCGCGGCGTATGAGAGCAATGTCCATCGGGCGCAACAGTTGGGTTTGTACGATTCTTGGATCAAGCAAAGCTACGATGATCTGGCGCGGCTGATGCCGGCTCGTTACCATAAGGCGGAACTGGATGAAATCATCCATCGGGAACCGGCCTTAAACCCATGAAGGGCATTGGTCCATGGCGAATACTCTCGGCCCTTGCGGTTCTCAGGGCGACGGTAGGAGGGATGGTCGTTTTGGGGGCGATCGGTTGCGCTTCGGTGAATGCGCCGAGGGATTCGGCCGTGCGGAGCCCCACGGAGAAAGAAGGACCCAGTGCAAAGACCGGCGCGCTGGTCAACGGGGGGCTTCATTCCAGTTATGGGCAGGGCCTCTCCTATCTGGAGCGAGGACAGCTTGAAAACGCCCAAGGGATTTTTGAGTCATTGGCCCAATCCAATCCGGATCGGATTGAGATTCATAACGCGCTCGGTGTTCTTTATCGTCGACGGGGCATGCTGGACAAATCGATTGCGGAATACATGAAGGCGATCGCTTTGTCCGAGTCGTTGACGTCCACGGTTTCGGGGCAAGCCGTGTCCGCCGAGGTGTACAACAATCTGGCCATTGCGCATCGTGAACACGGAGATTTTCGAAAGGCGGAGGAGGCGTATCAAAAATCCATAAAACTGAATCCTAACTTTGCGGCCGCCTATTACAATCTGGGCGTGCTGTACGACCTCTATCTCAACCAGCCTTCGGATGCGGTGCGGTGCTATCGGGAGTACGAGCGACTGGCGGGCCAGAATCAAACCGTGGATGTCTGGATCGCGGATCTGGAACAGAGAACAACGCACAGGACGGGAAATGCCGTTGGGCAGCCATAGCATAAAGATAAAGATAATGATGATCGGCATTGTTTTGATGGTGTGGTTCACCGGCAGCGGACGGACGTATGCCCAAGAATCCGGAAAGATGCTGCAAAAAAACCGGGATTTGTTTCAATTAAAAGAAACCGAGATCACGGGGAAATTAAAAGACGTCCTGGGATCGCTCAAGCTCTTGGAAACCGAGGTCGTCGGTACGGTTGAACGCCCGCGGCTGAGCTATTCGCTGCCCTGGAAAGATCCCGATCCGTCATTATTGGAAGAGGGGGACAGTCGGGGTGTTTTTCTTGATGAGATTTACACCCCGCTTGATAAAGACACGTACACTCAAGAAATACGTTCGGAGAGGGCGCGCCAGGTTCCATAAACAGAAAGGAGACCCAATGGAATTTTTGAATGTGATCGGGAATTTTTTTATCGAGGGTGGTTTTTTTATGTACCCCGTTCTCTTCGTCGCCGCGCTGGGAACGGCCATTGTGATCGAACGGACGCTCTACATCAGCCGGGCTTCGGCGAACGCGGACTCCCTTTGGCAAAGGGTGCGGTCCGCCCTGACGGATCAACGGATTGATGATGCCATCAAGCTCTGCCACTCCAACTCACGCCCGATCTATCATGTGCTTTCGGCGGGCTTGAGAGCTGCCAAGCCCGCGGGCGCGCGGGAACCCATCCAGCGATCGATGGAGGAGGCGATGCTGGAGGTCCTTCCGCCGCTGGAACGGCGGACGCCCTACCTTCCGATTCTGGCCAATGTGGCCACCTTGTTGGGACTGTTGGGAACGATCATCGGCGTGATCGAAGCCTTTTCGGCCGTCTCCGCCGCCGATCCATCCCAAAAGGCGGTGCTCTTGGCCCGCGGGATCTCGGTCGCCCTGAATATGACGGCCTTCGGCTTGATGGTGGCCGTTCCTTTGATTCTGTTTTATGCATTTCTGCAATCCAGAACCACGAAGATTGTCGATTCTCTGGATCAATATTCGACGAAGCTGATCAACTTTTTCGCGAATCGCCAGCCAACGGGGGCGACCCTGGAAAGGAGTCAAGGACATGGTGCCGCAGTCCAGAAGACGAGTTAAGCGGATGGAATCCACCGAGATCGATCTGACTCCGTACATGAATCTGTTGGTGGTTTTAGCCCCGTTTCTCCTCATCACGGCGGTTTTCACCCGCTTGGCGGTTCTGGAAATCTATCTGCCGCCTCCGGCGTCGGCGGAGTTGATGAGTAAACTGCCCTCGCCTGAAGAGCAGCTGGTTCTGACGATTTCGATCACGGAAAAAGGGCTGGTGGTGGCCAACGGGAATAAAATCATCAGCTTCGTCCAGCCGACTTCAAAGGGACATGACCTGCCGACCCTTTCGAACGTGCTTCAGCAGATAAAAGCCAGGTTTCCGACGGTGGACAACGCGATCGTCCTTAGCAAACCGGATATTGCGTATGACGAACTGGTTCAGGTGATGGACGCAACGAGGGTCGCGTTTGTGTTCTCGGAAGGCCAAAAAACCAGTTATTCGTTATTTCCAAATATCTCACTGGGGGAAATCCAATGAGAAAAAGCCACATGCGAGCCCGGTCTCGATTCTCCGAACGCCGGAAAGGAGTCGCGACGGTCTCCACGGTCTTAACCCTCACATCCCTTGTGGATCTTTTCACGAACCTGGTGCTTTTTCTTCTCTATAACTTTTCAGGAGAGGCCTCGGCCATTCCGGCCGCCGAACGGATGAAACTGCCGGAATCCCTGGCCCAACTCACGCCGCAGACGACCCTGACCGTCATGATCACCCGATCGGATATTCTCCTGGACGGGATGAAGGTGGCCGAGATCGGTCAGGTCTTGAAGGAGAACGATCTCCTAATTCCAGCCCTTAAAAAGGAGATGGACTATGCGGCCGAGAGGGGAAAATATTTTGCGAACATCAGCGCCGGCAAACCGTTTGAAGGTCGCGTCACCATATTGGGAGATAAAAATATCCCGTTTCGATTGCTGGAGAAGGTAATGTATACCTGCAGTCAGGCGGAGTTCGGGCAGATTGACCTCGCCGTGATTCAGAAAGAGTCCACCGGATGATTTCGATTTTTGGGGGCCAGGACAGCGACCAAAACTTTAAACGCATTGCCTGGGTGTGTGTTCTTTCCTACGGTGTGGCCGCCCTGGCGGTCAATCTCCTCACCGTCAAAACGTCATCGCGATCGGACTATACCCGCATCGATCCTCGAATTGCCAAACTGATCATTGAGGCCTCAAAACCCGTGCCGCCTCCCGTTCCGAAGGCCAAAAAAGAGGAGCCGAAAGTCGAGGAGAAACCCAAGGAAGAGAAAAAAAAGGAAGAGAAAAAAGCGGAGCCCAAGTCCGAACAGCCCAAGCCGCCGGCCGAAGAGGTGGCCAAACAGGAAGGGCCCACCCCCGAAGAGATACGGGCTCAGCAAGAGGCTCAGCGTAAAAAAAATATGGAGGTGGCGATGAACAGCGGCCTTCTTAAGCTTTTAAAGCAATCCGATGCCAAGGCGGGGAACGTTCCGGATCAGAAACTGAAAAAAGTTTTTTCCGAGATCAAGGGACTCGAGCAGGCGCCCAAGACGGCATCCGGTGGGGCCCCTCAACCCTTGCCCACCGCAAGCCAAGGGATCGATGATATCGTGGCCAAGCTGGAAAAATCGATCAAGGAGTCGGGTGGAACCGGAGGGAATTCCGCTTTGGGCGGAAGCGGCGGGATCAATCAAATGATCGGGAACATTCAGCCGGATCTGGGACAATCATCCCTTGCGGAACGTAAGACCACAAAGGTGGATAGTCCGTTTCAGATCAAGGGATTTGAAGAGGGGAAAAGTCCCAGAGACTACGAGTCGATCGCACAGGTGGTGGATACTTACAAAGGCGGAATCAGCTTCCTTTACAATAAGGCACTTCGCGAAAATCCGACGCTCCGGGGCACGGTGACCGTTGAGTTCATCATCGCCGCCAGCGGTGAAGTGATCGGCTGCCATGTGGCGTCCAGTTCGGTGAAGAACCCCCTGTTCGAAGAGGCGCTGGTCAAAAGAGTTCTGCAATGGAAATTCCCGACGGTTCCCGCAGGGGACGTCACGGTTACCTATCCGATCACGTTTTCTGTTTCCGGTTAATTCAGCCCTTCGTTCGAGTCTCGGCCGATCGATTTTTCACTTCGGTCGTGAATGGCATCGCAAACAATCGGCGAACGGAAAGGCCACCACGCCATGACACCGGCCGCAGTACTCCCCCTTGATAATCCGGTCCATGCTGACGGGGTTGGCTCCTTGCTTCATGATAAAGATGGAGGGATGGCAGTTATTACAGTTGAGCCACATCGTGTGAGGGGTATGCGGAAAGACGACGTTGGGGACGGGGTAGGCCTCGCTGATGTTGAACACGATGTCCAGATTTAAAATCGGACTCTCCGGCGGACCGTTCGGGTTGAGCGATCCTTTGGGATTCAGGATGCCTTCTTTGAGGGCGGCCACCCAATCGATGTCTCCCACTTGGGTTTTAGGAAGCACACTGAAGGCGATCGGGTGCCCTTG
>JACQBZ010000018.1 GCA_016194285.1 Nitrospirota bacterium | reverse complement strand
GGAAAAGTACTCAGATCGAGATTTTGGCCCGTCACTTGATCCGTCATGGACACAAGGTCGTCACCACCCGGGAACCCGGCGGGACCGCCTTCGGAGAACAGATCCGCAGAGTGCTTTTAAACGTCAAGAACCGCCGATTGGATCCTCGGGCTGAACTTTTTCTCTACCTGGCCAGCCGAACCCAACATCTTGAAGAAGTCATCCTCCCCGCCCTGAAAAAAGGGAAGATCGTCCTGTGCGATCGATTCTCGGACGCGACCGTGGCCTATCAGGGATTCGGTCGGCAACTCGACATGAAAATCGTCCGGACGGCGGTGGGCTACGCCGCCAAAGAGCTGGCGCCCGATCTGACGTTGCTTCTTGATCTGGATGTCGGCGTGGGACTGGCCCGCGTCAAGGATCGCGGGAAAAGCAACCGCCTGGACCGCGAACAGCGGGAGTTTCACCAACGCGTGCGTGTGGGATATCTCCGTTTGGCCCGGTTGGAACCCGGACGGATCAAGATCGTGGAGGCGTCTCGATCACCGCTGGATGTGGCCAAGGACATTAAAAAGATCGTGGACCGCTGTCTTGTCAGCCGAAGAGTCGCGAAATGAGACGGATAGATATCCAGCGAGCCACGCGAGCGAGAAGGGGAGGCTCCAGGGGCTTTGCCCCTGGAGGGGGCGACGCGAGCCCCTATGAATGGAGGGCCCATGTCGTTTGAGACGGCCTTTGAAAGGATCGTGGGGCATGCCCACGCCAAAGCCGTCCTGACGGCCGCACTGGCGACCGACCGCGTCGCCCATGCCTATTTGTTCCACGGCGAGGCGCATATCGGAAAATTCCTGACGGCGATGGCCTTTGCCAAAATGGGCCTGTGCCCTCATCCAAAAATCGGCCGATCCTCCGGCCGTCCGACGCTCGCCTCTTGCGGTCAATGCCCCTCCTGTCTTGCCGTTGATTCCGGAAGCCATCCCGATCTCCAGATCGTCCGACCGGACGGCGTCCAGATCAAGATCCGACAGATTCGTGATCTTCAGAATTCGATCGTCTTTAAGCCGATGATCGGATCGCGGAAATGGTTTCTGATCGATGAGGCCGATGCGATGAATCCCGAAGCGGCGAACGGCTTTCTGAAAACTTTGGAAGAGCCTCCGGATCACAGCGTTCTGATTCTTGTTTCGGCCCGGCCGCAGGCCCTGCTGCCGACGATCCTCTCGCGTTGCCAGGCCGTCCGGTTCAGCCCGCCCCCGCTGCAGGCGTTGTCGCCCTGGCTCCAGAAACAAAGGGGCCTTGGCCCGGAAGAGGCGCGGTTGCTGGCCACGCTATCCATGGGAAGGATCGGGATCGCGGCCGAGGGCGATCCGGCGGAATTGAAAATCGAACGGGATCGGATTCTTGGCGCCCTGTCCAAAGAACGTCTTGAAGATCCGGCCGATCTTTTTAGTCAATCCGATGACCTGGCCGCGACTCCGGAGCAACTCGACCGATCGCTCGACACGATCGAGATCTGGCTTCGCGATGTCCTGATCGTCCCGCACGATCCCGATGCTTCTCTTCTCATCAATCAGGATATCCCGGAACAAATTATGGCCTGGGGCCGTGCCGTTTCGACCGATGCGGTGTTGGAAACCCTGACGCTGATCCACCTCCTCAAGCGGGCCGCGCCCCGAAATCTCAACCATGCGCTGGTGCTGGAAACGGTGCTTCTGAAACTTCGCGATGCGGTCATCGGCGAATCGACCACGGGCTCGAAAACCGGCGAAGCGGGACGGGTCCGGAAATGAAAGCGTCGTCCAAGAAAGCCACTTCCCGAAAACGCAAAACCTTCTATATTACGACGCCCATCTATTATGTCAACGACGTTCCCCACATCGGGCATGCCTACACCACGATCGCGGCCGATGTTCTCGCCCGATACAAACGGCTCCGGGGCTACGACACCTTTTTTCTGACCGGGACGGACGAGCACGGTCAGAAAGTTCAGCAGGCCGCCTCCAAGAAGGGCCTGGACCCGCAGACGCACGCCGACCGGATGGTGGCGGCGTTCAAAGAGCTTTGGAAACGCCTGACGATCTCGAACAGCGACTTTGTCCGGACAACCGAGGAGCGCCACAAACGGGTCGTGCAGGAAGTCCTCCGGCGGTTGCAGGAAACCCACGTTCTTTACACGGCGTCTTACGAGGGCTGGTACTGTCTTCCCGATGAACGGTTCTGGGCGGACGACGAAGTGGTCGAGGGAAAATGTCCCGAATGCGGTCGGCCGGTGGAACGGATCTCGGAGTCGAACTACTTTTTCAAAATGAGCGCCTACCGGGATCGGTTGCGGCGACACATCCGGCGGCATTCCGGCTTCATTCAACCCGAGAGCCGTCGGAACGAGGTCTTGGGTTTTCTGGAGCGACCGCTGGAAGATCTCTGCATCTCCCGCCCGCGTGCCCGTCTCGCCTGGGGCATCCCCTTCCCCTTTGATCCGGATTATGTCACGTACGTCTGGGTGGATGCGTTGGTCAATTATATCTCGGTCCCCGGCTACGGCACGGACAAACGGCGCTTTGCGAAGTGGTGGCCGGCCGATGTTCATCTGGTCGGAAAGGATATTCTGACGACGCATGCCGTTTATTGGTCGACGCTTCTCATGGCGTTGGGGCTCGATCTGCCGAAGACCTTGTTCGCGCATGGCTGGTGGACCGTCGATGGGGAAAAGATGTCGAAAAGCCGCGGCAACGTCGTGGATCCGAATGCGATGGCGGCGGAGTATGGAACGGACGCCTTCCGTTACTTTCTTTTGCGGGAGGTTCCTTTCGGACAGGATGGGGATTTCTCGAAGCCGGCCATAACGGCTCGCTACAACAGCGAGCTGGCGAATGATCTGGGCAACCTTTTCTCCCGCACGCTCACGATGATCGAACGGTACGCCGGCGGCGTCGTTCCAGAACCCCATCCCAAAGGGGTCAAGGCGGAGGATCGTCGGATGGTTGAACTGGCGAAGTCGCTGTATCGTACGGTCGGAAGCGAAATGGACCGATTCGCATTCCATCGCGCGCTCCGCGAGATCTGGGCGCTCGTGGATTTTGCCAACCGGTATGTCGAGCGGAGCGCCCCGTGGGATCTGGCCAAGGAACCCAGGAACCGGGTCCGATTGGACGTGGTTCTGTATCATCTGGCCGAGACGCTGCGCATCCTGGCGGTTTATTTGTTTCCGTTTATGCCGACAACGGCCCAACGCATGACGACGGAGCTGGGCTGGGCGACCTCGCTGGAACAGGCCCTGAAGCCGCAAGACTTTCAATGGGGAAGGCTCAAGCCGGGCCGACCCGTTCAGAAAGGGAAGCCGCTTTTCCCGCGCATTGAATTACCGCAGACCCTTCCTGAACGAGAAACCGCCGCACCTGCGACACCTTCTAAGGAGAGCGTCATGGAATTGACACGCACCGAACCGTCCTTCATCTCGATTGATGAATTCCGGAAGCTGGACCTCCGGGTCGGCCGAATCGTCACGGCCGAAAAGATAACGGGGGCCGATAAGCTGTTAAAACTTTCGGTCGATATCGGCACCGAAACAAGACAAGTGGTGGCCGGCATCGCGACGAAATACGCTCCGGATCTTCTCATCGGTAAATCGGTGGTCTTGGTGGCCAATCTAAAGCCGGCCGTCATTCGCGGAATCGAGTCACAGGGGATGATTCTGGCGGCGGGTGATAAAACGGTCGAGGCGTTGGCGACCTTTATCGAACCGGTCGAGCCCGGAACGCGCGTGAAATAATTAGCCCTTATTTATTGACTTGACTAACTCCCACGACGGCCGTTACAATCAGCCTCTTTTTTGTGCCGGTGTCTATTGATGATCCCGGCCCGCATGAGGATGGGGTGCAAAACATCAGGAGGAAAACGATGGCGGTATTAATCCGACGGTATAAATTGGCCACAGGACAAACCAAAGAGGACCGGATCATAGAACCGGACCGGATCGAGCGGTATCTGGGGATGTTTGAACGCGAGGATGTCAAGGAGCTTCAAACGGGCAAAAAGGTGATGATTGAGAAGGACGAGTGGCAGCTCCTGCCATAACGTGTTTGGCCCGATGGCTTAAGCGATCGGGCAGCGACCTGATTCAATACTGGAATTGGCACGTGGGTCATATTATAATAAATGCATGCAGCGGCGTCGATTCCTAAGGGGGTTCATCGGCCTGATCCTGGCCGTCTTTATGGCTCGAAAAGGGTTCGGGAAAAGCGACGAGATGCCCGAAAAAATCGAAAAGATTCATAAAACGGAGGACGAATGGCGCAAGATGCTGACGCCGGAGCAGTTTTATGTCCTGCGCGAGGAAGGCACGGAGCGGCCGTTCACAAGCCCCCTTCTTGAGAACAAACGGAAAGGGCAGTATGTTTGCGCGGGCTGTGAACTGGGGCTGTTCACCTCCGAGATGAAATTTGACAGCGGCACAGGCTGGCCGAGCTTCTTCACGACCATTGAAGGGCGGGTTGTGACCCAACGCGACTTTAAGTTGCTTCTGCCCCGCACGGAATACCACTGCGCCCGTTGCGGCGGCCACCAGGGGCATGTCTTCAAGGACGGCCCTCCGCCCACCGGACAGCGCTGGTGCAACAACGGAATTGCCCTGGAGTTTATTCCTGACAAAGGCTAAGGGATAACGATCGGTTGCACCTAAAACATCCCGTGCTGTTTGGCGAACAGGAACAGAGCCAACAGGAAGGCCACTTTCAGCAACATCCAATACCCCAGCCCGAACCGTTTCATCAATCCACCTGATCAGTGATGATCGTGTTCTCGTCGAACGCAATAGGGACCCTCGCATCCTTTGAGATCCACGGTGGGATCCCTTTCAGGAGGAATCCGGAAACGGGTTTGAGTCTCATAAATCGGCCGGACAACCTGGCTCGCGTCGAATTCAAACTCCAGCGTCGTCGCTTCATGGGGTGAAATCGTGACCTGTTTCTCAACCGGCTTCATGTGGGGATGCCAGGCGATGACCCTGTACGTCCCCGGCGGCAAATTCTCGATCGTGAAATCCCCGCCCTTTCCCGTCTTCGCGAAGTAGGGGTTATCAACGACCCAGGCCCAGGTCTGCATATATTCATGCATCTCGCAAATGATCTGGGCGATTAGCCTCCCTTTTTCCAGGTCCACATACCCGCTGCTGGCCTGAAAGGAAACCGGAACCGGGAAGCTCAAGACGCGATTACCCTTTTCCGGCTGGTAGACTTGGGTGGCATGGTTGATCGGATCGCGATTGACCACGGACAACAGGGTATGGTTTCTTATCACGGTGAGCAACGGGTGGACGTGGACCAATTGACCGTGATGGAACTCGAACTGTTCGCTCTCCGGGACATCGGCCGGATGAAACATGCAGTTCACCGTCACCAGCTCGGTATCGCGAGAGCGAAATGACTTGCCCCGCTGGACGTCCTGGACCACGACGACCGCATCCTGCAACCCTCCGGCGCCGTCCACATTGAATTCCCGCAGGACGACCTGACCCTCTCCATCCGAAATCTTTTTGCAAAAATCACCGAAGGGATACAGGACTATCGGAAACACCCGGGGCTCCGGAACCGGGCCCCGCAGCGTGACTTTTCCCGTGATCGTTCCGCCGGTCTTCACATCAACCGCCTCGTAGGACAACGCGACCGAACCCCAGGCCAGATAAACCATCACGACGAGGGCGATTTGTTTGGACCGTTGCAGGAGTTTGTTCATGGCTTACAGCCGTCCCAGTTCACCCTTCACTTCCTGCGCCAACTCGTGGTCGGGATGCGTGCTGACCAGTTGCGTCCAGACCTGTTTCGCGCCGCCCGGATCCCGTTTGGATTGGAGCAGGATCAACCCCTTATTGTAAAGGGCCTCCGGGTAGTCTTTCTTCGTGGACAGGAGCTGGTCCAACTGATGAAGGGCCTCATCCGGTTTTTGCAGGAAGATGTAGCAGTTCGAGAGGCTCAGCCGGGCATTGATGTTTTTGGGCTCCGATTTCAAGGCCCGTTCGTAATATTCCTGCGACTTCTCGAACCGCTGAATCATGAAATTGGCATCGGCGAGACTGATCAGCGCTTGGACGTTGTTCGGATCCTGCTCGATTTTCTTTTTATTGGCCTGAATCTGCTCCATTGAAAACTTGCCTTGATCGAAGGGCACGATATAGAGCGACAGTTGCTGCGGCTGCGCGGGCGGAGGCGGAGCGGCCGGTTGCGCGGCCGGCGGCGTGGTGTAGGACGGTCCGGACGATGGAGAAGAACTGTTTTGGTTGCAGCCTGCCAGAAGTGCCGCCAGGATGAAGAGGGATGGGAAAGTAAGAGCCTCGACGATCTTTTTCATTGCGATCTCCTTGTATATTTTATAATAGACCCAGGATAATCGAAGGTAGCAGTTTTATCCGAAAATTTCAAGGACTGTTTCCTTGAAAATAAGCGACGGCTCCGGTACAATCCAGGCTGATTCCCGGACGAAGCGAGAGACAACCGATGCTGATCGACAGCCATACTCATCTCGATGACCCCGTCTACGACGCCGACCGCGATGAAGTGATCCACCGGGCCCGCGGGGCCGGGATCACGGCCGTCATTGCGATTGGCTGTGACCTTGAGACCAGCCGCCGGGCGGTGGAACTGTCCGATCGGCATGAGATGATTTACGCGACGATCGGTGTCCATCCGCACGAGGTCAAGCATCTGGATGACACCACGCTGACCGAGCTTCAGAAATTGGCCGCTCATAAAAAAGTGGTCGGTTACGGCGAGATCGGGCTGGATTATTACTATCTGCACTCCCCCAAGGAGACGCAGCAGCGGCAGTTTCGGCTGCAGATCGGTCTGGCCAAGACGCTGGGCCTGCCCATTGTGGTTCATTCCCGGGATGCGAAATCCGACACGCTGGCGATCCTAAAGGAGGAAGGGGCCGAAACGGTCGGCGGTGTGATGCATTGCTTTACGGGTGATCTTGAGATGGCCCGCGCGGCGATTGAGATGAATTTTTATATCTCGTTCTCGGGCGTGCTGACCTTTGCGAATGCCGGAGCGCTCCGTGAAGTGGCTCGGACACTGCCTCTGGGGCGGATCCTGGTCGAGACCGACTGCCCCTATCTTTCGCCCGTTCCCAACCGGGGTCGGCGGAACGAGCCGGCCTATATCCGGCACACGGCACACGCCCTGGCCCGGCTGCACCCCTCGCAGGCCCCGGAATCGGTGATGAAGCTCACGGCCGACAACGCCACGAAGCTATTTCGAATATAAGCACCGGGTTTCTCAGCGATCATAATATCCCCCCTCGGGGTTGAGTCCTCCCACCCCGTCTTCCATTCCTAACTGCCCGCCAAGATTGACCGATTTCAATTTTCGTGCTATGGTATTAGCGAGATGAATACCCCGGTTCATTACGGAAAATATCTCTTGATCGACAAAGTCGGTACGGGCGGGATGGCCGAACTCTTTATGGCCAAGCAAACCGGCCTGAAGGGTTTTGAAAAGATGATGGCGATCAAGCGCATCCTCCCCAACCTGACCGAGGACGCCGAATTCATTTCGATGTTCATCAACGAAGCGAAGCTGGCCGCGCTCCTGACCCACCAGAACATCGTCCAGATCTTCGATCTGGGTCATGTCGAAAATTCCTATTTCATCGCGATGGAGTACGTCATGGGCAAGGACTTGCGGACGATCCTCCAACGCGCGAGGGCCCTCAATCTTCTTATGTCGATCGGCCACGCCCTGCTGATCATCACCAAAGTCTGCGCCGGCCTGGATTATGCCCACCGCAAAAAGGATCTGACCGGCCGGGACCTGAACATTGTGCATCGCGACGTCAGCCCACAGAACATCTTGGTTTCCTACGAAGGAGAAGTCAAACTGGTTGATTTCGGAATCGCGAAGGCCGCCAGCCAGAGTTCCGAAACGCGGACCGGAATCCTGAAGGGAAAATTGTCCTACATGGCGCCGGAACAGGCTTGGGGACGCGCGGTCGATCGACGTGCGGATATTTTTGCCGTCGGGATCTTGCTTTATGAACTAATCACCGGCCACAAACTGTTCAAAGGCGACAACGACTTCAACACGCTGGAGAAAGTTCGCGAGGCCAAAGTGGAACCGACCCCGACGTCGCTCAACAAACAGGTGGCGCCGGAACTCGAGGCGATCATCCTCAAGGCCCTGGCCAGAGAGCCGGACAACCGCTTCCAGTCCGCTTCCGAGTTGCAGACCGCACTGGAAGATCATATGTCCAAAAAGGGATATGATTTCAGCACGGTCCGGTTGGCGCAGTATCTGCAAACCCTATTTCAACATGACATTGAACAGGACAGCCATCGGTTCCAGGTCGCCACCGGCGCGGCCGTCGCCGTGGGCATCGCCGATCAAAGCACGGTCGTTCGTCCGCGCCATTCGGCGGATGCGGCCCCGGAGACAACACCCTCCCGGCCAAGCGGCCGACTCCGAACCCCGACTCCGTCGCGACGACCGGCCCAGCCGTCCGCCTTCCGGATGACCATCCTGACCTTTCTGCTGATCATGGGCGCGGCCACGTTGATTTCGATGATCAATCCGCCTTTTCTTCAAAACGTCGCCCAAAATTCTCCAGAGGTCCGGGTCGCCGTACTTCGACTGTCGCAATGGCCCGCTCTGACGTTGGATTGGGCCCATCATCTCCTTCAAGTCGCGTTCGGCTCACCGAACCCCGTATCCGACGTCGCGGTTCTGCCGCAACCCGCCTCGGAAAGGGTCCCTCCCCCCTCCATCCAGCCTGTACCCCTGGTGGAGAGTGATTCATCCGGCCCCCTCTCTGCCATCGAATCGCGTTCACAGGAGCCCGCGACCAGGCCGACCGAGATCACCGAAGAGCCGGATCGGAAACTGACTCCACAGGAAAAGGAAGAAATCCGCAGGCTCCTCAAAGACGCGAGAGCGGCTTACGATGAACACCGATTGGACGATGCGGAACGAATGTTCCGGCGAATTATCGATCTGAATCCCAAGGTTCCGGTTGTCTACCACTTCCTGGGCATGATCACGTTGGAACGAAAAGATCCGGATGGGGCGATTCGTATTTTCGAAGAGGCTTCACGAAAATTTCCGGACTATCCGATCTTGCATTATGATCTGGGACTCTTGTATCTTAAACGGGGCGTGATTTCGCAGGCCAAAGACGAGTTGCAAAAGGCCTTGACCTTAAACCCCAAGGCGCCGATGGCCGATCGCGCGCGGACCGTTCTTCAGGACCTAAATCGGTCTTCCGACCCGCAGGAATTCCGGCCACCGGTAGCCGATCGGGAATCGGATCCTTCGACCGGTACCGCACCAATCCCATAAGAATTAAGCGAGACCCTTCGATGAACGTCAGCTGCGATGACTGTCACACGATCTACGAACTTCCGGAAGGTAAAGATGGCATCCTGGGCTGTCCTTACTGCGAACACGTGAATCGACCAAAACAGGAACGCCCGGCCGGGACCGTGCCCCTTTCCGATAACAATGTGTTGGACCACACCAAGACGATGCTCGGATCCATGGAGGGAGAGTTGGCGGATGAGAGCACGGCCGTTCGTCGGGCCATCGCCGGGAAAATGATCGGTTTGCCGGTGAATCTGGATGCGGTCCTGATCGTTCTGGAGGGGGACGGAAAGGGAAAACGAATCGCGCTAACAAAGCATCGGTTCACCTTTGGTCGAAAACAGGCTGATGTGCCCCTATCCGATCCGGAGGCTTCGCGCCAGCATTGCACCCTGCTGCTTTACGGTGACTTTGCCGTGGTGAAGGATATGGGCAGCGCCAATGGGACGAAAGTGAACAATCGCATTGTGAAAGAAGGTCTGGTGAAGTCCGGAGATACGCTCCAGATCGGTACCACCGTTTTTCAATTCCTGTTATCACCTCGAACCGTCCCATCTCCCGGCCTTTCAAGACGAAATGCATAAGAGGCGTTTCTCGAAACGTTTCGTATTCGCACTCGGACCATTACTCCTGCTCGTCCTGCTCCAAGTTGGACTTTCGGCATGCGAAAAGAAACCGGACGATGATATGGTCTTGGTCCCGGCCGGCGAGTTTTTGATGGGAACGGACGAAGTGGACGCGGATAACGAAGCGCTGGAATACGGACTGCCGTATCCCTGGTATGAAGATGAACATCCGCTGCACCGGGTGAACTTGCCGGCCTTTTATATCGATAAATATGAAGTGACCAACGAAAAATATAAACGATTCCTCGGAGCGGTGAATCACGCGTTGCCCGATGACTGGAAAAACGGGACCTATCCGGAAGGCCGGTCCAAATTCCCCGTCGCCTATGCGAGCTGGTTTGATGCCGAGGAATACTGCCGGTGGACGGGAAAGCGTCTGCCCACGGAAGAGGAATGGGAAAAAGCCGCACGAGGGCCGGACGGTTTCAAATACCCCTGGGGGAACCTCTTTAATCCTGACCTGGGGAACATCTCCAAGGGGCCGGTGATGGCCGCATCCGCCGTTGGGGTCGGACAGTATGAAGGCGGCAAGAGCCCGTACGGAGCTTACGATATGATCGGCAATGTCTGGGAATGGACGGCGAGCTGGTATAGGCCCTACCAGGGCAATGAGGCCCGAAATGAAAACTTCGGCCAGGTCTTTCGCGTAACCCGCGGATTATCCTTTATGGGCATCGGGCATTATCCGCCGGACGTCTACAAGAAGGTCGCCTCCATTATTGCCCGGGCCTCGTTCCGCTCTTACGATTATCCCACGTCGCGTTTAACGGATGTCGGTTTCCGGTGCGCCCGGTCGGTAAAGTAGATGCCCAGCGAGCAAGGCGAGCGAGAAGGGGAGGCTCCATCCGGCTTTGCCGGTGGAGGGGGCGACGCAAGCCCCTATAATAAATAGAATGGCGGTTAAAACTTCGTCGATAAAATCAAGCGTGATAGGAATCACGAGTGGTATCGTGATCTCGGTGGGCCTGCTGATTTTTCTGGCCCTGTGGCCCCTCTCGAATGAGACGGTAACCGTTGTTCCTCCAGAAACCCCGTCCGTTTCACCGCCCCTTATGACGACGGAGTCTCCCCCCTCCACGACACCGTCACCGACCCCGCCCAAGATCGAACCGGCGGTTTCCCCAGCCGTGACCGAAAAAGACCGTGACACTTCGAAACCGATCGGTCCCGAAAAAAGCTCCGTCTCGAAGAAAACAACCGTCAAGTCGAAACCCGAAACCCATCGCGTCACCGTTACTCCCACGCCGCCCTCCAAAACGATCGGCCAATTAGACTTGGAAGAGATCCATTCGCTGCTGAACCGTTTGAAAACCGCCTATTCGGAGAAGGATATTTTGACCATCAAACAAGCGATAGCTTTATTAGGGGATCAAGAGGCGTTATTAATGAAGATCTTTAATTCGTACAAGACCGTTCAGTCCGATATTGAAGCGGTGAAGGTCATGCAGAACCGGGTAACGAGTGCTATTTTAATCACCTCTTTGGAAAACGAAAAGGGTAATGTCGTGATTCCTGCTCCCAGCTGGGGGAGACAATCCTTGCAGATCGCCGTGTCTGACAACCATGTGAATCAGGTCACCCTGGACCCGGATGATTTTAAAAGCTCGCAAAAGGGGTTGGTTGACCTGATCGCGCCCGACATTATCCATTCCCTGCCTTCATACACCGCAAAGCCCGGAGAACCGACCGTGGTCTCGGCCACGATCACGGACGACGTCAAGGTCGTTCTGGCGACACTTCATTTCCGGGCCCAAGGAGAGCAGAATTACGAATCGATCCGGATGTCCGATGGGCCGGACCATACCTTCACCGCGCCAATTCCGGGATCGATGATCAAGGCGGAGAGCACCAGCATGGAGTATTACATCGGGGCGAAGGATGCGGAGGGAAATCTCTCGCTGGAAGGCCGTCCGTCCGCCCCCCTGGTCATCGCCGTTGTCCCACCCCCACCCGAATGATCTTCACTCCGTCTTCCGGATGTGAACCTGAAGAACCGTGGCGCCGATCCGGATCTTGTCTTTATCTTTCAGCAGTTCATCTTTGATTTGAAAATCGTTGAGGAAGGTGCCGGAGGCGCTGTTCAAGTCCCGGAGCACAACCACGTCGTTGTAGACCTCGATCACGCAATGGAGTTTGGAGACGCCCGGGTCTTGAACATCCACATCCGCGTCGTCGCGGCCGAAGGTGACGCGGCTCTTTTTGGAGAGAATAAAGGCATGACCGGCATCCACGCCTTCCAAGATCTGAAGGCCGATCTTTCGGTCGGCGGGAAGAACCATCGCCTTTCCCTGGATTGCCCGCTCGACGGGGTTCATAGCTTATTCAACCGAAGACGTTTTTTACGCTCCTGTTTTGATAACCGTCGCGGGTTCCCTTTCTTTTCCGTTTTGGGAGCCGCGGGCTCCTCTTCCAACGGTATATCCTTTTCCGGATGGATGCTCACGGTTTGAGCCAACCGCGTCTCGAATTCTCCGGCCGAGACCGCTACCCCGCCGGCCGCTTGGACGTTACGGGCCACCTCCCGATCGGAGGAGACCACCAGGCAGGCGCTTCCCAATTCTTCGGCCATCCGTGCGATCACCTGATCCGCCCTCTCGCCGTGCCTTGAGAAAATGACTTCGATCCCCCGGCGAAGCTCCCCGTGTTCATCCGGCCAGCCGGACCGCCAGCCGTCAAAAACCACCGTGACCGGATAGCCCTTGAGGGCTCGATAGCGGGCCAGCCGGTCGATTAAATCCTCACGCCGGGCCTCCATATCTCCATGCAGCCCTTTCTCGCTTCCGATGAAATTATATCCGTCCACGATAATCCGGATCGCCATGGGATCAAAGATAATCCAGGCTTCAAAGAAAGTCAATCCGGACATATTGACAACGAAGACGGAGTCGGTTAAATTGTGGGCGATGGGACTGGACCAGCCCTACCAAAAAGGCGGCACGGCCCGATGGATGCTCATCCTGGTCCTCGGCTGCACCTTGTTGTCGCCCGATTCCTCTTCCCAAGCCGACGGGCGCAGCCCTGAGAAGCTTTTCAACGCCGGAGTGAACTGTCAGGAGCGGCTTCTCAACTCGCCGAAGCGCCAAAAGCTCCGCCAGAACTGGGAAAACTGCATCCGGAGATTTACCGCTTTTCTGGCCCAATTTCCCAAACATCCACAGGCCGAGAAATCGCTTTTTGTTTTGGGGGAATTGTACGCCGGCCTGTATCACCATTCGAATAAACCTCGAGACAATGAGAAATCCCGAGAATACTATCGGACGCTGATCTCGAGCTATCCCGACGGTTCCTACACACGGGAGGCCCAACAACGGCTGGATCATCTCAAAAAGCCGGAACGGCCCGTTTTGATCACCACCATTCAGAATATCCGGCACTGGGTTTACCCCGATTATACCCGTCTGGTTCTGGACATGGACCGCGACATCGAATTCCGCCAGGAGAATTCCCGGGATGATCCCAATGGCGAGATCCTGCGGATCACGCTCAACCGGACTCGTTTATCCCCGGAAGCGAAAAAAGGAGTGTCCGAACTGACCGACGGACTGCTCCAGCGCATCACGCTGCGACCGTCCGCGACCGACGGAGTCCAGGTGTATATCAATATCAAAAACCTGAGGGAGCCGCCCAAGATCATTCCCTTGAGCAATCCGGGCCGACTGGTGATCGATCTCTTCGGTCCAACTCCCGCCGGCGACCCCGACCCCCCCGATCCTCCAGACCCATCCTTGCCGAAGACGCCGGGCGGCCGTACGGTCGTTGCCCAAGTCCAGCCGCTGGATGTTAAGACGATTGTGATCGATCCCGGGCACGGCGGCAAAGATCCCGGTGCGATTGGAAGAACCGGCGTGACCGAGAAGGATGTTGTCTTGGATATCGGTCTGCGATTGCGCCGTCTGATCCAGGAACGACTGGGCAAAAAGGTCATCATGACCCGGGAAGACGACACGTTTATCCCGTTGGATGATCGGACTCTGATCGCCAATTCGAAGAAGGCTGATCTGTTCGTTTCAATTCATGTCAATTCTCATCCCCAACGAAGGACCCGCGGCGTGGAGATCTATCACCTCGGACAGTCTTCCGATCGACACGCCATGGCCGTGGCCGCGCGGGAAAATAATGTCTCGATGCAATCCTTGGACAACCTCGATCGGACGGTTAAACAGATCCTGTTCGATCTGGGTCGCGACTACAACATGGACCAGTCCCAGAACCTCGCTTATTTTACACGCCAGTCTTTCCAAACCACGCTGGAGAATCGGTACGATTATACCGTTGTGGACCACGGGGTGAAACGGGCGCCCTTCTATGTCCTGTTGAATTCGAATATGCCGAGCATCCTGGCCGAAGTCTCTTTCATCAGCAACCCGACGGAAGAACAGCTTCTCCGGCAGAGTCTGTACCGACAGGCCATTGCCGAATCCCTGTTCCAGGGAATCCGCGCCTATTTGGCCGCGCTCAAGCCGATTTCGTGATGCATGCCGAATATCAAACTCGTCATTGAATATGACGGTTCACGGTATCACGGCTGGCAGCGTCAACCGGGTCTTCCGACGGTTCAGGGGGCGCTGGAAGCGGCGGTCGCCACCATCGCGCAACAACGGCCGACGGTGATCGGGGCTGGCCGGACCGATGCCGGCGTTCACGCCCAAGGGCAGGTGGCGAACTTCAAGATCAACGCCCGTCTCACTTCCGCCGCCTGGATGCGCGCTCTGAACAGCCTGCTCCCGGAGGATATCGTCATTGTAAGCGCCCAGAAAGTTTCAAGCCGTTTTCATTCGCGGTTCTCGGCGGTCGGCAAAATCTACCGTTACCGAATTTTAAACCGTCGATATCCTCCGGCCATCGGCCGCCAGTACGTTTGGACCGTTTACAGCGCATTGGACATCCGTCGCATGAAGTCGGCCGCCCAGGTTCTACTGGGAAAGCATGACTTCAGTTCCTTTAAAGGTGCCAATCCATCGGAGGATCGCACGAAGGGGAAAAAACGGTCCGCGGTCTGTCATCTCCGCCGTCTCGACCTCGTTAAACGGTACGATGACCTCGTCATCACGATCGAGGCCGATCGTTTTTTACAACAAATGGTCCGAACAATCGTGGGAACGTTAGTGGAAGTCGGAAGGGGCCGGCGCGGTCCGCGGGAGATGTCCATTCTGCTCCAAAAAAAAGACCGCCGTTTCAGCGGTCCGACGGCCCCTGCGCAGGGGCTGTGCTTGGTTGAAGTAAAATATTGACGGGTCTCTTTAAATCTCCTTCCTCATCGATTGCCTTCTTTCGGTTTCTGAAGGCGCTCACCCAACGCCTCGTCCAACCGCTTCTTCAGATCAAGGATCATCCGTTCCAGGGCCTCCAGGCGTTCCGCAATGGGATCCGGAATATTCGTGTGGTCCATTTGGACCTCCGGCGCCTCTTCGCTCACGGTCTTGATGATTTTTCCGGGAACCCCCACCACCGTGGCATGCGGCGGGACGGATCGGAGCACGACCGAGTTGGCCCCGATCTTGACATGATCCCCGATCGTGATGGCGCCGAGAACCTTGGCCCCCGCGCCCACCACCACATGGTTTCCCAACGTGGGATGACGCTTTCCCGGTTCCTTTCCGGTTCCGCCGAGGGTTACGCCCTGAAAAAGGGTGACGTCGTCGCCGATCTCGCTCGTTTCCCCGATCACCACGCCCATTCCGTGATCAATGAAAAAGCCGGACCCGATCCGTGCGGCGGGATGGATTTCAATGCCGGTGAATAAGCGGGCCAGGGTTGCGATCAGCCTCGGGATCACCGGAACGTTCCATGACCAGAGTCGATGGGCGATCCGATGGCTCAAGATGGCATGAAACCCGGCGTAGGTCAACAAGACCTCCAACCGGTTGGTGGCCGCCGGATCGCGTTCAAAAACGACCTGAAAATCTCGTCGTAGGGTATCCAACATGGTTAGGCCCGAAAGAGGGTGCAGACGGCCTGGGCCGCGATGCTTTCGCCGTGTCCGATGGAGTCCAGTCCTTCAGCCGTCTTCGCTTTAATATTCACCGCACCCTCTTCCAAACCGATCGTCTTGGCGATCTGTGCCCGCATCGCATCCAAATACGGTATAAGACGCGGCGCTTGGGCGATGATCACGGTATCGATATGGAGGATGACGAACCGGCCCGCTTTCAGTCGGTCGCGAACCTTTTCAAGAAGACGAAGGCTCGATATGTCCTTGTATTGCGGATCGGTGTCCGGAAAGTGGCGGCCCAGATCGCCATCTCCGGCGGCGCCCAGCAGTGCATCGGCGATGGCGTGGCAGAGTACGTCGGCGTCCGAATGGCCTGCCAGCCCCTTGGAATAGGGGATTTCCACCCCGCCGATCATGAGCGGCCGATTCGTCTGTAAGGGATGGATGTCATATCCGATCCCTGTACGGATCTGGGGAAACGTCATCGTTTCGCTCTTTTTCTTTCCGACCGACGCATCCGGATGATTTTCTCCGCGAGATCCAGGTCGTCCGCCGTGGTTATTTTAATGTTGTCCCAGGTTCCCTCGACCACCCGCACGCGATACCCCAATCGCTCCACAAGGGCCGAATCGTCCGTGCTGTTGACCCCATCAACATACGCCTTTGAGTAGGCTTCGATCAAGATATTCTTTAAAAATACCTGGGGCGTCTGGGCCAAATAGAGACGGGCGCGATCCGGGGTGCGATCGACCGTTCCATTCTCATGAACATATTTCGGCGTATCTTTAAGCGGAACGGCCGCGATCGCCCCGTCCCCTGTTTCTGAGGCTTTAATGACTCGTTTGAGCAATTCGGGAGAAAGAAAGGGGCGGACGCCGTCATGCACAACCACACGAACCGCCTCCGGAGAAATCGTCGAGAGTCCCCGGTAGACCGAGTCTTGACGGGTCGCCCCGCCCGGAACCGTCTGCGTCACTTTCTTCAGACCATAGGGTTCGAGCAGTTCTTCCCGACATTGTTTCTCACGGCCTTGGGGAACGACCAGGCAAACCTCGTGGATGAGCGGTGAGGCCTCAAAAACCTTCAGGGTATGGACAAGAATCGGAACACCGTCGAGCCGCAGGAACTGTTTCGGGGTGGATCGCCCCATCCTTTGACCGCTGCCGGCCGCCGGAATGACCGCCGCAACCCGGGAGGTCATGCCGCCGTTCCGTCTAAAGAGAGCGGCCGGACCCTATGCGTGTTCGCGCGTGACATGAGCCTCTTCTTTCTCTTTCTCGCTCCCTTCGCGCAACCGTGTGAAGATCATTCGGCCGGCGGTCGTTTGTAGAACGCTGGTCACGACCACGTCGACGTTCTTGCCGAGCAACCGCTTGGCGTTGTCCACCACGATCATCGTTCCATCGTCCAGATAGGCCACGCCCTGCCCCGCCTCCTTGCCCTCCTTGAGGATGAACACGCGGAGAACCTCTCCGGGCAGAACAACCGGCTTCAGAGAGTTGGACAACTCGTTAATGTTCAGAACGCGGACCCCCTGGAGTTCCGCCACCTTGTTGAGGTTCAGATCATTCGTGATGATCTTGGCATCGAGTTCCTTGCCGAGCGCCACCAGTTTTGCGTCCACGTTTCGAATATGGGGGAAATCGTTTTCCACGATGCGGACGTCGATATCCACCATCTTTTGAATCCGGTGAAGGACATCCAACCCCCGCCGTCCCCGGGCCCGTTTCAGGGAATCCGACGAATCGGCGATGTGCTGAAGCTCATGAAGGATGAATTGCGGGATGATAAAGGTTCCCTCCAAAAAACCGGTTTCGCATAAATCCGCGATCCGCCCTTCAATGATCACGCTGGTATCGAGGATTTTGTTGCTGGATTCGCTCGGACCCATGCGGAGCCATGCGCTGGACTTCCGGGTCTGCAACTCCCCGCCAATTTTCCTCCCGATCATGATGCCCAGGTAGCTCAAGAGCAGTAGAAGAAACAGTTGGACCGGAAGCCGAACCGTCGGAAGATCCGGAAGGAGAGAGGTGGCTGCAAATCCGATCACCCCCGCCGCGACGATTCCGGTGATCGTTCCGGTTGTTGCGCCCAGAATAACACCCACCGGAACGCGATGAATGGCCCGTTCGATCAGAAGACCCAAGGCGGCTGTTAGAAGCCCTCCCGCGATACCGATAAAATAAAATTCTTTGACTTCGAACCCATGGGAAAAAAGATATAAGCCGGCCAATCCGCATAAGAATAAAAAGATAATACGTATGACCATAATGGCCTCCGTTTCAGTCCCGGTTCAAAAATGGAACAGGACAATTGATTTCCCTTAATAATCATAGCATCTCGCTTTAGGTCCGTCAAACGGTTGAGGCCCCTATCGCCGTTCAGTTAGACCATTTTCCTCTAACCGCCGTCGGAGTTCCGCGAGTGACGATTCGGCCGCCTGCCGGCCCCGCTGAAGAAGTTCGCGGCCTCGTCTGAGGTCGGTTAGACCGATTCCCGAAACGTTCACCCGCAACAAATAATCGGCCTGCCGTCCCTCCTCTTCTGCGTTTTTACGGGACCATAGCGAGGCCATATGGGTCGCAATCTGAATCATGTTGCGAGGCGGCCTTTTTCCATCCATGCCGCCGTAGTTCACATCCACGGCGATCACGAAGTCCGCCGCCAGTTCGTGTCGTGCGGCCAGGACCGGGATCTGGCTGACGAATCCTCCGTCCATCAGCAGGCGGTCTCCGTAGGCCGTGGGTTTAAAAAGAACCGGAAGGCTGCAGCTCGCCTGAACCGCTTTTGCAACGGAGCCTTCTTGAAGCACGACCTTGTTTCCCGTACGCATCTCGGTCGCGACGACCGCCAGTGGGAGGGCCAATTGGTCAAAGGTCAGATCTCCCAGGAACCGATGCAGGAACCGGCCGATCCGATCGCTACTGAACAAGCCCTGATGGGACATCACCGGTTGAGTCACCTGCCACCAATTCAAGTGGCTCACCCGGTGGATTAATTCTTCGACCGTGTACCGACCGGATGCGTACAGCGCCCCCACCATGCTTCCTCCGCTCGTTCCAGCCACAAGACGGATCGGGATACCCGCTCTCTGCAACACGTCCAGTACACCGAGATGGGCGATGCAACGGGCCGCCCCGCCGCTCAAAGCGATTCCGATTTTGGCCATAGTGGAGGTTCTCCTAAAAACGAAAAAGTCCTCTGGAGAGGACTTTTTCAAGGATGAAACATGGACATTTAATTGATGACGTCATTAAGGCTTGATCGCAAAGTAAGAATTTCTTCCCTGCCGGTTCACCAGGAGGAGGACCGTATCCTGTTTTCCCACCTTCGCCGTCAGACGGTCATAATCCTTGACCGATTTAACCGACTGTCGATTTATTTCGACGATCAGATCGCCCTCCCGAAGACCTGCGTCCGCGGCGGCGCTGCCTTGGTCAACCTGAGTGATGATAACGCCCCTCTCGGACTTGGACAGTCCGTAGCGTTGGGCCAGATTAGGACTCAGGTCACGCACCTCGATCCCGGATAAAGCGGTGCTGACCTCTTCATCCGGGGTCCCGGATGATTCCTCCTGTCCGCGGGCGATCTCTTTCGGCTGCTCGGCGATCAGAATTTCAAGTTCTTTTTCCTTTTTATCCCGAACGACGCCGACTTTCACCTTCTTCCCGATGGCGGTTTGAGCCACATGGTTGCGGAGCATTCCCGTGTTTTCGAGCGGCTTCCCTTCAAACGAAATAATCACGTCTCCTTGTTGCAGGCCCCCCTTGGCCGCTGGGCTGTTTTCCAAAACGTCGGTCACCAACACTCCCTTGGCTTCCGGCAACGCGAACTGCTTGGCCAATTCCGGAGTGATCTCCTGGATGGAGACTCCCAACCATCCCCGGACCACTTTGCCGCTCTTGACCAAGCTGTCCATGACGGACTTCACCATGTTGCTGGGAACCGCGAATCCGACGCCCATGTATCCCCCGCTCTGACTGAAGATGGCCGTGTTGATCCCGATCAATTCACCGCGGACATTGACCAAGGCCCCGCCCGAGTTTCCGGGATTGATGGCGGCATCGGTTTGGATAAAATCCTCGTATTCCGCAATGCCCACGTTCGCCCGGCCGACGGCGCTGACGATTCCCATGGTTACGGTTTGGTTCAGGCCAAAAGGATTGCCGATGGCCAGAACGTACTCGCCCACCTGCAACTTGTCGGAATCTCCCCACGGTATGGTGGGCAGGTCTTTGGCATTGATCTTGACCACCGCCACGTCGGTCTTCGGATCGGTGCCGACCACTTTTCCCTTGAATTCCCTCTTGTCGCCCAAAAGGACCTTGATCTCGTCCGCCTTCGCCACGACATGATTATTCGTCACGATCAGGCCGTTGGGATCGACGATCACGCCCGATCCCAGGCTCTGCTCGCGCCGTTCCCGAGGGATCTCAAACTGCCGGTAGAATTCGTCCCCAAAAAATTGGCGGAAAAAAGGGTCTTCAAAAAACGGCGTCATCGGCGCACCCGAAGGGCCCTTGATCACGCGCGTGGTAGAAATATTGACGATCGCCGGGGTCGTGGCCTTGGCCACGGCGACAAACCCCTGATCCAAGGGGGGCGCGGCGATGGTCTCCGCCGAAAAACCGGACAGCCCCCGCGTCAGGCGGCCTTCGTTGGCCGCGAGGATCAATCCGACGATAACCCCCAGACTCAAAAAAACACCGGCCCCTAAACCGATCAAAAAGTGTTTGCGGTCTATCCACTTCATCATTGAAATTCTCCCTATGAGTGCATGCTCAATCCATGAATAAATTATAATAAATTATAACTGGGAAAGTAAAGTTCTGTTGACAAGCGAAGAATTCATCTCTTATACTAAAAACAATAGCGACCAGATTCATGGCAACGAGAAATGCCCAGCGAGCACGGCGAGCGAGAGGGGGAGGCTCCATCCGGCTTGGCCGGTGGAGGGGGCGACGCGAGCCCCTATATAAACGATGGACACGCACGAACAGGAAACACTCAAATTATTGATCCAAGAGCTGGCTCAGCTCATCCATGCCGTATTGATGCAGAGCCCTGAACTTCGGTCGGCGATTCAAGGTATCGAAGAAAAAGGATACCGGGTGGATCTGGTCCTGGCCTCCATGACCCGTATTCTCAAGAAGGATGTTGAGAATATCCCAGAGACGTTTGAGTCCGGATCGACCGAGTCCGATCGGGAGTTCCTCAAAACCCTTCGAATCCGCTTGGACAGCCTATCCAACTCATAACACGTCCACGACTCATCGAAAAAGCAATTGACAACTTCTCACCCCTCTGTTATTTTAACCCCCCGTGCCGAGATAGCTCAGTCGGTAGAGCAGAGGCCTGAAAAGCCTTGTGTCGGCAGTTCGATTCTGCCTCTCGGCACCAATTTGTATTTGGAGGCCGATGCCTCCAAGCCTCGCGCTCGGGTCAGGCAAAGCCTGACCCTCGCTTTTAATCCCCGCCTACTGCAGCCCCCGCTCATGGACTATAATATATAGAATAGAGCGCGTTGAGCGGAGCAGGATGAGGGAGAAAAAACCAGTCACCGACAGCACGGGCCTCCGGGGCGTTCAAGCGGCGCGGAGCGCGATCTGCGCCTGCGGCGTCGAGGGGATGGGCCTGACCTACCGGGGCTACAACATCCTCGATCTGGCCGAGCATTCCAATTTCGAGGAAGTCACTTACCTGCTGCTCAAGAGTGATCTGCCCACTTCCGTTCAGCTCGAGGCCTACAAAAAGAAACTCAGAGGACTGCGCGGCCTGCCGCCAACGCTCAAGGAGGTTCTGGAGCGCATTCCGGCCTCGGCCTCGCCGATGGACGTTCTGCGGACCGGCTGCTCCCTTCTGGGTGCCTTGGAACCGGAGACCGACTTCAGCCGCCAGCAGGAAATCGCCGACCGGCTCGTGGCCGTCCTTCCGGCCATCCTTGCATACTGGTATCATTTCACCCGCAGGCGAAAGCGGATCGACACTCTCTCCGATGAGAACAGCCTTGCGGGCCATCTGCTCCATCTCCTCAACGGTGAGCCGCCCCGGCCGATCCATCGGAAGGCCATGGACGTGTCGATGATCCTGTATGCCGAGCATGAATTGAACGCCTCGACCTTTGCGGCGCGCGTCTGCGCGTCGACTCTGTCCGACTTCTATTCCGCCGTCACGGCCGGCATCGGCAGCCTGCGCGGGCCTCTGCACGGCGGGGCCAACGAGGCCGCGATGGAATTGATTTCGCGATTTAAAAACCCGGAGGCGGCGGCGAAGGGAATCCGGGAAGCGCTGGCCCGAAAGGAGAAGGTGATGGGCTTCGGCCACGCGGTCTACCGCGCGTCCGATCCGAGGAATGTCGTGATCAAGGAATGGGCCAGGAAACTCTCGGAAGAATCCGACGATCAAACTCTCTACGCCGTATCCGAAGCGATTGAGAAGGTCCTATGGGATGAGAAACGGTTATTTCCCAACCTGGATTTCTACTCGGCCTCCGTCTATCACTTTATCGGGATACCCACGGAGATGTACACGCCCTTGTTCGTCTGCTCGCGCGTCACGGGCTGGGCCGCTCATATTATGGAGCAACGCGCGGACAACCGTCTGATCCGACCCAGTGCGGAGTATATCGGCCTTCAAGAACGTCCCTATGTGTCGATTGAGCGGCGAATCTGAACGGCGGTGAGGCGAGGGTTGCTAACTTGTGGATTCTCGGTCGACGCGAGCCGTTTCTCGGGCCTTTTGGTCGGCGCGATCGAGCCATTTCCGGATTCGATTGGCATCGCCGTATTTGGTCAATTCGCCCCACGAATTGAGCAGCACCACAATGACCGGACGATCGGCGATCTCGGCTCGCATCACCAGACAATGTCCGGCTTCGGCAATGTAACCCGTTTTGCTGAGATCGATGTTCCAGCGGCCTGTCCGAACCAGGCGGTTGGTGTTCACGAACCGGATCTTCCAGCCTGTCCGCAGGTCCATCACAAAATCCGTCCCGACCGTTGAAAGCTCGCGGATCAACGCATAGCGATAGGCTGCTTCCACCAAGGTGGACAGGTCCGCCGCGGTGGACAGATTCCCATAGCGCAGTCCGGCCGGATCCTGGAACATGGTATCCTGCATGCCGAGCTGTTTGGCCTTCTCGTTCATGGCCGTCACGATGGCTTCGGTGCCTCCGGGATAGGTGCGGCCCAGGGCCGCGGCTGCCCGATTCTCTGATGCGGCCAGGGCCATCTCAAGCAGGTCGCGGCGGGTCAATTTTGTCCCAAAACTGAGCTTGGAGCCGGAACCGCGCAAACGGTCGCGGTCCTCTTTGGTGATGGTTATGACTTCTTCCCCGGGAAGATTGGCGTCAAGAAGGACCATGGCGGTCATCAGTTTGGTGAGAGAAGCGATCGGCCTCTGTGTGTGCATATTCTTTTCGAACAGCACGCGGCCTTCGCGACCATCCGCGATGAGCACCACATCCGAGCGCAGATACAGTTTTTTGGGATTCAAATGGGGAAGGAGCGAATCTTCAGCGTTCTGTTCCGGGGGAAAGTTCGCCGGAGCCGGTCGCGCATCGCTCGAATTGGAGCAACCGAGGGTAAGTTGGACGGCGAGCAGGAGGGCCGTCCCTTGGAGTGTCGAAAGTATTATTTTCGAGCCGATGGCCTTAATCTCCTCTGAATATGCGCTGCCGATCACCCGACCCTTTACAGAATAGCCATTTTTCCGTTATTCGTCAAGGACAAAAGGGGCCGCAGGAGGAAAATCGGCCGATTTTTTCGGTCTTTTTTTCGGGTCTACCCCCGCCCATGCCAAAATTGTTATACTTTTATGATGACAGAATAACCCGAAGACGGGTAAGCTATTGTTAAGATAGTCTTGGAGGTCTTGTAACCATGATAAATCTATTCCGACGATGGAAGCTCATTGTGATGGTCGGAATTCTTCTTTCGGCCGTTTGGACGACGGGTCGTGCCGAGGAAACACCCAAGCAGATCTCTAAGAACTCCGCCGCCGGTCTGGAGAAGGCTACCTTTGCGGGCGGCTGTTTCTGGTGCATGCAGCCGCCGTTCGACAAGCTGGACGGCGTCGTCTCGACCACTGCGGGTTATACCGGAGGGCATACTGAAAATCCGACGTATGATCAGGTTTCTTCCGGCGGCACCGGACATGCCGAGGCCGTCGAGATTCTGTATGATCCGAAGAAAATCGGTTACGAAAAGCTGTTGGATGTCTTCTGGCACAATGTGGACCCCACCGATCCCCGCGGCCAATTCTGCGACTACGGCGACCAATACCGTTCCGAGATCTTCTACCACAATACAGAGCAGAAACGGCTAGCCGAGCAGTCCAAGACCGCGCTGGAGCAATCCAAACCCTTCAAGGATCCGATCGTGACGAAGATCACGCCGGCCGCGGCCTTCTACCCGGCCGAGGATTATCATCAATCGTATTACAAGAAAAGCCCGATCCGCTACAAATTTTATCGGTATAATTGTGGCCGCGATGCGCGGCTCAATCAGCTATGGGTATGGGGCGGACTGAAGTGACCGGAATCCATGTATTTTGAAGTGGACGAGAACCCCAATTATCCGAACTCGGTCTCGATGCGATTTAAAGAGTTGGGACCCGCAAGGGCGATCAAGCAGCTCCAGGTGAGCGACCGGAAAAGCGAGGGCGAGTTGTGCTGGGTCACCGGCTGGTGCGACGACGCAACCCAGCCGCTCTGCCCGGCCTATGCGCAGCCGGTCGAGGAATCCGGACAGGGTCTGGCCTATCTCATCTACGGCGGGAGTTGGGGAATCCGGCTCAAACCCGTCGCTCTGAATGAAGACTGGGATCTTTCAAGCCCCAACCAATGGGGTGAGGCCTTCCTCCTGATTGCCAGTCCCCGGAGCATTGTGTATAATGATGAACCGGGGGACCGGTGACCCACAGACACGGCAGCGCCGTTTCTTGACAGATTTCCCGCCGGCCAATATATTTTAAATGACAGCGTTGTCTATCCTTCGCATAGGAGGGGCAAAATGAATACTCAACTGAAACGGCTCGCTATTGTCCTGGCATTCGGCCTGATGTCGG
>JACQBZ010000102.1 GCA_016194285.1 Nitrospirota bacterium | reverse complement strand
AGCTTTCTTTTGAGCAGCGTTCGTTCATCAGGTTTCAACCGGCGCAAGCCGATGTTTCTGGAACGTGCCATACGGGTCCCTCCTTTTGGGAACCAGTATAGCACATATTATTAGATAATAATAGTTGCATGAGCACTAGAGCACCCCACTGGAGTCCCGGTCAGTCCATTCGTCCCATTCGCACTGATCGTCCCATCCACCGTCAGCGTCCCCGATACATCCAACCGCATTGCCCCGCCCCCGGCTCCCCCGGCAACGCCAACGCCCACGGTGTTATTCCCGCCCCCGCTGCCCAACTGTATCGTCGTTAAGTCCACACTCCCGTAGACATTCCCACCGGCATGGCCAACATAGCCCGAACCACCCGCGCCGCCATAACTGCCGCCACCGCCTCCGCTACTGTTCGTTGTTGCATCGCTTCCCTCCCCAAAGCCCGCCGTCGCTCCCGATCCCTTGTTCGCACAGCCCGGAATACTCGCATCGTAACTCTGGGACGCCGGACAGCCCGTCCCATTCGTCTGGATCACCGAGCCGGAGGCCACCACCATGTTCGTCGCCACGATCCGACCATATGTTCCCGTTGCCGTTGGCGGATCCACGATGATTGTCCCGGAACCGGCAAGCGTATTACAGGGAGCCGTTGCACTGAAACCGACGCAGACCGTTCCGCTCCCGACGTCCAGGGTGACATTGGCCGTATCATTACCAATATTTAAGGTCGAACCACCGTCAACGTAGACATCGCCGACGCAGGTTAGATTTGCGGTTAATGGGCTGGTGATTCCAACGCAGGTTCCGGTTCCTGTAATCGCAGCCGAGGCAGGAGTAGTCAAAAGAAAAACCAGTGCCGTTGTAACGACACTGGTCATTAGTAAAAGGAGTGTGCGTGGATATCCGAAATGAGACTCAGACATCTTTTGGGTTAAGCCCCGGAAGCTACCGCGGGGTCGGCCGTCCCGCCCTGGCCATTGTCTCTTTGGAGAATCCGCTTTCACAACCATTTTTTCCCACCGCCGTTATCACATAGTGGTAAACCGGGCCTTGCGCCACACGCATATCCACATACTGATTCCGAACCGTTGGAACCCGGGTCAAGCGTACGTATCCGCTGCCACTGCTCAGACTGCGCCACACGTTATAACCGGCCAAGTCGGTCTCGCTGTTTCCCTTCCATAGCAAGAGAATAGGATGAAAAAAGGAATGATTAAAACTACCACTTCGGCTCACGAGCCCCGTCGGTATAGCGGGAGCATTCTGTGGAATGCTGCTAACCGTTAATGTAAAGAAACGAATCTCCGGACTGCTGACAGTTCCATTACTGCTATAGCTGTAACTGGAGGCGGCATTCAGATCAATCCACTGCCCGGTCGTCTGATCCTGCAAACTCACCACGCCCAAATGGCAGGTGTCCGATGGAATCGACGGCGGAGTCGTCCAGGCCAGGGTAATGGGTGAGCTGCTTTGCTGCGAGGCTACCTTCACCTTCCAGGTTTTCGGTACCCCATCCGCCCGAATATCCCGCCACAGCAACTGGAGACCACCGGGATAGGTGGTCTCCCCCTCATGAGTAAAAGCGGACTGAACCGGCCCGGCCAGCAAGGCCGCCACATCCGATTCATTGTCGAAAAGATCCGTGCCGGTGGACAGACCGCCGGCTTCCAACCGGTTTATCAATAGACCCCCATCCGCATTCGGGTCAGGAACCGAGACATTAAACGACATTTGCCAATCTTCGGACCATCCGGAAGGAGAGAGCGGAATTCCCATAAAAAATAGAAAGATCAATAGGTAAGTTGTGACTTTCCCAAGATGGGCCGAAGTCAGCTTTCCCATGCGATTGGTACTCCCATTAAAATACCCCGAAGGGACATTCCTGTTTAAGAATTATAACAGACAAATGCTGTGGGAAAGTACGTACCTCCTAAAAAACCTAAAAAGTTACTGCATGATAAACTGCGCTTAAGATGTTAAAGACAATGATTGCAATCAACAAGCAATGAACAAATGAGCGCCTTCATACGCAAATAAAACAAATTTATCAAGGCCTGTTTCGTCGCAGCTGTTCAATCGATTGCATAACAACGTCAACAACTTGCTGAGATAATTTAATGGAGTTCTCCAAGGAGAAGAATCGGGAAAGATCGAGCGGGGCACCATAGGTGATGGTGACCGTCTGAAACAAGCGGGGCAGAATGCGGCCTTTGGGTAATAGCCGGTCGCTTCCCTCGATCATCACAGGGATAACCTTGGCGGGTTTCGCATCATAGATGATTTTCCCGACGCCGGCCTTTCCGGGCTGAAGGCGGCCGTCCGGCGAGCGTCTTCCTTCCGGAAAGATGACAATCACGCTCACCGGAAGCAGCCGGGTCATCGTCTCGATCGCTTCGAAATCCCGTTTTCCGCGTCGGACCGGAAAGCCTCCCCAGGTCCCGATAATCGTCCGGACCAGCGGCCATCGGAAAAGTTCCTCCTTGGCCGGAGCCCGCCACCAGACCGGCGAGAAAAACGGCATGGCCGTCACCGCGATCACAAACGGATCCAGTGCCGAAATATGATTGCTGCAGATCAGAACGCCGTGCTCGCCCCGTTTCGGAATATTCTCTAAATTTTGAATCCGGACGTGATTCAAGATTCTTAAGAGAATCACCCAGAAAAACAGGCCGAAGGCATGCCACAGATTGGTAAAAAATCCGGGACCGGTCGGTGTGATGGACGTCCTACTGCTCATGGGCAAAGTCTTCCGCGGAAGTTCTGCGTTCTTGCGACTCGATTCATCCACGAGTATAATAAACTCCTCATCCGGGTGCAATGGGACGCAACGATGATCAAATTCAATCGACGCATGTTTCTGCGGACCGCCGGCTTGGCCGCTTTGGGCTCGGGCTGGTCCAAAACAGCTGCCGCCGGGACGTTTTTCTGGAAGCGTCTTTTTTCCGTCTCACCGCGCGACACCGTCCTGATTACACCCAACGATAAGTTCTATATCGTAAGCTACGACGGATTTCCCGAGATTGACCTGGCCGGTTGGTTCTTGTACATCGGTGGTCTGGTCAAAAAACCGGCCCGATTAACCTTTGCCGACTTCTACAGCCGGCCCTCCGTTGAATTGGCCGCAACCCTGATCTGTATCGATACACTGCCCGGAGGCGACACGATCAGCAACGCCATCTGGCGGGGGATCCCGCTCAAAACTCTCTTGGAAGAGGTCGGGCCGGACCCTTCCGCCTTTGACGTGGTCTTTCACGCGGCCGACGGGTACAGCGATAGCATTCCGTTCGAACGGGCCGTCGGCGACAATGTCCTGCTGGCCTACATGATGAATGGGGAACCGTTGCCACGGGCTCACGGCTATCCCCTTCGCGCCGTCGTTCCCGGACTGTACGGAATAAAAAACGTCAAATGGATCACCGAAATCGAGGTGGTGGATTACGATTATAAAGGATACTGGCAGCAACGGGGCTGGACGGACAAAGGCGAAATCCGGATCGTCTCCCGAATCGACAACCCCGGCCACTATCAGGAAATTCAAGGACGCGAGCATACCGTTCGAGGTCTGGCTTTCGGAGGTTACTATGGAATCAGCCGGGTTGAACTCAGCACCGACGGCGGAAAGACCTGGAACCCGACCGACTTGGATCCGCCCCTTTCACCGTACGCCTGGGTCATTTGGAAATACCACTGGGAAATTCCCGCGCCGGGGGCCTACACGCTGATGGTCCGTGCTTGGGACAAGCGAGGACAACTGCAGCCCACCAAGCTCGAACAGGCCTACCCGGCCGGCGCCTCCGGTTATCACACCGTCGTCGCTCTCGTGTCATCATAGGGGCTTGCGTCGCCCCCTCCACCGGCGAAGCCGGATGGAGCCTCCCCCTCTCGCTCGCGTTGCTCGCTGGGTATCAGTAGACGTGAGCCCCTACAAAAAGGCGGCTTTCCCGGAATACCCGGAAAAGCCGCCTCGTGTGGTAGAAAAACGTTTACCGCCTCTTACCCCTCCGAGCCATCTTCGCCCTGGAGACATCGCCCTGCTTGTCGATGAAATAGAGATAACCTTCTTCTCTCTTGACACCTACTTTGGCGATCTTCTGGGGTTTACCGGGATTATGCTTGCCTCCTCCCCGAGCCATCTTTGTCCGTGAGACATCGCCCTGCTTATCAAGATAGTAGAGCCATCCCTTTTCTCGCCTTACTCCCGCCTTGGCTACCTTCTGGGCCATTCGTTCCTCACCTCCTTTCAAAATCGAACGGAATAACCTCGAACGGCGTTATTCCACGACATCCAGTTTGATATGCAGTTCTTTGAGTTGCTGTTCCGTCACATGCGACGGCGCATCGCTGAGAAGACAGATCGCCTTCTGGGTCTTTGGAAACGCAATAACGTCACGAATCGATTCGGCTCCGGACAGGATCATCACCAAACGATCCAGCCCAAACGCCATCCCCCCATGGGGCGGAGCCCCGTATTCAAGGGCCTCCAGTAAAAAGCCGAATTTTTCCTGCGCCGATGCCGGATCAATCCCGATCAGTTTGAACAGCCGGGATTGAACATCGCGGAGATGGATACGAATGCTCCCGCCACCAACCTCGGAGCCGTTCAGGACCAGATCGTAGGCCTTGGCGCGGACCCGTCGGGGATTCGTTTCCAACAGCGGTAGATCCTCATCCAAGGGGGAGGTAAACGGATGGTGCATGGCGACGTATTGTTGCTCGGTGTCGTCAAACTCCAGCAGCGGAAAATCCGTGATCCAAACAAAACGGAACTGATCCGTCGGAATCCGTTGGAATCGCTCCGCCAGCTGGATTCGGAGGCCCCCCATGACTTCCCGGACTGTTTTGAGCTGATCGGCCACAAACAAAAGCAAATCGCCCGATTTTGCCGAGAGGGCGTTCGACAGGGTGCGGAGCAGCGGCTCGCCGAGAAATTTCACAATGGGGGACTCAAAACCTTCGGGCGATACCTTGACCCAGGCCAATCCTTTCGCCCCCAGCGACTTCGCATTCTCCGTCAACTCATCCAGTTCCTTCCGAGACAGCGTCGCAAGGCCTTCCAGCACCATCGCTTTGACGGCGCCTTTGCGGTTCAAGGTCTCCTGAAAAACCTGGAAGGAGGAACCCGTCACAATCGAAGAGACATCGTGCACCTCGAGCCCGAATCGAAGATCCGGTTTATCGGTGCCGTACCGATCCATCGACTCGGAATAGGTCAGTCGCGGAAAGGGGGTTTGCAAACGGATTTTCTTGATCGTCCAAAAGACCTCGGTCATCATCCCCTCCATGAGGGACCGGATCTCCTCCTGATCCATGAATGAAAGCTCGAGATCGATCTGGGTGAATTCCGGCTGACGATCCGCGCGAAGATCTTCATCCCGGAAACAACGGGCGATCTGGTAATACCGTTCGATCCCGGCCACCATCAAAATCTGTTTAAACAACTGAGGCGACTGGGGCAGCGCATAGAACTGACCGGGATTCACGCGGCTGGGAACCAAATAGTCCCGAGCTCCTTCGGGTGTGCTCTTCGTGAGATGCGGCGTTTCCACTTCGATAAAACCGCGTTCATCCAGAAAATTCCGAACGACCCGGAGGATCTGATGCCGTCGTTTTAAATTGGCCTGCATGCGGGGGCGGCGGAGATCCAGATACCGGTACTTCAATCGCAGGTTCTCCGAGACCAGAACGTTATCCTCGATCGGAAAAGGCGGCGTCTTGGCGGCATTGAGAATTTCCAGTTCGCCCGCAATCAGTTCAATTTCACCTGTGCCCAACTGCGCGTTGACGGTTCCTTCCGGTCGGGCCTCCATCCTTCCACGAACGGCAATGACGTCCTCGCTCCGGAGCTCTTTGGCCTGCTTGTGGGTGTTGGGGGAAAGCGTCGGATTAAAAACCACCTGCGTGATCCCTTCCCGATCCCGAAGATCGATGAAGATCAGCCCCCCGTGATCCCGTCGGGACTGGATCCACCCCATCAGGACGGCCGTTTGGCCGATATCGCTTTTTCTTAACTTTCCACAATCGTGTGTCCGTTTCAATACCGTATCCTCTATTTTCGTTTCTTATTTGAAGCGGCCGGCGTGCCACTCTCCGTTCGTCGGGCGTCTATTCGCCCATGGCTTTTCGAATCTTGGGCGCCGGCGCCTTGGACCTCGCGGCGAGAGACTTAAGGGACCGAATCTCCTGAGCCGTGAGATAGCGATACCGCCCGATGGGTAAACCGCCGAGTTCCAGCATGGCCATTCGGATTCGTTTCAGTTTTAACACCGGATGATCGATCTTCTCCAACATGCGACGGATTTGACGGTTCCGCCCCTCATGGATGGTCATTTCCAACCAGGAGTTTTTCTCCGTTTTTTTGATTTTGCGAATCTGGCAGGGCAGCGTCCGACCCTCCGACAGGACCACGCCTCTGGACATCGCCCGGATCTCCTCGTCCGTCAGAATCCCCTTGACCTTGACCTCATAGGTTTTGGGAACCTCAAAACTCGGATGCAGCAGCTTTTGGACCAGCTCGCCGTCATTGGTCAGAAGCAGCAGGCCTTCACTGTCATAATCCAGCCTCCCAACGGGATAGACGCGGCCCCGCACCCCCCGGAGCAGTTCCTTGACCGTCACGCGACCCATCGGATCGGACAGCGTTGTGACCACCTCGCGGGGTTTGTTGAGCATGAGATACACTTTGGTCTGTTTGGGATTGATGAGTTTTCCCGAAACCTTGATATGATCCTGTTCCGGATCGGCCTTGCTGCCCAGCTCGCGGATCACGCGCCCGTTGACCGTCACGGCGCCCGCCCGCATCAGCTCCTCGGCCTTCCGACGGGAAGTGATCCCCGCCGTCGAAATAATTTTCTGTATGCGTTCGAGCATTCCTATTCCCACTCGATCGTGCTCGGCGGCTTGGACGAAACGTCGTAGACCACCCGGTTGATCCCGCGGACCTCGTTCACGATGCGGTTCGAGATTCGCTCCAGCACCTCATGCGGCAGTTTGACCCAATCGGCCGTCATTCCGTCCTGACTATGAACCGCGCGGATCGCCATAACATGTTCATACGTGCGCTCGTCCCCCATCACGCCGACGGTTTTGATCGGAAGCAGAACCGCAAAGGCCTGCCAGATCTGTGGGTATAGATCGGCCTTCCGGATCTCCTGTTCAACGATGTCGTCCGCCTCCCGCAACAGATCCAGACGTTTTCGCGTCACCTCCCCGATGATCCGGACCGCCAAGCCCGGTCCCGGAAAAGGATGGCGCCAGAGGATCTCTTCCGGGAGGCCCATTTCTTCGCCCAACCGCCGCACTTCATCCTTGAACAATTCCCGAAGCGGCTCCACCAACTTAAACCGCATCCGCGTCGGCAAGCCGCCGACATTGTGATGCGTCTTGATCGTTGCGGAAGGTCCTTTAAACGAAACGCTCTCGATCACATCCGGATAGAGGGTGCCCTGGACCAGGAACTCCGGACGTCCCATATTCTTCGCCTGCTCCTCGAACACCTGGATGAACTGCCGGCCGATGATCCGGCGCTTCCGTTCCGGGTCGGTGACCCCTTTTAATTTTTTCAAAAAATTTTTGGAGGCGTCCACGTACCGGAGATTCAGCTTAAACAGTTTTCGAAACGTCTCGGTCACCCGCTCGGCCTCTTGGTTACGAAGCAGCCCATTGTCCACGAAAATACAGGTCAGCTGATCCCCGATGGCGCGATGGGTCAGGATGGCCGCGACGGCCGAATCGACACCGCCGCTCATCGCGCAGATCACATCGACGTCGCCCACCCGTTCGCGAATCTGTTCGACGGCTCGTTCCAGATAGGCCTTCATCGTCCAGGTCGGGGCACAGCCGCAGATGCGGTACAGAAAATTTTTGAGAATCGCAAGCCCCTGAGGGGTGTGGGCGACCTCGGGATGAAACTGAATCGCATACAGGCGCCGCTTTTCATTCCGCATGGCCGCGATCGGCGAATTGGCCGTGTGCGCAAGGACATCAAACCCCGGAGGCATCCGATCGATCCGGTCACCGTGGCTCATCCAGACGACCGTCTCGGGTCGTGAGCCCTGGGCGGTCAAAGCGTCGCCGACCCCGTTCAACAGATCCGTTGCATCATCAATCACCAATTCGGCCCGGCCGTATTCCCGTCGCGCCGATTTGGAGACTCTTCCGTCCAACTGGTGCGTGATCCATTGCATCCCGTAGCAGATGCCCAGGATCGGGACACCCAGATCCAGAATTTCCGGCGGACAATAAGGCGGTTTGTTGTCGTAAACGCTGGCCGGGCTGCCGGACAGAATGATCCCCTTCGGCTTGAAGTCGCGGATGAACGAGATCGGGGCATCACAAGGATGGATCTCGGAGTAAACCTGACTCTCGCGAATCCGTCGTGCGATGAGCTGTGTGTATTGAGAGCCGAAGTCCAAGACGAGAATCTTCCCCGCGTGGATTTTGTCGGCATGACTCTCAGCGGCGCACATGATTACCTCAACGAGTCCACCCCAACCCTGCTTAGTCACGTTCGACACGGTAATTGGGCGCCTCTTTCGTAATGATCACGTCGTGTACGTGACTCTCACGAAGGCCGGCCTGCGTCAGCTTGACGAAGCGGGCCTTTTTCTGAAGTTCCTTGATCGTCCGGCAGCCGCAGTAGCCCATGCCGGCTTTGAGACCGCCGACAAGTTGATAGATGACGCTGGCAAGGGAGCCCTTATACGGAACGCGGCCCTCGATCCCCTCGGGGACGAGCTTGGATTCCGTTTCATGTTCCTGGAAGTAACGATCCCGCCCTCCCTTGACCATGGCGCCGAGGGAACCCATTCCCCGATAAACTTTGTAGCTTCGGCCCTGAAACAAAACGGTCTCACCGGGGCTTTCCTCCGTCCCGGCGAAGATGCTCCCGATCATGACGGAATCGGCCCCTGCGGCGATCGCCTTGCTGATGTCGCCCGAATATTTTATGCCCCCGTCGGCGATGATCGGTACACCGGGCTTGGCCGCGGCCTCGGCGCAATGGGAGATGGCCGTCAACTGCGGGACGCCGGCTCCGGCGACAATCCTTGTCGTGCAGATGGACCCCGGTCCGACCCCAACCTTCACGCCGTCGACGCCGGCCTTGATCAGATCCCGGGTGGCTTCGGCCGTGGCCACATTGCCGCCCACCAACTCCAAATCCGGATACTCCTTCTTGATTTTGGAGACGGTCTCCAGGACGCTGAGCGAATGGCCGTGAGCCGTATCCACGATGATCAAGTCAACGCCCGCTTTCGACAGAAGATCGACCCGCTCCATCGCGTCCTCCCCGACGCCGACCGCCGCGCCCACGCGCAATCGTCCGCTCGCGTCCTTGCAGGCGTTCGGGTATTTGATTTTCTTCTCGATGTCCTTGATCGTGATCAGTCCTCTCAACTCGAAATCTTTATTGACCACCAGCAGTTTCTCGATACGATTCTTTTGAAGAATCGCTTTGGCCTCTTCGAGACTGGTCCCCTCGGGCGCCGTAATGAGGTTTTTATGCGTCATCACCTCGGAGATTTTGAGGTTCATGCGCGTCTCAAAACGAAGATCGCGGTTGGTCACGATTCCGACGAGCTTGGCCCCCCGCGTCACGGGGATTCCCGAGATCCGGTAGCGGGACATCAACTGGAGCGCTTCGCGGATGGTTTGGTCGGGGGAGATCGTGATCGGATCGATGATCATCCCGCTCTCGGACTTTTTCACCTTGTCCACCTCGACCATCTGTTCCTTGGGCCCCATGGCCCGGTGGATGATGCCGATGCCCCCTTCCTGAGCAATCGCGATCGCCATGCGCGCGTCGGTGACGGTGTCCATGGCGGCGCTGACGATCGGGATATTGATCCGGATACGTCGGGTCAGGTGGGTTCGCGTTTCGACAAACCGCGGCAGGACGGACGATTTGGCCGGAATCAAGACAACATCATCAAACGTTAAACCTTCTTCAATTCGATTCTTCAGCGTCATGGAGGCTCGTTCTAAGACCGATCGACGCGACATCCCCGTCGAAAAGGGTGGATCATAATTAGCATATTCGCACGACGGCGTCAAGACCTATTGAAGAACCCCTCCTGGACAAGCCGGGATTGCGAACGCTGCGGGTGTTCGAGTCACCAACAGAAAACAAACAACGGCAGTTCGACGGTGGATGCCGTACGAGGATCATTGAGGAGGGAAACGAAATCGGCGCGCGTCCGCTCTCCGACGGGGACGAGCGGCGGGACGAATTGCGGGAGGAGTTGCGGGAGGAATCGAATCGTGCGCGAAGGGTTCCTTTCAGCAAAATCCTTCGTCAGAGACAAACGGTCCGGATTTTCTTCCGAAGGTGTGTATTCACTGACCCGTGAGGTGTAAGAGACACCCCAGTAAAAGACCCCGGCGCCGATCACGACCGCTCCGCCCACCGAGAAAGTGACAGACACATGTGTCTCGGCCCGACCCAGGGTCGGTCGAAAAATCATGAAGAGAATGACCGCGGGGATCAGGAGCCGCCGTTTCATACCCTGTAGTTTACCCAACCGGACCGTCCAATGTAAACCGTTTTACTTTTTCCCCGACGCCTTTTCCGTTTCCACAATCGTCACCGTGGTCTTCATCACGGCATCCGGGTTGAGCGAGATGCTGTCGATTCCCTGCTCGACCAGAAACCGGGCGAACTCCGGATAGTCGCTCGGCGCCTGGCCGCAGATGCCGATTTTTCGGCCCTTGGCTTTCGCCGCCTTGATAACCGTCGCGATCATTGATTTGACCGCCTCGTTGCGTTCATCAAACAGCGAGGCCACGATCGCCGAGTCACGATCCACGCCCAACACGAGCTGCGTGAGATCGTTGGAGCCGATCGAAAAACCGTCGAATAACTCGGCGAAAGCATCGGCCAGGATCACATTGCTGGGGATTTCGCACATCACATAAAGTTCCAATCCATTTTGCCCTCGTCGGAGCCCGTGCTTTTCCATTTCGGCCTGGACGAGCCGCCCCTCCTCAACGGTGCGGCAGAACGGGATCATTAATTTGACGTTGGTCAATCCCATTTCATCCCGTACCTGTTTCATCGCCCGACATTCCAGCGCGAAGCCGTCGCGGTAGCGCGGGTTGTAGTAGCGCGAGGCGCCGCGGAAGCCCAGCATCGGGTTCTCTTCGGTCGGCTCATACGGCCGCCCGCCGATCAGGTTGGCGTACTCATTCGTCTTAAAATCGCTCAACCGCACGATCACATCTTTGGGATAGAACGCCGCTGCGATCATCCCGACCCCCTGGGCCAGCCGATCAACGAAATATCGCGCTTTGTCATCGTATCCTGCCGTCAGCCGATCGATCTCCGCCTTGACCGTCGGATCGTCGAGCCGATGATAGTTCACCAGCGCCAACGGGTGAATCTTGATCCAGGTGCTGATGATGAATTCCTCGCGGGCCAGACCGACTCCGTCGTTGGGGATGAAGGAAAGGCCGAAGGCTTCCTGGGGATTGCCCAGATTCATCATCACCCGGGTCTCGGGACGAGCCATCGTTTTGAGATTGATCTTCTCGACTTCAAACGGCAGCGTGCCTTCGTAGACGACCCCGGTTTCACCCTCGGCGCAGGAAACGGTCACCGACTGACCGTCGTTGAGTTGTTCGGTCGCCCGCTCGGCGCCCACCACGGCCGGGAGGCCGAGCTCACGGCTGACGATCGCGGCGTGACAGGTTCGACCGCCGCGGTTGGTCACGATGGCGGCCGCCTTTTTCATGATCGGTTCCCAGTCCGGATCGGTCTTGTCGGTGACCAGCACCTCGCCCGGTTTGAACCGGTCGATATGCTGAACGCTCTTGATCACCCGCACCGGGCCCTGGCCGATCTTGTCCCCGACGCTGCGCCCGGTCACCAATACCCGTCCTTGCTGTGTGAGGTGGTAGATTTCGACTTCACCGCGGTCTTTTTGCGATTGGACCGTCTCGGGGCGGGCCTGGACGATAAAGAGCTCACCGGTCAGTCCGTCCTTGGCCCATTCCATATCCATCGGCGTGGGCCGGCCTTTTTTGGCGCTGTAGTGCTCTTCGATCACGCAGGCCCAGCGGGCCAACGTCAGGATCTCGTCGTCGGTGATCGCGAACCGGGCGCGATCGTCGGGCGGAACCGGCACGTTCTTTACCATCTTCCCCCCGCCCACGTCGTAGATCAGTTTGAATTCTTTGGTGCCCAGCATTTTCTGGAGGATCGGCCGAAACCCGGCCTTGAGCGTCGGCTTGAAGACGTAGTACTCGTCGGGATTCACCGATCCCTGGACCACATTCTCGCCCAGACCGTAGGAGGCATTGATCAAGACGGCGTCCGGAAACCCGGTCTCCGTATCGATCGAAAACATGACCCCCGACGCCGCCAGGTCCGAACGCACCATCCGCTGCACGCCGATTGACAGCGCAACTTTAAGGTGTTCAAAGCCTTTATCCGTCCGGTACGAGATCGCCCGGTCGGTGAACAGTGAGGCGAAGCAGCGCTTGCAGGCCTCCAATAATGCCCGTTGGCCCTGAACGTTGAGATAGGTTTCTTGTTGTCCGGCGAAGCTGGCATCCGGCAGATCCTCAGCCGTCGCGCTGCTGCGAACCGCCACATCGAGTGGACCGCGGGCTTGATCACTCAAGTGATCGTAGGCGTCTGCAATCGCTTGCTCCAATTCCGCGGGAAGGCTCGCCGACACAATCGCCTGGCGGATTTTAAGCCCCCGACGACGGAGATTTTCCAGATCGCGCGTATCCAATCCCTCCAGCGTCTCTCGGATGGTCTGATCCAGGCGCGCTTCACGAATAAAACCTCGATAGGCCTCGGCGGTGATGGCGAACCCGTTCGGCACCATGACCCCTTTGGCGGCCAACTCTCGGACCATCTCACCCAGCGAGGCGTTCTTCCCGCCGACCCTCGGAATGTCGTCAATGCCGATTTCTTTAAACCAAAGAATAGAGGAAGGATCCTGCGGCGTCTTTTTCATGACAGTGCTCCTCACCGGATACCCATTACCGGTTTGCTTTCTTCTTGGCTTGGTTCGCCACCGCCTCGGCCGCTCGCTTCGCTTGAGCGGGATCGCCCAAATAGAAACTCCGAATCGGCTTTAAATCCTCCTTGAGTTCATAGACCAGAGGAATACCGGTCGGAATGTTGAGCCCGATGATTTCCTCATCCGACACCCGATCCAGATGCTTGAGCAACGCCCGCAGACTGTTTCCATGGGCCACGATCAGGACCTGCTGACCGCGTTGAATCGCGGGGGCAATCGTCTCATTCCAGTAGGGAAGAAACCGTGCGACCGTGTCCTTAAGACTTTCGGTCAACGGCAGCTCATCCGAGTTGAGGTTGGCGTAGCGGGGATCCCGGCCCGGGAACCGCTCGTCATCCGGGGTGAGCGCCGGTGGACGGACATCATAGCCGCGACGCCATCGCAAGACCTGATCCTCCCCGTGACGCCGGGTCGTTTCGGCCTTATCGAGTCCCTGCAACGCACCGTAGTGCCGTTCATTCAGCCGCCAACTGCGATGGACCGGGATCCACATGAGGTCCATCTCTTCTAAGATGATCCAGAGCGTTTTGATCGCGCGCTGGAGCACCGATGTATAGGCCACATCAAAGGTGTATCCTTCGCGCTTCAGCAGCCTTGCAGCGTCGAGAGCTTCGTTCATCCCCTTTTCGCTCAGTCCGACATCGATCCAGCCGGTGAAGCGGTTCTCCTTGTTCCAGACACTCTCGCCATGACGGACCAACACCAATCTCTTCATAATCTGGTCATGCCTCCCGTTCGTCGCCTCGATGATCTCGATTGGATATGGAGAGCCCCTTCACCCTACTCCTTGCACCGTCGTTTTCAGCGCGATCGTCTCATCGCGCCAAGACGCGCGCCAACTCAAGCAGGCTAAGATCCAGTGGCTTCTTGACATTGGCAACTTCAGCCAACGGCGTCGTCGAAACCCGACCGCCCAAAAACCCCACAAGGACGCCGGACTGACCCCGAACCAGCACGTCCACGGCCCCGGCGGCCAGCCGCGTGGCCAAGAGTCGGTCGAACGCGCCCGGCGCACCCCCCCGCTGCACATGCCCCAGCAGCGTCACGCGGAGGTCAAACCCGATGCGTTGATGATGCTCCTTGAAATAGGCCGCGATCTCGGCCGCTTTATATTTCGCCCCTTCGGCAATCACGCCGATGGCATGGGATTTTCCACGATCATAGGCGGCCCGCAGTTCCTGCGCGATGATCTCCGGATCGCAGGGCGCTTCGGGAATGGCGATTACCTCGGCCCCGCCGGCGATGCCGGCCATCAGCGCGAGGTATCCGCAATCCCGTCCCATCACCTCGACCAGGAAGGCCCGTTGATGCGAGGATGCGGTCGTTTTGAGCCGATCGATCGCTTCCAACGCGATATTCAATGCGGTATCCACGCCGATGCTGATCTCGCTGCCGGCCAGGTCATTATCGATGGTCGAGGCGACACCCACGACCGGCACGCCCATCTGCGAAAGGGAATATGCCCCGGCCTGGGAACCGTTCCCGCCGATGATCACCACCGCCTCGATTCCCTGGGCCTGGAGTGCCGAGACGGCCTTGCGTCGTCCCTGCTCCGTCATGAACTCCGGGCTTCGCGCGCTCCCGAGCATGGTGCCGCCACGCGAGAGAATGCCACCCACGTCGCGCGCGCCCAAGGGAATGGCATCGCCGGCGACCAGACCCGCATACCCGCGTCGAATGCCGGAGACCTCCATCCCCGCGGCAATTGCCGTTCGCGTCACGGCTCGGATCGCGGCATTCATTCCGGGGGCGTCGCCCCCGCTGGTCAACACTCCAATTTTTTTCATCGGTCTTTCCTTACCGGGCCACGGCCCTCTCCATATCTACAGGGGACGGCCGGCCTTTCTTCGCATCGTCATGCCCCTCGATGATACAGACCCGGCGAGCCGGCGTCAACATTCGAATCTTGGGTGCGGTGCGAAGAATAATCGACCTGAACTGCCAGCCGTTGATCGGCAGGATTTTGGAGGGAGACGGATGCTCGTGGATGACGAAGCGGAAGCGGCCCATGAATTCTAATCCCGTTCGGGACGAGTCTCTTTTTTTTGTGGAATGCGCGAATGCCCCTCCGGAACTTCAATCCGTTAAATGCCTGAGTAGCATTCTCACGATATCGTTATTTTCTTCTTCCGCTGCGAGCATCAAGGCGGTCCGGCCGGCCGAGTTTTTTGCCTTGGGATTCGCCCCCGCATCGAGGAGCGTTTGAACGATATCGGGCCAGCCCGCCTGCGAGGCAAACATCAAGGCCGTTTCACCGTCGGCGTTTGTGGCGTTGACATCGGCCTTGTGGGCTATGAGTTCCCGGACAACGCCCCCGAATCCGTTCCAGGCGGCCGCCATCAACAGCGTATCGCCGTTTCCGCTCTTCGCATTTGGATCCGCCCCGTGGCTTAACAGCAGTTGAACCACCATCTGGTGTCCGCTCCTTCCGGCCGATATCAGGGCGGTATCCCCGTTCTCATCTTTTTTTCGAAAATCGGCTCCGGCCCCGAGCAGCACCTCGACGACATTCGTATGCCCGTTGACGGCCGCCGCCATCAGGGGTGTCCTCCCTCCGGAACCGGTTCCGTTCACGTTCACGCCGCGAGCCAAAAGCACCTTTACGTCTTTGACCCGGCCGTTCCAGGATGCATCCATCAAGTCAACAAAGCCGTCACCGGCCGTGGGCCCGGATTCCGCGGGGAGGAGCGTTGCCAACATTCCGAATACCGTCGCAACGCACAAAACGAGTATTCTTACTATGCGATCGCTTCTCAAAGTCGGAACGTACGTCTCTTTCCTTCCCGGATGCATAATATTCTCCACTGTTTCTTACTCAATCCCGTTGACCATCTTCATCGTGCCCGCGGCCATGCCATTTCCGTTGTGATCCTTCAAAGACCGTATGCGCGCGTCCAGCGACCGTCTCTTATCAGGCGTCAACGCCGACTCCTTGATGACCATATGAAGATGACGGCCTCGATGGGATTTCATCGATATAGATGATGCTCGCGCCGGACAGACTCAAGTGGGTGTTATTGATCCACCGATTCTCGGCTGGATCGGTCTCTATTTTTTCCCGGATCACGAAATCTTTTAGATCGTCTCCTTGACCATTTCGATCGCTCCGCAGGGACATTCCTGGACGCAGATGCCGCAGCCTTTGCAGTAGTCATAATTGAAGACGAAACGTTTTCCGGGGCCGAGCTTGATCACGGCATTGTCGGGGCAGACGCCATAGCAATTATCGCACTCGAAGCAATTCCCGCAGGACAGGCAGCGCCGCGCCTCCAGCAACGCGGTGTCCGGATCGAGACCGCCCACCACCTCGTCGAAGTTTGAACGGCGCCGGACGGTTTCCAGATAGGGCTGTTTGGATCGTTCGGCATCCGTGTAATACCATGGGTTCAACTTTTCATACGTCGCGATCGGATGCGCCTCCGGTTTCACGTACCGTGTTCCGCGCAGATAGGCATCGATGTGGCGCGCGGCCTTTTTCCCGTGGCCGGTGGCCACGGTAACGGTGCGTTCGGACGGAACCATATCGCCCCCCGCGAACACGCCGGGACGTCCCGTCATCATCGTTTCGTCCACATCAATGACGCCGTCCTCGGCGATTCTCAGCTCCGGGACGTTGCGAAGAAACGCCGTATCCGCGTTCTGGCCCAGCGCCAGGATCAAGGTATCCGCGCCGATCTCTTCGAACCGTCCGGTCGGCTTCGGCCGGCCGGTTTCGTCCAGATCCATCACCTCGACCGTAAATTTCGATTCCTCCGCTCGCGTGATCGTCCGAAGCCAATGAATCACGACTCCTTCTTCAAGCGCTTCGTTGACCTCGAAGTCGTGGGCCGGCATATGCTCCCGGTCCCGCCGATAGACGATCACGGCCTCCTCCGCGCCCAACCGCTTCGCGGTTCGCGCGGCGTCGATCGCGGTATTTCCCCCGCCGTAGACCATGACCCGCCTCCCGAGTTTCGGCGGTGTCTTGCCTTCCATGCTTTTTAGAAAACCGGCCGCATCCAGGATCCTCCCCGCATCGCGCCCCGGTATCTCGGTCCGCTTGGCGAGATGCGCCCCGATCGCGAGGAAGGCCGCGTCATATCCACCCTCACGCATGGCGGCCTCAAGATCCTCCACTTTATGATTGAGTCGGATCGTGACTCCCATGGCCTCGATTTGTGCGATCTCGGCGTCAAGGATCTCGCGCGGCAGGCGATATTTTGGGATCCCAAACCGCATCATTCCCCCCGCCTTGGGCCCGGTATCGAAGATCGTCACGGCATGGCCGAACCGGGCCAGATGATAGGCGGCCGACAGACCGCTGGGACCGGCGCCGACGATCAGGACCTTTTTGCCGGTTGCCGGTCCGCACTCCACTCGCCAGCCCTCCTTGATCGCAAGATCACCCAGAAACCGCTCGACGGCATGAATCCCGACCGCCTCGTCCAATTGGGCCCGATTGCAGGCGTCCTCGCAGGGATGATAGCAGACACGTCCATGAAGCGCCGGAAAGGGATTATCCCGCATCAGGACTTCCCAGGCCTCCTTGTATTTCCCTTCCTCGGCGTAATACAGCCAGCCCTGGATATTTTCTCCCGCCGGACAGGCGTGATTGCATGGCGGCATACGATCGACATAGACCGGCCGCATGGTTCGCCATGAACCCGTGTGGTTGGCCAGGCTGCTGTTGGGATCCAGTGTGATGGCAAAGGGTTTACGTTCCATGGGAACCCTCGTTCTCCAACAAACCGTACTCGGTTATATGATGGTCCGCGATCGATTGAATGGCCGCGATGGCGGTGCGATCGGACGGATCTCGGAACAAATGTTTGAAGCGGCCTTGAAGTTCCAGATACCGTTCCACCGGAACTTTCCGCCGGATCAAGGTCCGACCGGTGAGCTTGCCGAACTCGGCCTCAAACAGGGGAAATAGTCCGGACTCGACCGCGAGACGCGCGACCTTGATCGTCAGAGACGGATCGTGAGCCCACCCCAGCGGACAGGGGACATGGATATGAATGTACCGCGAACCGGAGATTCCCATCGCCTTCGTCACCTTGGCCTCCAGGTCGCGGAGATCCGCCACCGAAGCGGTCGCCACATACGGAATTCCGTGGGCCATCGCGATGCGCGGGACGTTCTTCCCGGTCCCGAAGGAATTTCCCGGGCGTTCTCCGACGACCGGGGTCGTCATCGTCCGCGCGCCCGGCGGGGTCGAACCCGACCGCTGTACGCCGGTGTTCATATAGGCCTCGTTGTCGTAGCAGATGTAAAGGACGTCGTCGTTGCGCTCGAACATACCGGAAAGACATCCAAATCCGATATCGACCGTTCCCCCGTCCCCGCCCTGAGCCATCACTTTCACATCCGCACGGCCTTTGGCCCGGAGCGCGGCCGCCACGCCGGTGGCTACGGCCGGGGCGTTTCCGAAAAGCGAATGCAGCCAGGGAATCTGCCACGAACTTTCCGGATAGGGCGTCGAGAACACCTCCAGGCATCCCGTGGCGTTAACCGCGATCAGTCTGTTTTCTGCGGCGCGCATGGCGGCGTCAACGGCATACCGGGCGCCCAGAGCCTCGCCGCATCCCTGGCAGGCCCGGTGGCCGGAGTTGAGGGAATTGGTCCGCTCCATCCTGGACTGGACGGTCCGGTCTTCCTCTCCGAGGAGGCGGTTGCCCACGGTGAAGGTGCCGGTTTGATAAAACTTGACCCGTTGACGATCGGTCATGCTGGTTTCCTTTGGATGAGAATACCTTTTACGTTAATTTAGAACCGACCGCATTGATGGCGCGCAACACGTGTTCCGCCATCGGGCCGGAACGCCGCTGGCGCTTCTGCCGTTCGATCTCCTGATGGACCACGGTCCAGTTCAGATCCAGAAAGTGGGGCTCGTCCAGCTTTCCAGCACGCGCCTCCGCGATCATTCGAATGAGTGACGCCTTCGTAATCGATCGTCCGCCCAATCCCGCGATCACGGTCTGAACGATCACCGGCAGTCCCCGCAGAGCCATCTTCACGTCGCTTGAGATGATGCCTCCTTTTCCCAAGGCCAAATCCTTTTCCACCACGATCGCCCGTTTCGCCGGGTGAAGGACCGCCCGCACCTGGGCAATTGGAAACGGACGATACGAGCCGATCTTAAGACTGCCGACCTTGATTCCCTGTTCACGCAATTCATCAACCGCTTCCCGGATCGTTCCGTTGACCGAGCCGAGGGCCACGACAATCGTATCGGCATCATCCGTCCGGTAGGCATCGGTTAATCCACCGGAGGCTCGTCCGAACCTCTGCCTGAATTCGGCGCTCAAGGATGGAATCCGCTCCAACGCGCGCAGTTGTTTGTGATGGGCGAGATACCGCACCTCGGCGAAGGCCTCCGGGCCCACCATCGCCCCGATCGTCACCGGATCGGCCGGATCCAGAACTTGGACGGGATGGTAGGGGGGGAGGAACGCATCGACCTGTTCCTGAGCGGGAATCTCCACCGGCTCGTAGGCATGGGTTAGGATGAAACCGTCCATGCAGACCATAACCGGGCAACTCAGTTCCTCGGCCAGACGAAAGGCCTGGATATGCAGGTCCACCGCCTCCTGATTGGTCTCGGCAAAAACCTGGATCCAGCCGGCATCCCGCATCGACATGCTGTCGGAGTGATCGTTCCAGATGTTGATCGGCGCGCCGATCGCCCGGTTACCGATCGTCATGAGGATGGGTAGCCCCAGCCCGGACGCGTTATAGATCGCCTCGGCCATGAACAGGAGCCCCTGGCTGCTCGTCGCGGTGTAGGTTCGCGCGCCCGCGGCCGAGGCTCCGATTAAGATGCTCAACGCCCCGAACTCGGACTCGGCATTGATGAACTGACAGTTTCCGATCTCTCCCTGACGGACGCGGGCCGAGAGGTTTTCCACGATGTGCGTCTGCGGGGTGATGGGGTAACAGGAAATCACTTCCGGCCGGCAGCGCGCCACGGCGGCGGCCACCGCCTGCGAACCCTCAATGGGTTCCAGCATGACTCTCCTCCTTGGCCCGCCACGGCCGGCCCGATGCAACGGTCTGAAAAGTCGCTTCGGCCGCGGCCGCATTGGCCTCCCCGACTTTTCCCGGAAATTTCTTTCGTATCGCCTCGCCCACCACGGCCGAACCAAAAAGTCCCGTCAAGGCGGCCAGGCCGCCGATCAATACCGCGTTGGGAAGGGGTCGGCCGGTCTTTTCTAGAGCAATCTCGGAAGCCGGGACCGTTCGAATGTGGCTGTTGGGGAAGCGTGAATGGAACTCACCGATTCCAAGTTCCTCAAGGTTTCGGATGGAGTTGATCAGGATATATCCCGATGGCCTGACCCCGGCGAACAGATCCACCTGATGAAGAAGCGTCGGATCCTGAATGATCAGTGCGTCGGGTTCCATGACAGGCTCACGCAGCCGGATGATCTTATCGTCGATACGGCAAAAAGAGGTCACGGGCGCCCCCATTCGTTCGGAACCGAAACTGGGAAAGGCCTGGGCGTATTTTCCATCGAGAAAGGCCGCAATGGCCAGGATCTCGGCAGCCGTCACGACACCCTGCCCGCCCCGCCCATGGATTCGGATCTGGAACATCGCGGTACTCCTTCCGTCCTACGGGTCAAGGTCGACCCAAAACCGGCCCCGGCTTGGTTGCGACTGTTCTTTCCCGGAGCGGCGTTTTAACCTTGGGATCGGTCTCCGCTTTAGATGGGGCCTTGGTCCGGGTCTTGTTCCCTGTTTGGATCTCGGATAAGACCAACCGTTCGGCCTCCAGCCAATCCCCGACGTCTAAGCCGTGGACCCAACCCCGCTTTTCGTACAGTTCGAAGGCCTTTTGAGCGATCTGTTCACGAAGTCCCGGGCTTAAATTAACCGCTTCAGAGAAGTCGGATTTGGATGCGTCACTCGTCTGATTCGTTTTCTTCTTCATTGTTGATCCCTCCCATGATGTTCTCAAGCGTTTATTGTCAAGAGACTTCCGTTTATATCATTACCCCCGCCCCATTCGCCTTTTCAAGCCGTTTGAACCTTGATTAACTCCTGTGGATGATTCATTTGCCTAAGCATGCTTTTAATCCGATGTTCGGATCCCCAGTCACTCCAAAACACATCCCGGACCGGAAGCACATCCAGATGGGAGGAATACTGAATCGAAATGGCCTCGAGCAGCCCCTTGGAGAAATTTACGGGTTTTATTTTTCGGTAGACCTCCTCCATGACCTCGGTCTCGGCGGACGTCCCGATCGAACTCCAGATCCGTTGGAATGAACGGCAGAGAGCCGGAGCCACTTTCCGGGCCAGCGCCAGAAGCGTCTTGGCCTTGAAGGCCATCACCATCGTGTTCCACAATCCTCCGTTATGAAACAATTCCCTTGCTGCGTGGAGATCGGGCTTCTCGATAAACCGGGAAACCGGGCGCATTCCCAATCGGGACGGCGTGTCCGTATCCCCGACCGGCAGAATATAGCCGTACTCCGGCTCCGGCGCATTGGGCTCCATCCCCAACAAAACCAGGCGAGACGGGTCCCGCTCCACCACACGACAGGCCTGGTCCACGTGATGCATGAACAGCTCTTCCTCCAGGATGAAATGATCCGACGGGAAGAGCGCGACCACCGCTTCGGGATAATGCTTATAGGCATGGACCAGCGGAAGGAGAATCCCCGGCCCCGTTTCTTTGTTTTCAGGCTGAAGGATCACGTTGCCCTCAGGGCGGTCGGAAAGCTGTCGGCACACCTCCGGATGTCTCAGGTGATGCCGCGCCACTACCGTGAAGAGACGGTCGGGAGGAATCAGCGTCTCGACGCGGTGAAAGGTATGCTCCAGCATCGATCGCGTTCCGATGAAATTGACGTACTGTTTGGGAAGATCCTTACCACATAATCGCCGGATGAACGGTTGAAGGCGCTTGCCTTCTCCGGCCGCTAAAACGATTCCGCAACGAACTTGCAAATGAGACCGATGATCCATGTCCTTTCCTCCTTGTGCGGCATGAGTTCTTGGATTTTCACCAAACGGGTTGAGATCCAAGGTGATGCGCAAACGGATTGATAACCGATTATGTTCCTTGAAGCATCTCCGCAGCCCTCCCTTCTTTTTTCATCCTATCTATACGCTACTTTTGTAAATCACCCTTCAGGTAGACGACCAGGGCATCCGCTTCGGCCTCCGAGGCCAGTCCATCCGGCATCGGGTTCGCGATGTTTGGATACTTCTTTTCCTTCTGCGTCCGGCCCGACAGGATCACTTTTTTGATCTCGGCCGGCGTTCCTTGGGTAATGAACGGATCGCCTTTCAAGGCCGGACCCACTTGGGTCCCCTCCCCTTTAGGACCATGACAGGCAATACATTTAGCACCATACAACTTGGCGCCATCAAGGGCAAGTGAAATTTCCGGCGCAACAAGAGTCGTTGAAAAAACAAGACCGACGAGGACGATCTGAACGCGAATCCGCAAACGAAATTTTCCCAACATGGCACTCCTCCGGTTTTGTGGCGCAAACAACGTGCGCTTGATTCAACGGTTCGACCTCCGAACGCTCTGAGTCAGCTCTTGCGATCGGTTTTTGCGATGAACGGGGTGATCAGTTGTTCCACTTTCTTTGAACCGCAGCCGGGACAGATCACTTTTTTTTCGTCGTGTTCTCGAAGCGACAGAGCGGCCGTGAAGATCTTCCCGCACGATGTGCATTCATACTCATAGAGCGGCATGGGCTTCCTCCTTATTATGGTAGGTTGGGCAGATGACCCTGCCCCTCACGCCAATCGGTTTACGTTGCCGGCCTTGGAGCGACTCTGCTTGAGAAGCGTAATCACCTCTTCATCCGAGACCTGGGGGAATTCAAGAAAAAACTGTCCGACCGCATAAAAAATCTCCGGAACCTCCAGACACACGACCTCCTCCGCCATCCCTCGGATCATTTGTAAGGCCTCACGGGATGCCACCGCCGTTGCCGCAATCAGCCTGGACGGTTTTTGGACCCGCACGGCGCGGAGTGCGGACACCATGGTGGCACCGGTGGCGATTCCGTCGTCTACCACAATGACGATGCGTCCCGAAGGATCAATGGGAGGATGCACGGGCGTGTAGAGCGCGCGGCGGCCGCTCAGGATTTTCATCTGCGCTTTTTTTTCCCGGGCGATGTATTCGTCACCGACCCCCAGGCTGCCGGCATGCTCGCCCACATAGACCTGACCCCTCTCATCCACCGAACCGATCGCCAGTTCCGGTTGACCCGGTGCCCCGAGCTTGTGAACCAACACCACATCCACCTCACCCTCCAGAGCCTCGGCCATGATATGGGCCATGGGAACGGCGCCCCGAGGGATGGCCAGGACCAGTGGATTTTGACCACGGTATCCGATCAGCTTCTCGGCCAGTAATCGTGCGGCCTCTTCTCGGTTTCTAAACGGCATGCTTGGCTCGCTTTTTAAAGAATTCCTTCTCGTGTTGATGACGCATATCATTCTTTATAAACACTAATGTGCAATGACCATGCCACTTCAACCTTCTAAACCGGAATCCGTTCTACCTAGCGCCAAACCTCTCAATATCACAAAGCGAAATCAACCCTTCTCAATAATAATCACGATCACGTAACAGCAAGATTCGTTTTCTTTTGACCAGACGTTGTCAAAAAGGGTGGACAATTTGAAACAAACAGACCAGTTGACCTTTAATTTTCAGGTGATTCTGACTTGTTTAAGATCTTAGACAGTTTCCAATCCGATTTACACTAAACCTGTTGATGGATTCCGATCGCGACACCTTGCTCTGGGGTCGGGACGACCCACTCATCGGGTCTGATCGCCCCGGTCAACATTTTGGCTTGATTGACTTCTTCCTAAGCATAACGGTAAAATGACTTGGAATTTAACCCTGGCTCACAAACCCATGAAGCATTCCGATTTCGTCCATCTCCATTGCCACACCCAGTATAGCCTGTTGGACGGCGCGAACCCGATCAATGCTCTCCTTCAACAGGCGGTTTCTTTCCGGATGCCGGCCTTGGCCATCACCGATCACGGAAATCTTTTTGGCGCAATCGAGTTTTACCAGAAAGCGCGGGCGGCCGGGATCAAGCCGATTATCGGCTGTGAGATGTATGTCGCCCCCAAAAGTCATCGCGATAAAGAGTCCGGCGGACTTCATCATGAATACCATCACTTAATCCTGCTGGCGGCCGACCGCACGGGATATAAAAATCTGATCAAGCTCGTGAGCATCGCCCACCTCGACGGCTTCTACTATAAACCCCGCATCGACAAGGAATTGCTCCAAAAACATCACGAGGGGTTGATTGGCCTATCGGCCTGTCTCCGCGGTGAAATTCCGATGTTGCTGGCCGCCGGTGAACCGGAAAAAGCGCTGACGGCGGCCGGAGAATACGAGGAAATTTTGGGAAAAGGAAACTTTTACCTCGAAGTCCAATACAACGGACTCGAGGCGCAACAAAAAATCAACAAAGAACTGGTCGAGCTTCATCGAAAAACCGGGATGGCCCTCGCCGCCACCAATGACGCCCACTATTTAACCCGCAACCACGCGCGCGCGCACGACATCCTCCTCTGCCTTCAGACCGGAAAAACGGTGAATGAGCCGGATCGGATGCGGTTTGGATCGGAAGAAAACTATCTCAAGTCGGCCGAGGAAATGGCCGCGAATTTTTTCGAGCTTCCCGAAGCCGTTCTCAATACAAAGCTGATTGCGGAACGCTGCAACCTCGACCTCACCTTTGATCAATTCCATCTTCCTCATTATAAAGTCCCGGAAGGGTTCACCCGCGACCAGTTTCTTGAGAAACTGGCCCGGGAAGGGTTGGCTGCACGGCTTAAAAACAAGTCTCCGGATTTCCCAGCGGACGAGGTATACGGTCAACGCCTCGCGACCGAGCTGGCCGTTCTCAATAGCATGGGATACGCCGGCTATTTTCTGATCGTTTGGGATATTATCAATTATGCCCGTTCGCACGGCATTCCGGTCGGACCGGGCCGGGGCTCGGCCGCCGGAAGCCTCGTGGCCTATGCCTTGAGGATTACGGATATCGATCCGATGAGGTACGATCTGCTGTTCGAGCGGTTTTTAAACCCCGAACGTGTTTCGCTCCCGGACATTGACATGGACTTTTGCATGGACCGGCGGGAGGAGGTGATCCGTTACGTCACCGAAAAATTCGGCTCGGATCATGTCTGTCAGATCATCACATTTGGAACGATGGCCGCCAAGGCCGTGATTCGGGACGTGGGACGTGTGCTGGAGCTCCCCTACGCCGAGGTGGACAAAGTGGCCAAACTTATTCCGAACACGCTGGGGATCACATTGGACGAAGCCGTCAAGGCCGAACCGCGTTTGCAGGAGCTCTCCAAAACCGAACCCAAAATCCAGGAGCTTCTAACGCTGGCCCGCTCGCTGGAGGGACTGGCCCGCCACGCGTCCACGCACGCCGCCGGCGTCGTCATTTCGGAAGAACCGCTGACGGAACACGTGCCGTTGTACCGGGGAGCCAAGGGCGAAATCGTCACCCAATATGCCAAAGACGAACTGGAAAAAATCGGGCTGGTCAAATTTGATCTTCTGGGTCTCCGGACGCTTACGGTCATCGATCAGGCCGTCAAACTGATCAATAAGAAACGGTCGATCGAAGAGGCCGTCCGGCCCGCGGATATCCCGCTGGATGATCCGAAAACCTACCAACAGCTCTCCTCCAGTGAAACCATCGGCGTCTTCCAGTTGGAAAGTCGGGGGATGCGCGACCTGCTGGTCAAACTCAAACCGGAGGGGTTTGAGGATTTAATCGCCATTCTGGCCTTGTATCGCCCGGGCCCGATCGGGAGCGGAATGGTGGACGACTTCATCAAGCGGAAGCGCGGTCTCGTTCCGATCAAATACGAACTGCCCGAACTCAAAGACATTCTGAAGGAGACCTACGGCGTCATCGTGTATCAGGAACAGGTGATGAAGATCGCCAACGTCTTGGCCGGATTCAGCCTGGGGCAGGCCGATCTGCTCCGGCGGGCGATGGGAAAGAAGAAACCGGAGGAGATGGAGAAACAGAAGGAACGGTTCATTAAGGGAGCGCGAGACCACGGAATCCCCGAAAAGAAAGCCGAGAAACTTTTCGATCTTATGGCCTATTTCGCCGGCTACGGATTCAATAAATCCCACAGCGCGGCCTATGCCCTGATCTCCTACCAGACCGCCTATCTGAAAACGCATTATCCGGTCGAGTTCATGGCCGCCCTGCTTTCCAGCGAGATGGGAAACGCCGACAAGGTGGTACGGTACATTACGGAATGCCGGGCCCTGGGAATCCAGATCCTCCCGCCCGATGTCAACGAAAGTCGGCGAGACTTCACGGTCGTGGAGGACGGAATTCGGTTTGGCCTCGCCGCCATCAAGAACGTGGGCGACAACGCGATCGACTCGATCCGCGAGGCCCGTGAACAGGGCGGACCGTTCAGCTCCATTTTTGATTTCTGCCGACGGATCGATTCCCGCAGGGTCAACCGCCGCGCGATCGAGGGATTCATCAAGAGCGGCGCCCTGGACTCGACGAAGGCCAAGCGGGCGCAGATGACGGCCGTCATGGAAAAGGCCATCGAGGAAGGAAACGTTGCGCAGCGAGACCGGCTTCAAGGACAGGCCGCATTGTTCGGTCAAGAATCCGGTCCGGAGAAGCGGTCCGATCCCGACCCGCTTCCGCCTCTGGAAGAGTGGGATGAGTCACAGATGCTGCGGCTTGAAAAGGAAAGCATCGGTTTCTACATCACCAGCCATCCGCTGGCGCGATATGCGGATGAATTACGGAGCTATGCCACGGCCAACGCCGAAACCCTGGACGACGTCCCGGAAGATCGGCAGGTCAAGCTGTGCGGCATCATCGCCCAACAGAAAATCACGACCACCAAACGCGGCGACAAGATGGCCTATCTGACATTGGAAGATCTGCAAGGCACGATCGAGATTCTGGTTTTCCCGGACTTGTACAAGAAGACCTCGGCGATCCTGACGCCGGACACCCCGCTCTTCGTCACGGGATTCGTCGACAAAGGCGAGAAAGGAGCCAAGGTCAAAGCCATGAGCATTGAACCGCTGGCCAACGTCCGGGAACAGGCCACCCGTCGCGTGGATATCTGCCTCAATTCCACCGGGTTGACCTCCCAGGATCTTCACCGCCTAAAAGAAATCCTGCTCCGTCACCGCGGTTCATGCCCCGTCTATCTTCGTCTGGGGATGCCCAATCAATCCGAGTCCACGATCGCGGTGAATGAAGAGGTTCGGATCAAACCGACCGATCTGTTTATCACCGATGTTGAACGGGAATTCGGCAAGGGGACCGTTGTCTTACGGTGATCGTCAAAGATACATAAGGAGTCGCTCATTGAAGGATCACTTGGATTTCGAAAAGCCGATCGTTGAATTCGAAGAGAAGATCGAAAAACTAAAGCCCTTCGCTAAAACCGACCCGCTGATTCACCGCGAGATCGAGGTGCTTGAGAAAAAAGCCCAGGAGGTACTGGCCGAAATCTTCGCCAAGCTCACTCCCTGGCAACGGACACAACTGGCCCGGCATCCGAACCGGCCCAATACCCTGGATTACATCGCGTTCATGATCCATGATTTTGTCGAGCTTCACGGGGATCGCCTCTACGGAGACGACCATGCCATCGTCGGAGGCGTCGGGATTTTTCGCAACCGACCGGTCGTGATTATTGGACATCAGAAAGGCCGGAGCGTCAAGGAACGGATCGACCGCAACTTTGGCATGCCCCATCCGGAAGGATACCGAAAAGCATTGCGCCTGATGAGACAAGCCGAAAAATTCATGAAGCCGGTGATCACCTTCATCGATACGCCGGGGGCCTATCCCGGAATCGGGGCCGAAGAACGCGGGCAAGCCGAGGCGATCGCCCGGAATCTGATCGAGATGTCTCGACTCGCGGTGCCGATTGTTTCCATCGTGATCGGGGAAGGCGGGAGCGGCGGCGCGCTGGCCCTGGGGGTCGGAGACCGCATCCTGATGTTGGAGCACTCCATCTACTCCGTGATCTCGCCGGAAGGTTGCGCCGCCATTCTCTGGAACGACAGCGCCAAGGCCCCGGACGCGGCGGACGTCTTGAAAATGACGGCCAAGGACCTCCGATCATTGGGCGTCATCGACGAAATCGTGCCGGAACCGGTCGGCGGGGCCCACAAAGATCCCCCGCAGATGGCCGAGATCCTTGAAAAAGCGATCGAGAGCCAACTGGCCAAGCTCGACGGTTTGAAGACCGACGACTTGCTTGAACAACGCTATCAGAAATTTAAGAAGATGGGCGTCTTCGGCGAGGATCTCGTCCCGTAAGCCAGCGAGCAAGACGAGCGAGAGGGGGAGGCTCCATCCGGCTTTGCCGGCCTGCACTCGGCGGTTTGCAGCCGATGTGTGGAGGGGGCGACGCGAGCCCCTATAATAAGCCTTCAAATTCCGCGCAAGCGGGTGGCCCGAGCCACTTTTTCAAGCGCCACGATATAGGCGGCCACGCGAAGCGAAACCCTTTTTTCTCGAGCGACCGAAGCCACGTGTTGATAGCTCCGGGTCATGATCTTGCGGAGCTCGCGATTCACCTGCTCTTCTTCCCAAGAAAGCTGCTGCAGGTTTTGCGTCCACTCGAAATAGGAAACGGTCACGCCTCCGGCATTGGCCAAGATGTCCGGGATGACGACCACTCCGTTTTTTTCAAGGATCTCATCCGCCGTCGTGGTCGTCGGGTTGTTGGCCGCTTCGGCGATCATCTTGGCCTTGATCCGATCGGCGTTGAACTTGTGGATGACGCCCCCGAGGGCGGAGGGAATCAGGATGTCGCAGTCCAGTTCCAGCAGCGCCTCGTTCGTAACGGACCGTGACCCGGGAAATCCGGACAGATTCCGTTTCTCCGATTTGTAGGCCAGCACGCGGTCCATCGGCAGGCCGTCGGGATTGTAGATTCCGCCCCCGCTGTCGCTGATGGCGACGACCCGGCCGCCCAACTCGGTCATGAACCGGGCGACATGGCTTCCCACGTTGCCGATTCCCTGAATCACGATACGGGCCTTCCCGAGATCCAGGTTATAATCCCGGGCGGCTTCCTGAAGAACGAAGACGCATCCGCGGCCGGTCGCCTCTTCCCGTCCCTTCGAACCGCCCACGTCGACCGGTTTGCCGGTGACGATGCCGGGGGTGTAGCCATGCCGCCGACTGTACTCGTCCATGATCCAGGCCATCACCTGGGGATTGGTGTTGACATCCGGTGCCGGGATATCCTGATACGGTCCGATCACCGTATCGAGCATGGAGATGAAGGTTCGGGTCATCCGTTCCGTTTCGGCGGGTGACAGACGCTTCGAATCGCAAACGATTCCCCCCTTGGCGCCCCCGAACGGGATATTAACCACGGCCGTTTTCCAGGTCATCAGGGCCGCGAGCGAGCGGATTTCACCCAGATCGACTTCGGGATGATACCGGATCCCGCCCTTCATCGGCCCTCGGGCGTTGTTGTGTTGGACCCGATAGCCGATAAAAACCTCCAGATGGCCGTCGTCCATCCGGACCGGTATCTTGACCTGGATCTCCCGGAACGGCATTTTGAGCAGTCCCCGGGTTTCCGGGTCCAGCGCCATCGCCTCTGCGGCCCGGTCGAACTGAAACCGGCTCATTTTCTCGAAATTGATCCGCTCGGTCTCCGACACGCCCACCTCCTTCCACCCGACTTTTAATCCAGCCAGACCCGGTCCGGATTCTCCGGATTATCAATGGGCGAAGAAACGAAGAGAACCTGGGTCGGCTCGGTCTGAAATTCTCCGCCGTGGGGGGTGTTGGCCGGGATCACCCAGATATCTCCCTCCCGGACCTCTTGCACCCGATCCCCCACCATGACTTTTCCCGATCCTTTCAAGACATAACCGATCTCGTCATGCGTCACATGGACATGTTTTTTGAACGGGCCTTTGTGCCCTTGGAAGACAAAGACGCTGGATTGCTTGCCGTGGCCGATGTAGGTCCGCTTGAACACGTCCTTCGCGGTGAGCTTGTCTTTCTCCACCGCGTCGGCGACGCTTTGTACGTCGATCTTGGTCCGGTCTAACGATTGCTGACAGCATGAACAGGTATACATCGTGACCCTCCTATTTTTATTTGGGGGCTCGTGCGGTTTTCAAATTTCAAATTTGAAATCTCAGATACCCCCAAGCCCCTCGCCTCTCGCGGCACAGCCGCGAACCGGCTTTCTTATTATCTTGGCAGACTGCTTTGGTTTCGCTCCGACCGCGCCACAACGGCCTCAAAGAGGAAATGATAGACTTCGGCATGCCGTTTGGTCTCCCAAATATCCTCTCCCCAAATATAAGCCCCATGATCTCGGACAAGGATGCAGAAGGTCTCTTCGAAAAGGGGGTTCTCAAGCACCCGACGGATCTCGTCCAGCAGATCCCGCTCTCGAGACGTATTGTGGATCACGGGGACGGCGTGCTTTGATTGGTTCGAAACCCCGCGGATGCCCTTTAACATCTCCAGACCTTCCATCACAATATGATCACGATCCCCGGCCAGATCGGCCGCGAGGACGGACGAGAGCGCATGGCTGTGCATGACCGAACCGATCTGTTTATATCGGGGGCCCGTGCGGATAATGCGACCTTTGTCCTCCGATGCCCCCGCTCCCCGCGCTCGGACAGGCAAAGCGGCTCGACTGAGCTCGCCGAAGTCCTGATCCTCGCTTCGCCGGTTCATGATCGCGCAGAAGATGGGAGCGCATTCGGAAACGGTCAAGGATCGACTCTTGGGCGGCCGGATGACCGCACCGCTGCGGCGATCCACGACGAACAGGTCGGAAGGTTTGACCGCTTCTTTGTGAACGCCGGTCGGCGCCATGAGAACCGATTTCGGCCCGTTGACGGCGCAGATTCCCCCGCCGGTCCCGGCCACCCATCCCTTGTCGTAGAACAAGCGAAGCATCCGGCAGAGCAGTTGGGCCTGACCTTTTCTGGATGCGGAGCGTTTTGCCATGGCGGCCATGATTTCAGGTCGGTTGGAAATCCTCGGTACGGAGCGGAGGGGGAGACGCAAGCCCCTATGATAAACAAATTAATGCGTCATGTCGCCCGCCGGTTCATGGATCGGTTCATGTTCCGGCAGGGTTTCGGCCACCTCTTTAAATTCCTTCAGCGCAGGCAGCTCGGATAGATCCTTCAAGCCAAAATACTGGAGGAATTCGCGCGTGGTGCCATAAATCATGGGCCGGCCCAGCCCTTCTCGTCGGCCGACGATCTTCACGATGCGGCGTTCCAGAAGCGTCTTGAGGACATACGCCGAATCCACGCCGCGAATCGCTTCGATCTCTCCGCGCGTCACCGGCTGTTTGTAGGCCACGATCGCCAGGGTCTCCAAGCCGGAACGGGATAATCGGGTCGCGGTCTTTATCTTCTCGAGGGAGCGGATCCAGGGGGAACACTCGGGGCGGGTGGCGATCTGGTATCCTCCGGCCACCTCCACCATCTGAAGGCCCCGACCGGCGGATTCGTAGTTTTGGCGCAAATGCTCCAAGGCCTGTCGGATTCGTTCCGAATCGGTCCCTTCGAGGACCTCGGCCAGGTCCTCCAACGACATCGGCTCACCCGAAACAAAAAGAACCGCCTCTAGAACGGCTGTAAGCTCGTGCTCTTCCATATGCGTATCGCGCCAAAAAGTTCGGTTTGAAGAATGCGCAACCGTTTCAGTCGGATCAACTCCAACAACGCCAGAAAGGTCACGACCATCGCAAGACGCGTGGTGTCGTCATCAAACAATGACGCAAAGGTGATGCTTTCCTGCGCATCCAGCCGGTCCAGGATCAGGCCCATCCGTTCCTGAACCGACAGCGCATCCACCACAATCTCCAGGTCCTTTTTCTCCGGCGCACGCTGCATCACACCTCGGAGGGCTTCCAGGAGATCAAATAAGCTCAGATCCACGAGGTTGATTTCATCCGTCGGCTCCCCGCTTCCGAGCGAGACCGGGCGGTGGAATACCTCGCGCCATTCCTGTTCGCGCGCCTCCAGACCCTGCGCGGCATCCTTAAAACGCTGGTACTCCAACAACCGCATCACCAGCTCGGTGCGCGGGTCCTCGTCTTCTTCCTCTTCATCCGTCTCGGATGGAGGAAGAAGCATCTTGGACTTGATATGGATCAGCGTTGCGGCCATCACCAAAAAATCTCCGGCGACCGCCAGATTCAATGACTTGATCAGGTCCAGGTATTCCAGGTACTGGCGGGTGATCAGCGCAATCGGGATATCGTAGATATGAACCTCGTTCTTTTTAATCAGGTGAAGCAGAAGATCCAGCGGACCTTCAAAGGCGGGCAGTTTGACGGCGTACGATGTTTGGAGATCATCCATGCTCACAGGCCCAATGGTAGTCCCACCCCCGAATGAATGTCAAGGGATCCGGTCTCTGTTGCAAACTCCATCTTCACGGGCGCGGCGTGCGCTCGCTATGCGCGTTAAAACCGCCGTGGGTATGACGTTGACGCTCTTTCGGCTCGCGACGGGTTTTGACCCCGAGGTTCTCGTTGGCTTCCCGTTTCATTTTCTGCAGCTCGGCCATCAACTCCAAAAGCGTTTTCTCGGCCGCCGGGTCCTGGGGTCTTGCATCATAGGCTTTGTTCAACCAGTAAATCGTATTATCCAACTTTTGATTGATGACGGCTTGGATCTGTTCTTTGGTCAGTGCTGTATGGGCCTCGTGAACGTTCTGCTCCATTCACCCTTCCCCACCTACAAGATATAGTAGCCGTTTGTTTGGATGCTACTATAGCAGAATCGATTTCGTTGTCAAGAAGAAATTCAAGATATGGGGGAACAAAATATGGAGCTAACGAGATATTGTGGTTTTGACGGGATGCTTATTACTTAACCACCAAAACCGTGCAAGGTGAAAGGCGGGTCAGATTTTGTGAAGTGCTGCCCCAGATCCGGCCGAAGATTTTCGAGTGGCCCATGAAGCCGATCACAAGGAGATCGAAACCCTTCTCCTTAGCGAAAGTGACGACCGTCTCGACTTCGTGACCGGGCACGACATGCGAATGAAGCATGACGCCTTGTTGGGTTGCGAGAACCTCGGCGTCCTTCGTGATCTTTTTGAAATAGTCGTCCGCCTCGGAGCGCGCCTCTAACACCTCGCCGACCGTGGCGGCATAATGCGGCAGATGTTCCTCGACCGAGATGGAATGCAGCTCGGCTTGATAACGTTTGGCCAGATCAATCGCCAGGCTCAGCGCCTTCTTCGCCCCTTCCGAGCCGTCATGTGCGATGAGGATTTTTGAGAACATCAGTTTTCTCCTTTTTTAAAGACCGCTGCGGGTGATACCGTTTTAATCTCTTTGCGCGAATCCGTCAATCCCTCCTCGTCCTTCTCGGCCTTTCCGTTGGGATCAAACCAGCGCTCGGCGAAGACGGTCGGCACGACGGCGCTCAAAATGACGACCGTCACAAGGATAGTGTACTGAGTTTGATTGATCAGTTTATGGCTCAGTCCGTATAGCGACGAGATCGTCCCGAACGTCAGCCCCGTAGACATGAGCAGCGTGGTGTACATACCCTCCCGTTTTCCGAACCGGAAGAAATGGGTCAATGGCCAGACGCCGATAAACTTGGCCGCGATCTTGACCGCCAGAAAGATGCCGATCAAGACCACGCTGGTCGTCATAGCGGATAGATTCACCAGGGCTCCGGCTTTCAGAAAGTAAAACGGGGTCAGCAGTGTGAAGGTCATGACGCGCAGTCGCTGTGCCAGTGTCCGATTCGCCAGAAAGACCGGCGCCAACACCATCCCGATGAGGTAAGCGGGAAGCACCGCCTCGCTCTTGGCGGCCATCGAAAGGGCGCCGAGGCCGAACAGCACGATCAAGATATATTTTGTTTCCGGCTCGCTGATGTGGCTGCCCATGCGTGAGAAGACCCAAGGGGTCGTCCGCGGCAGGAGCCAGAGGGACAAGGCCAACACGGCCACAAAAACCACAAGCCATAAATCATAACTCGCAAACAGCAATCCCAGCGCCAGCACGGTTCCCAGGTCCGTAATGAAGCAGGCGGCCAGGATCACCTGGCCCAGTTCGGTCTGGTTGTACCCTCGTTCGACCATGACGGCATACACCACCGCCACCGAAGTGGTCGACAGCGCAATGCCCGCGATCTGGGACGATTCCGGCGACCAGCCCGCCACCCAGTAGGCATAGGCCATCGCACCGAGAAACGGCGCGAAGAACGAGGCGAATCCGATGCCGAGACTCTCCTTCCATTTTCTCCGGAGCACTTTTGGGTCCAACTCGGCCCCGGCCAAGAAGGTGAGGACGACGCTTCCAAAACCGGCCAGCACATTGATCCAGTCGTTGGGGTGCAATCCAATGAAATTTCCCCCCAGAGTGCCCACCAGGATCTCGACCAGGGCCACCGAGACGCCGATCCGTATCGAGATCAGAGAGGCCGCGAGGGCCAGGATCAACCAGGTCATGGCGATTAGGAGATTGTTTTCCACGTTGAACTTCCCCTTTACCAAAAAAAAGAAACGTCGCCGGGCTTTCTTCAGACAACAAAAAACCCCTACTCGGTTTTTCACGGAGTAGGGGTCATCAGTCCTGGAAATTATTGGGACGGTTAACGGCGAACCCCATCGCCTATCAAATCGATTTTCAAAATATCATATCCTTTTGCCGATTGTCAACGGCTGTTCACTTGAAAAAGTCGCCCACGCACTCCCCAGAACCATGACGATGATATCCAGATAGACATAGAACATGACCGAGCCCATGGGCGGATTGGTGGTGGATAAGAAACCGAATGGTTTGGGAGACCAGGACCAGCAGCCGAAAGCCGTTCCGACGAACTCGACGAACAGGACGAAGAGCGGCATGAACATGTAGATCACCCTTTGCTTCATCGCAAAAACGCCCAGAAAATAAAGCAGGCCGAGAAGGATCGTGAAGCTGTCATGGAAAACCAGAAAGACGCCGAGGAAAAGAACGGCATAGAGCGACAAAAATAGTTTGATGATACCGTCGGAACGATTGTGAACTTTTGAATACCAGAGAAGCTGAAAGCCGCTCCCGATGACGAGCGCATGGCCGAACGGGACATAGATCGGGACATAGCCGAACTTGTAGGTGTAGAGCTCGATTCCCATACTAAAAAAGATTTCGCCGACCGCCGACACCGGGATCGTGATCAACATGATCTTCTTCAGGCGTTCATCCGGCATCGTCCGATACATGGCGTAGACATAAAGGGGCACGAAGATGTTGTCCAGGACTTGTCCATTCAGCCCGTGGGCCAAAACCCATTTCGAGTCCAGAAAGAGCATGGCCACGGTAAACGGCGCGAAGGTGTAAAAGGACCAATGAAACGGTCTGGCCGCGATCATTTTTTTTTGAGCCTCGGTTTCGCAATCACCTGAAGATGACTGAATGCCTCCACTTCGAACGGCACGCCCTGGGCCGTCAACGCCTTTTTCGTTTCTTCAAGATCCCGCGGATTTCCATAAGCCAGCAGCAGTTGGCCGCAGCCGTCGCAGGTCGCGACGTCCCGCTGTTTCTTGATGTACCGTTTCATGGACTGAAGGCAGCAGGGTTTCATCGAAGCGGCTTTCGATCAATCATCTTGTCTTACAAGCGGGTCCTGTCCTCCGGGGCGAGGCTCTGCCTCGCCCTTTATCTGGGCGACCCGCCGGATCGTTCCAACGAGGAACCTGCTCATCTCCGTTTTGGTTTTCCGGACGGAACCGCTTTTTGTTCCCAGAGCCTGTTTTTAATGATATACCCTCCCGCAGCGAGAATGAGCAGAACGCTCGCCACATGCGGCGCGCGCAAGGGTCCCAGATACAAATCGTCGGCGCGGAAGAAGGTCACGATGGAACGGACAACGGAATAGCAGATCAGATAGAGACAGAAGATGAAACCGTCGCCCCAGGGACGCTTCCGGACGGACCAGAGAAAGGCAAAGGTCATCACGTTCAGCACCAGCTCGTACAGCATGGTCGGATGGAGCGGGACCGAACCAAACTGTTGTCCGGCGATGCTCCCGGGTGGAAAAACGATGCCCCACGGCATCGTCGTCGGCGTACCATGCGCATCCCCGTTCATGAAATTTCCAAATCGTCCGAAGGCCTGGCCCAGGATAACGCTCGGCGCGCCGGCATCGGCCAGTTGCCAAAATGAGACGCGGTGACGACGAACGAACCAGATCCCGATCAGCACCCCGCCGATGAGTCCGCCGTGAATCGCAAGACCGCCGTGCCAGATCGCGGGGATCTCCGAAGGATTTTCGCCGTAGTAAGACCAGTTGAACGCGACGTAATAGATCCGGGCGCCCAGGATCCCGCCCAAAAGACAGTACATGATCAGGTTCCAGCTGTCGTCGATCGAGAGCGGGATCCCCTTCCGGCGGACCTCTTTGGCGAGCAGCCAGCCGCCGACCATTGCCGCGATGAAATACATCAGCCCGTAGTAGCGGATCGTGACGGGACCGAATTGGATGAGATTAGGGTGCATGTTATATCTTCATCGCCTCCCGAACCTCGTCGAGGGTCTGTCGGGCCACCTGACCGGCCTTCTTCGTGCCTTCGGTCACAACCGTTTCAACCTTCTTGGGATGCTTCACCCACTTCTCCCGCTCCTTCCAGATCGGGTCGAGCCGATGGACCATCCGGTCGGCCACCAGCTTTTTGCAGTCAATGCAGCCGATGGCGGCCGTCCGGCATTCCGTGTTGACCCGGTCGACGACCCCGATCTCGGAGAAGATCTTATGATAGGAGAAGACGGGACAGACATCCGGATTGCCCGGATCGGTCCGCCGGATCCGGGCCGGATCGGTCACCATCGTCCGGAGTTTTTCACGCACGACCGGTTCGGGATCGGAGAGATAGATCGCGTTGTTGTAGCTCTTGCTCATTTTCCGCCCGTCGGTTCCCAAAAGTTTCGGCACCTCCGTGAGAAGGGGCTGCGGCTCGGGAAACACGGTCTTGTAGAGATTGTTAAACCGTCGCGCCAACTCGCGCGTCAATTCGAGATGCGGAAGCTGATCCACGCCCACCGGCACCACATCGGCCTTGTAGATCAGAATATCGGCCGACTGAAGGACGGGATATCCCAGAAAACCGTACGTCGTCAGATCCCGCTCGCGAAGTTCCTCGATCTTCTCCTTGTAGGTGGGGTTCCGCTCCAGCCACGGCACCGGCGTGATCATCGACAGGAGCAGGTGCAGCACGGCATGCTCCGGAAGTCGGGACTGAATGAAGACGGTGCATTTCTCGGGGTCGATCCCGGCCGAAAGCCAGTCGATCAGCATCTCCTGAACGTACTCGCGAATCTTATGGGTGTCGGCATAATTCGTCGACAGGGCGTGCCAGTCCGCCACAAAAAAATAAGCGTCGTAGTCTCTCTGGTATTTAATCCAGTTGTCCAGCGCCCCCAGTAGATTTCCCAGATGCAAACGCCCGCTGGGTTGCATCCCGCTCAGCATGCGCTTTTTTTGCGATTTCACCCTCGGGTGCCTCCTTTTCGATGGGTCTTAAAAAAAGAACGGGTTGATGCCCAGGATCCACATCATCATGTTCATAATCAGCGGCGAGATAATCTGCGACCAGAACCCGAACGGATCCAGGAGGACGAGCGCAATGATGATAAAAAACCCAAACGGCTCGATGCTGCTCCAGGCCTCCGATTGCCGGTCGGGAAGAAGTCCGACCATGACCCGCCCGCCGTCCAACGGCGGGATGGGGATCATGTTGAAGATCGCCAAGACGACGTTCCATTTCACCGCTTCAATAAGCATCAGCAGAATCGGAATCAGGATGATCGCGACCGGATCGCTCCAGGCGGACGGTCCGCCTCCCGGACGCAGATGCAGTATGAGACTCGGGTTGATCGCCAAGATCATTCGAAACAGGAACCCGCAGAGGATCGCCAGGAGCAGATTCGTGGCCGGGCCTGCGCCTGCCACCAATATCATGTCCTCCTTGGGCCGGCGAAGGTTCATGAAATTCACCGGGACGGGTTTCGCGTAGCCGAACACGAAGCTGCCCTTGGTGGCGATCAACAAAAAAATCGGAATGATGACTGTCCCGACCGGATCGATGTGCGGCAGCGGGTTGAGCGTCAGGCGGCCCATCAGCCGAGCGGTCGGATCGCCCCGCTTGTTCGCCACCCAGCCATGGGCCACCTCGTGAAAGATGACCGCCAAAAGGATCGGGATGGCCGAGATCGAAATCTCCTGAACGATATGATCGATATTCATAAAAAAATATCTCTATTCTATAATGTTGCTGGAAAAACTTTCATTCTTAAGGCTGCTCAAAAAGTTCCAGATGCGAGGCCGCAGGGACCGAGGAGACCGCAGCGTACTGCCTCCTAATTGATCTGGACGAATTTGCCGTCCTTGGCCTGTATCACATAAAGCCGTTTCGCCAGGTCTCCGTCCGGCGTGTAACTGATCGACCCGGTGACTCCCGAAAAGTTTCGAATTCGTCCAAGGAAATCCCGCACGGCCTCGCCGGTCACGGCGCCTTGTTGCAGGGCTCGGAGAACCAGGCTGACGGCGTCATACGCTTGGGCCGCCAGAAGCGTCGGTTCCTCCTCGTACCGGTTGCGATAGCGTTCCACAAAGGACTGCACCTGCGGTTCGGCACTGCCGGGAAAGAAACCGTCCACAAATATCCCACCGTCGATATATTTCCCGCCGATCCGGAAAAGATCCTGGGAGTCCCACCCGTTTGTGCCCAGAAGCGTCACGCCTTGAATATTATAAAAGGCCAACTGGGCCGCGATCAGCCCGGCCTGATCGTAATCGCCGGGAAGGAAAACGGCATCGAAACCGGGTGTGTATTCCCGAACCTCACCCTTCTGTTGGGGCGGCGGGCCCAGGACGCCGTATTTGGAGAGATCCGTTTCCTTAAGATACTTGATCTGCGCTCCAAAATCGGTGGCCTGCGGGTCGTACGACGCCCGTGCGATGATCTCGCCACCCAATTTCAGGACCTCTTCCGAGAAAAACCTCATCATCTCCATTCCGTACCCGTCATCGGAATGCAAGATGCAGAAGCGCTTCAGATGGAGCGAGTTGACGGCATACGCCGCGATCTCGCTGGCCTGTTGTCGATTCGTAACGGAGTTCCTCAGAACATATCTCCACGATTTAGACCAATCCTGCGACGCCGCCGGTGTCAACAACGGAATCCGGTAGGAGTCCGCCCGAGGAGCCGCGGCGGCCACCTGGCGGCTTAGCATCGGTCCGATGATGGCGCTCACGCGGTATTCCCGTGCCAGTTCATCCAGACCGGTCTGCAGCGCCGTGGTCTCCCCTTCCGTGTTCTTGACGACGATTCCGACGAATTTTTCAGGAACCGGGTTGGACGCGGGGTCCAACGCCAGCCGGATTCCGTTGAGCACCTGCTGACCGAACGGCTGCAGTCGGCCCGACAGCGGAAGCATGACGCCGATCAGGTGCTGGTTGCTGAGATAGATCTGTTTGATGGCGACGATCCGGCCCCGCACCTTCGAAACGGCCCGGTGCTTGGGATAAATCGTCAAAAAGCGCCGCAGTTCACGCTCCGCCTCAAAGTATTCCTTGGACGACTCGTAAAGATCGGCCAGCTTCAGCAAAGCCGCATCGCCCGGATACCCCTTGGGGAATTGACGAATTAGCTCCTTGAGCTCCGACCGTGAGCTCAGATCCAAAAACTCTTGCACTCGGTTTTCGACCGCCTGCTTTTCCTCTTCATGACTCGTCTCTTTTTTCAACAGTTCATTGATGGCTTGGACGCGATCCTTTTTCTTGAGAAAAACTTCAACGATGCGGTCGGTCAGCGTCTGCCGGGCGGCCGGATCCGGACTCAGACTTCGCTCGCGTTCCAGGATCGGGATGGCGCTGTCGTACTGGCCGAGACTAATATAGGCCTCGGCCAAGGCATGCCGGGCCTTCTCAATCAACGGCGAAGCCGGGAATTCGCTGATCAACTTTTGGTACTGGACAACGGCATCGGCATAATTCTGCTGTTGCTGGTCGATCTGGGCCAATCCGAAATAGACCTGATCCTTCACCGGCGATTGCGGATAGGTCGTGAGCAAAAGTTGATACGTAAGCTGGGCCTGCTCCAGATCGCCCGCACCGGCGGCCGCGACGGCCTTGTCCAGCAATTCCCGTGCCTCGGCGTCGGGGGAACCCGTCGGTTCAACGGCCGGCGGCGGCTGCGCCCCCGCCGGCGTCGTCAGCAGGGTTCCTGAAAACAGGAGGACCGCCAAAATTCCGGCCCCCGCTTGCACGATCAGGATCCTCGATGTCATCGTCGTCATCTTCGCTATGAGTCACTATAAGATAAGCCGAACACCTTGTCAACAGAACGGATCGGACGCGGGTTGTTTTTCCTGAAGAAATTATCTATAGTGACAGAGAAAGACTCAATTCTCTCCCAAAAGGATACTCATCCCATGTCGATCGGATTAACAGCGATCAAACGGGCCTACAAAACAATTCGATCCTCCATCGACGCGACCCCGCTGGTTTCATCCCGCTCGCTGAGCCTTCAGGCGGGGATGCCGGTTCTTTTAAAACTTGAAAATCTTCAGAAGACGGGATCCTTTAAAGTCCGCGGGGCGTTTAACCGGATCGCTCAACTGACGGTGGCGCAGCGACGAGGGGGCGTGGTGACGGCTTCGGCGGGAAACCACGCGCAAGGCGTGGCCCTGGCGGCTCGAACACACGGCATCTCCGCAACGATCGTTATGCCCGAAGGGGCCTCGATCGCCAAACAGGAGGCGAGCCGGTCTTATGGCGCCCGGGTGGTTCTTCACGGAAAAGACTTCGATGCCGCGGTGGAAAAAGCCAGGGAAATCGAGCGGGCGGAAGGAAGGGTTCTCATCCACGCCTTCGATGATGAGGCGGTGATCGCCGGTCAGGGAACCATCGCGCTGGAGATATTAAAAGACCGACCGGACATTCGAACGATCCTTGTTCCCGTCGGGGGAGGCGGCATCGCTTCCGGAATCGCGATTGCGGTGAAAACGGTGAAGCCCGGAATTCAGGTCGTCGGCGTTACCGCCACGGCTCGACCGACCCTGGCGGACGGAATCGCCGTTAAATCCCCTGGTAGGATAACGCGGCCGCTTTTGGAGCGGTACCTGGATCGCACGATCCGGGTCGCGGAGGACGAGATCGCCGAGGCCGTCCTGTTGCTGATCGAGCACAAGCGAATCATCGCCGAAGGGGCCGGCGCCGTCCCTCTGGCGGCGCTGTTGAACCACGGGCGTCGGCTTCGGGGTCCGGTCTGTCTCGTGATCACCGGCGGAAACATCGACGTCACCCTCCTTGAACGGATTATCGAACGGGGCCTGGTCCGAACCGGTCGTCTCCTGCGCCTCTCGGTCGTTCTTCCCGACCGACCCGGAGCCCTGGCCAAGCTCGCCGCCGCCATCGGCGAGATGGGCGCCAACATTCTTCACATCGTTCACGATCGTCTTTCATCCGGACTTCCCATCACCCAGAGTCGGGTGGATCTCTCTCTTGAAACACGGGGTCAGGAACACAGTCGCAGGATCATTAACCATCTTAAGCGCAACGGCTATCCTTTGCGTTCACCGTAGAATAGAGATTGACGAAGGCACCCACATGCAAGCCCATATCCAACAGTTTCTTCAATACCTGATGGTCGAGAAGGGACTCTCTTCGAACACGATCGCGGCCTACGGCGCCGATCTGAAAGGGTTCTCGGAATTCCTAAAGGCCAGAGCGTTGAACCATTTGGAAGACGTCACCCGCCGGGATCTTCTTGATTTTCTGGCCGCCCGAAAACAAAACGGCCTTTCCTCCCGCTCGCTCGCGCGCCAGATCGCGACCCTTCGCAACTATTACCGTTTTCTCAATCGCGAAAAAATACTCCAGACGGATCCCACCCATAATGTGGAATCGCCCCGCGACTGGAAGCGATTGCCGAAGACGATGGCCTTTGAAGAAGTCGAACGCCTGCTCAACCTTCCCAAGGGCCGCACGCCTTCGGCCGTGCGCGATGATGCCCTGATCGAATTGATGTACGCCACCGGACTGCGCGTCTCGGAACTGACCGCGCTGCCGCTGCAGGGCGTACATACCGAAGTCGGATACGTCCTGGCCACCGGCAAGGGCGGTAAACAGCGGATCATCCCGATGGGCGAGATGGCGCTTCAAAAGCTCAAGACGTACCTTGAAAACGCTCGGGCAAAATTGGCCAAGGGGAAGGTCTCCGACCGGGTCTTCCTCAACCGCTCCGGAGACGGGTTGACACGGCAGGGCTGCTGGAAGCTGTTGAAGAATTACGTTCGACGGGCCGGCATCAAGCGTTCTGTTTCACCGCACATGCTGCGGCATTCCTTCGCGACGCATCTATTGGAACGAGGAGCGGACCTGCGTTCGGTCCAGGCCATGCTGGGTCACGCCGACCTTTCCACGACGCAGATCTATACGCAGGTCACCCGCCATCGCTTGAAACAGATTCATCAACAACTCCACCCGCGGGGATGATACCGGGAGATCCCAGCGTCGTCGGAGGGGTGCGTTACTTGACGGTGACTTTCCGCATGACATCCCCCTGCTGGATCTTCTGGATCACGTCGAGACTGGCCTTGTCCGTCACCTGTCCGAAGACGGTGTACTTGCCGTCCAGGAAGGGCTGCGGACCGAGGCAGATGTAGAACTGACTGTCGGCGCTGTCCGGATCATTCGCGCGGGCCATGGCGACGGTGCCGAGGAGATGCGGTTTCTTGTTGAATTCGGCCTTGAGGTTGACCCCCGAACCGCCCGTCCCGTTGCCCTTGGGGTCCCCGCCTTGGATCACGAAGCCGGGCACGACACGATGAAAGGTCAGACCGTTGTAAAATCCCTGTTTGATCAATTCGGTGATCCGCGCGACGGTTTTGGGCGCCGCATCCGGAAACATTTCGAAAATGATATTCCCTTTGTCCGTTTCAATCGTAACCACCGGTCTACCTCCCTGGGCCCAGGCCGTCGCAAAGACGAGGCCCAGACCGCCCGCGCTGAGGGTGAGTGTCCATAGAACAATCGCCATGATCCAATTCCGTTTCATCGTCCATCCCCTTCCTGTTCACTTCATCTTGTGACGTTGCGTTCAAACCAATCGATCAAAACCCCTTCTCTCAACCCATCATCGCTGACCACCACCTCTTTCGCCCCGGCCATGCGCATCGCGACCCACAGCAGCGCGGCGCCCGCCACGATCAGGTCCTCCCGACCCCTTTCAAGACCGGCGAGACGTCGTCGTTCATCCAACGTCATTCCGACGAGCTTGCGATACCAGCTTTCGACTCGCTCGAAACCCAACCGCAGGTTCTGGACGCGCAACGGATCGTACACCTTAAGCCCCAGTTCCAGAGCGGCCAGCGTCGTCACGGTTCCGGCCACCCCGACAAAGCGATGTCCGGACAGCCGGCCCACGGATGGAACCATCGGCCGGAAGCGTTCTTCAATGGCACGGATCAATTGCTGTTGGTTTTCGGCCGACGGCGGATCGGTGATGAGATAACGATCCGTCAGCTTGACAACCCCGACATCCAACGTTTTCATTTCCTGAATTTGGCCGCCCGTCACGACGATCCATTCCGTGCTGCCGCCGCCGATGTCGAGTACCAGGAGATTCGAATCATCCCCTTCCAGCCCGTACCGCACACCCAACAGCGTACGCCGGGCTTCTTCCTCTCCTGAGATCACCTCGACATCCAGCCCGGTCTCCTCTTTCAACCGGTTAAGAAACAACGCCCGGTTACCGGCCTCGCGGACCGCGCTGGTGGCCACTCCGATAATCCGGTCCACCGGATGTTCTGAAACCGCCGCCCGAAACTCCTTGAGCGCCTGAAGGGTTCGGGACATGGCCGATGGAGACAACCGGCCGCTGTCCACGATTCCTTCCCCCAAGCGGGTGATCCGGCGGGCCTCAAAGATCGGCCGGATGTGGATCCGGCCCTGAACCGACCGAACCTCGGCGATCAGCAGCCGCAGCGTATTGGTTCCGATATCGATTCCGGCCATAATCATCGAACGGTCATTTCTGATTTCCGTTTGCTTCCCGGTCAAAAGCATCCCGTTCCGCGATCAGTTTTTCCCGCTCCGCGCGCTTTGCGTCGACCTCCTGGATTAGATGCAGTCCTTCTTTCTCTTTCAGGATGTCCGGAGGACCGTTCTGCAGGTTGATCAAGCCGTATTTGCCCAATGCGCGGTAGGCTTCGACCAGTTGCCGTTCAACCGACTGGAGCCGATAACGATGCTTCAGCCGGTCGACCTCTTGGGATGAAGAAACGGCCGCCGTCAGCAACCCGTTTCGCACAAGCAAGATGCCGTTATAGAGATCCTCTTTGAATTGAGTCCATGACAACATCGTGCGGTATCCTAACGAATCGAGGATTAAAGATCAAGTAGGGGCGTAGCATGCTACGCCCCTACGGTTCTCGCAACAACCACGGTCATCTCAGCTCACCGTGAACAGCTCTAACTTCCCCTTCCATTTCCTCGCCAAAGCGGCTTTTAACGCGGCATGCTCGGGCCGGTTCAACTGCGGATCGTTCGAAAGCACCTTCCAGGCCTCTTCGCGCGCCTCCTCCAGCAGCTTCGCGTCCCGCAGAATATTCGCGACCCGCAGTTCGGGCAGGCCGGACTGGCGCGTCCCGAAAAATTCGCCGGGGCCCCGGATCGCCAGATCTTCCTCGGCGATCACGAACCCGTCGTGGCTCCGGACCATGGTATTCAGCCGCCGTTTGCCCTCCTCCGAAACCGGGGCGGCGGCCAATAGGATACAATAGGACCGGTGACGGCCGCGGCCCACCCGGCCGCGAAGTTGATGGAGTTGCGACAGGCCGAACCGCTCGGCATGCTCGATGATCATCACCGTTGCATTGGGAACATCGATCCCGACCTCGATCACGGTCGTGGCCACGAGGATCTGAATCTGTCCTTTCTTGAAGGCCTCCATGACCCTTTCCTTTTCATCCATCGGCATTCGTCCGTGCAGCAGACCGATCTTCATGGAAGGAAAAACCTCGCGCTGCAGATGGTCCGCCATTTGGGTGGCCGCTTTAAGATCCGTCTTTTCCGACTCCTCCACAATCGGATAAACCACGTAGGCCTGGCGTCCTTCCGCCACCTGCTCCGCCACAAGGGCATAGGCTTGGGAACGTTTCGATTCATAGGCGAGACGGGTCTCGATCGGAGCCCGCCCTTGGGGCAACTCATCAATCACGGAGAGATCCAGATCCCCGTGAACGGTCAAGGCCAACGTCCGCGGAATGGGCGTGGCCGTCATGATGAGGACATCCGGATGGTATCCCTTTTTCTGCAGCAGGGCGCGCTGCATCACGCCGAATTTGTGCTGCTCGTCCACGACCACGAGGCCCAATCGGCCGAAGCGCACCTCCCCCTGAATCAACGCATGTGTTCCAACAACAAACGCCGGCTCGTCGGAGGCCGCGATCCTCAAGGCGTTCGCCGTTTCCCGTTTGGATTGACCGCCGGTCAGAAGAAGGCAGGGCCGCTTGAAAGGCGATAACCATTGCTTGAGAGAAAGATAATGTTGTTCCGCAAGGATCTCGGTCGGAACCATAAGGACGGCCTGATGCCCGTTGTCGGCCGCGATGACCATCGCGGCCAATGCGACGACCGTTTTTCCGCAGCCGACGTCCCCCTGAAGCAGACGATTCATCGGATGCGGGCGGGCCATATCCCGTTTGATCTCCTCCAAAACGCCCTTCTGGGCCGCCGTGAGTTGATACGGGAGTCCCGCAAGGAACCGTTTCAGATACGGGCCGTCCGTTTCAAAGGCCGTTCCCTTGGACTCCTCCGACGCCTCCCGCCGTTTCAGACCCAGCCCGAGTTGGAGAAGGAAAAATTCATCGAACACCAACCGGCGGTGGGCTTCGCTGCGTCCCTGATTCAACGACTCCAAAGCGGTACCCGGAACCGGAAAATGGGCCTGGGTCAAGGCCTCCGAGATCGGAACAAGATGATGGGTCTTGAGGACGGACAACGGAAGAATTTCGTGAAGCCGCGGCGCGTACTCGTCAAGGATGGTCTTCATGAGCGATCGGACCGGCCGGCTGGTCAACCCGTGCGTCTCATGATAGATCGGCACGATCCGACCGCTGTGCAAACCGACCGTCGTGGCCTCCTGCCCGCCCCCGCCTGCCGGACGGGCAGGGGCAGGCACGGCGTCGTCCAAAAACTCGTAAACCGGGTTTTCCATCTCCAGACCGTAACCCTGGCGGCGGTTCACCTTCACCTTTCCAAAGAGCATGAGCCTCTGCCCGTTCTTAAACCGCTTTTGCAGATAGGGCTGATTGAACCATTTGACGAGAAGGGAGCCGCTCTCATCCCCCAGCAGCATTTCAACGATTTTAAACTTACGGCGGGACGTGATCGTGAGATGGGTCGATTGAACCACGCCGCAGACGGTCTGCTCTTCCCCGGGGGTCACCTGGGCAATCGGCTTAAGATGGCTGCGGTCCTCATACCGCCAAGGCAGGAAGTAAAGGAAATCCTCCAGTGTCTTGATTCCCAACCGAGCAAGCCATTCGGCCCGCTTGGGGCCCACTCCTTTCAGGTATTGCATCGGTCGATCCCAAAAGACCGCATTGGGACGCGAGTCGGACGGACCCAGACCCCGGTCCGGATCTGAATTCGACTGACCCATCGGGCGATGTGAGAGAATCTTCAAAAGCTCCTGAGCTTTTCGCAAACGGTCTTGTCGCTCCCCCTCGAGAAGTTGGTCGTAATCCGCAAAAAGATCTTTTAAGCGAACCCAGCCACGGGCCTCCTCTTCGGAAGGGTTCTGTGCAAGGGCCGTCTGAACCTGTTGCGTTACAAACGCGGCCAATCCCTGGACCTTCATGAGGTGGGCGAAGTTTTTTTGAACGGCGTATCGGATGGGCTTCTGAATACGGTCGAGGATGGTCTCCAGCGATTCGAGTTTGCTCATCATAGACAAGAGGGCCGAGGTTAGAAGAGACGTGTCGAAATGCACCTCTGCATGATCTGCAGAAAAATTCTTGTCACACGACGGACATTATGGTAACATAGCCAATTGGTTTCTGCAACTTCGACTTGGTCTTTGCATATTCGACAATGATGATCAAGGATAACCGTCATAAGGAGAATGTCCGTGGCGTACGTGTGTGCAATCTGTGGCAAAGGAAAGACCATCGGTTTTAAGGTCAGTCATGCCCATAACAAAACAAAGCACCCCTTTTACCCGAATCTGAAATCCGTCAAGGCCCTCGTGGACCACACGACCCGACGGATCAAAGTCTGCACCCGTTGCATTCGTTCAGGCTGGGTGAAGAAGGCCGTCTGAAATTTGATTTCGACAGCCCGACGGGCGGCCGTGTGGATCTTCCCAGCGAGCAACGCGAGCGAGAGGGGGAGGCTCCATCCGGCTTCGCCGGTGGAGGGGGCGACGCGAGCCCCTACAAACGATGATCGAGATTTTTGCCTTCTCAAAGCAAAACGGCCTACGGAGGATTACGGATTCCGAGTCTTTACCCAGCCTGCTGAAGGACGAAACCGAATCGGTCTGGGTGGATCTGGAAGCTCCGACAGAGGAAGAGAACCAGATCCTGTCTTCCATCTTTAATTTTCATCCCCTGGCCATCGAGGATTGCATCGCCGAATCCCACCTTCCCAAACTGGATGATTTCGGCGATTACCTCTTCCTCGTGCTCCACGGAGCCCGTCGCGGAGACGTCTCCGGAACGTTCAAAACGGTCGAGCTCAACTTTTTTCTGGGCAAACGCCACCTGGTCACCTATCATCAGCAATTGTCCCGCAGCATCAACCGCACGAAAGAACGGTGCCTGAAAAATTCTCTCACCATGTCCCGGGGAACGGATTTCCTACTCTACGAGATTCTGGACGGTACGGTTGACAATTACTTTCCCATCTTAGATGACTTCGACGAAGTGTTGGATGAGCTCGAAAAAGAGGTCACTGCGTCTCCCAGCAAGGAAACCCTGGACCGGATATTTTCACTGAAACGGGACGGGATGTCCCTTCGGCGGGTGACCAGTCCACAGCGGGAAATTCTCAACCGGTTGAGCCGCGACCCGTTCGCGGTGGTCAACAAACGGACGGCCATTTATTTCCGAGATGTGTATGACCATCTCGTGCGGATTAACGACCTGGCTGAATCGTATAAAGACCTTACGACCGGGCTCCTGGAGGCCTACATCTCCATGGTGTCGAACCGTTTGAACGAGGTCATAAAAGTGCTCACGGCGCTCACCGTCGTCTTTATGCCGCTCATGGTCATCCCCAGCATCTACGGCATGAACTTTAAGTACATGCCCGAATTGGAATGGCGCTACGGATATCCCGCGACGATCGGGGTGATGGTGGGCATCGTCGTGGTAATGCTGTGGTTCTTCCGCAGGAAGAAGTGGATTTAGAATCGATATCTGTAGACAGAGTCCGTGGGTATCTATTCAGCAAGCAAGACGAGCCCCTAAAATAAATATCGGAATCCCGCCGACAAACTGTAGTCCGGACTGGCCTGTGTCAACCCCATACTCCATGACACCGTCAGCGCCTTGTTGATATCCAAGTCGTACAGCAAACCGACCAGGGCCGACAGCGGATCCGCGGATGTCTTGGCCGAAAGCCGGAATGCCTCGTCCGATGTTTTGGGATACCGGTTGGACTGGCCCGCCAGTTCGCCCACCACGTGAAGGTAATCGGCCGTCGTCAGATAGTCAAACGCAAGACTGTAGGTCAGGACGTCGTTCAGATTGGTATTGGCCGGATTACCGACGAAGATATATCCCAGGTTCAGATGAACCGTCACGGGGAAAAATTCTTTCGACGCGATCGCGCGTAGACCCACGTCGGGCTCACCGGTGCATTCCGGGGAGAGGGCCTTGTTCTTGTTGCAACTCGGAAACTTCACGGTCAATTGCCCGGCGATCGAAACTGGATTCGCTTCTCGCCCTTTGATGAAACGAATCTTCACCTTGAGCGTCACATCGCCCACGCCGTCTTCATCGCCCGCGCCGTTTACATCCCCCGAGCCTTTCACCTTGCGAACCAGATACGGGACATCCACCGAGAAATCGAGATTGTTGATCAGACCGTAACTCAGTTCCGCCTCTAGGGCATCGGTGGAGAGACGGCTGTTCCAACGATCGAGCTGCAGGCTTACATCCAGCCTCGATTTACCTCGATCCACCGGAACGGCGGTTTCGCTGTCGAGGTACGGCAGAAGCGCAAAGACCGGACGGGATTGGAGAAGAGCCAGCAAAGTCATCAGTCCGAGGAGAAAGACACGCGAGGTCATCATGACCCTTTCCATAATCGGATCAACCCGAATAAAAACTGGCCGCATTCTACTGGGTGCGGGGTAACGTTGTCAAGGAATTTTGAGCGCGGATTGGAATGCAAACCTTTAGTTTTTCCCTCGCCACTTTTCCAAAAGCGCTTGAGCTCTTTCCTGAGCGGCTTGATCCTCCACCTGGAATTCCGGCCGGGGTGCGTCGTGAATCAAGTCCTCGGCCAGCGTCAGCGCCTCTTTCCGTGAATCTTTATTCCAATCCCAGAGCGCCTCGGCCAGGTAAAGCCGATTGATGGAATTATGAGGTCCAATCTGGTAAGCCCGCCGTAAAAATGCGACCGCCTCCTTTGTGGAGGCCCAGCCGGTGATAAACGGGACATAGGGTGTCTGATGATAAAGACGTCCCAGGACGCGATACCCTCCTCCTTCCGCATAATTCGAGTCCAAGATCGTCACCGCCTTGGCGAGATCGCGAATTTTCCCGGCCGCCCCCTGTCGGACGGCTTGAAACTTTCCGTAGGCCAGGGCCCATTGTCCCCAGTTGGCCGAGGACCAAAAAAAGCAACCGACGACGTCGGGTGAATTTTCAAGATAATGAACCAGCTCAACCGGGCTGGCTTTGTCCAAGGAATTGCCGGTTCGCCGTGAAGCTTCCTGCCGAATCTGTTGAAGCGCTTTTTCCCCGACAGCCTTGCCTTCGTCAAAAATCTTTTTCTTCCCCTCTTTGTCATCCGTCGCATACTCCCCTTTGAAGAAATAGGCCCGCATCAATCGCCACCGGGCGGCCAAGGACTCCGGATTGGAATCCAGCGCCTGACGATACGCCGCGATCGCCTGGTCGATCTCCTTTGGGTCGGGCTCTGAGCCTCGTGCGCCCTCGGCTCGAAGATCCCAGTGATGATCCCCATCCTCAAGCAAGGACTGGAGGGATGGAGTGGCTTCCTGAGAGAAAACCGGCACCGGAAAGAGCAAAACCAGGAGAAGAAAATGGACGAAGATCTTCATGGACAGATCCTTCTGTCGGATGATCGGTCTAATCCATGTCATTAAGCAATGGGGTCATTATAATGGTAGGGGCACGGCGCGCCGTGCCCCTTATATGAAAAAATGAACGCCCCATGCGGGGCCGAAAAGGAGCAATGTATTCGACCTGCATCTATATATAATATAGGCCGGAGGGGCGGGGGTGGATTGGGCAGGGGTAGCAAATGGGGGATCAGATGAGAGTGTTGATTCCAAGTGAAGTTGTTGAGAAGAAGATCTTGTTGATCCGAGGACATAAGGTGATGCTGGACAGTGATTTGGCGGAACTTTATAGGGTAACGACAAAAGTGCTTGTCCAAGCGGTTAAGCGCAATCAAGAAAGATTCCCTGATGATTTCATGTTCCAACTATCCAAGGCAGAGTTTTCAATCTTGAGGTCACAATTTGTGACCTCAAGTTGGGGCGGTCGAAGATATTCTCCCTTTGCATTTACCGAGCAGGGTGTTTCAATGCTCTCAAGCATTCTGCAGAGTAAACGCGCGATCCAGGTCAATGTCCAGATTATGCGAACCTTTGTCAGACTCCGCCGGATGATTGCCTCACAAGAGAGCTTGACGCGCAAGCTCAATGATTTGGAAAAGAAATACGACGCCCAGTTCAGGGTGGTGTTCGACGCCATCCGTCAACTGATGGCGCAGCCTGAACCGCGAGACAAGAAAATCGGGTTCCGCACAAGAGAAAGCATCACTCGATATAGAGTGTTGGGTCGTAAGAATGTAAATCAGGATCACGTGGGTGAGGCTTAAGCATTTGGAGCAATATATTCGACCTGCATCTATTATATATAGGCCGTAGAGACGGGAGGCAGGGAAGATGAATCGATTGTTGATGGAAGCAGTGGGCTGTCCTAGATCGCGGCAGATCAGGCTGGAGCGGCAGGCGTCAAATGGCCAAATATACTCTGACCCCAATTAAATTATATGTCCAGGCTATCTGAATTACAAACAATCAGTGAAGGCGGAAAAAACACCAGAGGGGGTTCGTGCGGTCTATCCATTTGGGTATTTAGAGGGCGACACCGAAATAAGGAAGTGGGATGTGGAAATGCTGAATTACCGTGTTGTGCGTGTGCGAGCGCATGAAGAGTAGAAAAACCATCCTGACCTAACAACCGCGTCGAGCCGACGCCATAAAACGGCGCGGCTCCCGCAGGGCGCTGGAAGAAGGAAGATCAAATAAAGCAAACATTGTATCCTGCCCTGCGCCGGAGCCGGGGGCGGTGAGCGGGCATTGAATTTGGAATTTGGTTTGCAAAAGAAGGAGGTTTTATGAGACCAGGAATTACAACATTTGTGCTTGCGGTTTCGATAGGGGTCGTTGGATGCGCTTCAACGACGGCACTCCATAAAACAGCAATGGTCGGTGACTTGGTAGTGGTAAAGGAACTGCTGGGTCAAAACCCTCGATTGATAAACGCCAGAGATAAGTTTGGGGGTACACCGCTGCATGTCGCGGTAGCCTACGGCCATAAGGACGTAGTTGAATTTCTTCTAGCCAACGGAGCAGACATTAACTCCGAAATGCAATTCAAGGTGACTCCCCTACATTTGGCGGCAGGCGCCGGCTGGAAGGAAATAGTTGAGTTGCTGTTGAGTAAAGGAGCAGACCCAAATGCTAGGAACGAGTCCGACCAGACCCCATTGGATGTGGCTATATGTAAGAAGCAAACAGTCGTGGTAGCCTATCTCCGCGAGCGGGCCGGGAAAAGCGAGAGCGCCCGACTTGCACCTCCGCAAGAAGAGGGTAAAACGACTCATTGCTAAAGGAAATCCGTTGACGACAAGATTTGAAGCGGCTGTGAGGGGGGAAGATCGGGTCGGAGTACAATTCTCCCCCGCGCCGGAGCCGGGGACGGTTGGGCGGGAAATGACTTTTGAATTGCTGACACGGCTGCTCAGTTATGGCCGTTAGGCATAAATAACACAAGGAGGACATATGAAACAAAAGATGAGGATCCTGATTACGATCTATGCAATGTTATTTCTTCCAGGTTGTGTTTCATGGCATTCTGGGGTGAGGCCAATTGAGCCTCCAGGCAGGAAACCTCCTGCAACCGCTCCAATTGTAGATTCACTAAAACCCACATTGACCTGGGAACCATCCGATCTTGAAAAATCGACCGGAGTGGAAGGCCTGCTTTATCAGCTCGTCATATTTAAACCTGAAGGGGGCTTTTCTCTCAAGACAATAATAGCCTATGAGAAGAAAGACATATCGGGAACTTCCCATGCACTCGAAACAGCTTTGGAGCCCAACACCCGATATTATTGGCGTATCAGACCAATTTATAAAAAAGATGGGCAAGAGATCACGGGAGATTGGAACGGGTTTAGTTATATTTATCTGACTCCATTCATGTCCGGATGGGCTTTTGGGAGCCCATATTTCTTTAATACCCCTGAAAAATAGAACAATCTTTTCTTGGCCATGTTTACAAATGCCAGGGTCAGGTCGTGAAATATGACATTGCTCCCCCGCGCCGGAGCCGAATGATGGCATTCAACCGTGTTTGTCAATCAAAGGAGGTCAGATATGAAAACCGCGAGATATTATTTGCCAACGGTAAGTCTTTTGATCATCGTCGCCGGCCTCTCAATCAGCTGCGCCTCCCAACGGCAACACCATAACAGCAGCGTGGTCGATTACCTTTACCCGGGCAAGTCAGACCCGATAGAGACGGCCGCCGTCCCCGTCTTGTCCCTGCCCATAAAAGTCGGCATTGCCTTTGTGCCGGGAGGTGAACAAACGAGGTCCGGTTTCACGACAAACTTTTCGCCTCCGATGAATCCCGCTCTTCCGGAGAAAGAAAAGATTGCGCTGATGAAGGAGATCGGGGAAAATTTCAAAAAATACCCGTTTGTAAAATCGATTGAGCTGATCCCGTCGGCCTACCTGAGGCCCGGGGGAAGCTTTACCAACCTGGATCAACTCCGGACCATGTTCGGTATCGATGTGATTGCCCTTCTCTCCTACGATCAGATTCAATTCACGGACCAAGGCATGCTCTCTATGAGCTATTGGACCCTGGCCGGCGCGTATGTCGTGAGAGGAGAGAAGGACGACACAAACACCATGGTGGACGCGGCGGTTTACCATATTCAAAGTCGTAAGATGCTCTTTCGCGCACCCGGGATCAGCCAAATCAAAGGATCGGCAACCCCCGTCAACCTGAGCGAGCAACTCAGAACGGACAGCACCGCAAGTTTCCATGAGGCTGCCAAAGATCTTGTGGTAAATCTCCAAGAGCAACTTGAACTTTTCCAGGAAAAAGTCAAAAGCTCGCCTGAAGAATACAAAGTCATACACAAACCGGGTAGTACCGGTGGGGGTGGAGTGGATCCTTTCACACTGATGCTGGTCTTCGGGATGGGAGTGTACACGCTGTGGCAACGCGCCAATTACAACTGAGAGATAGACGTATACCCGTCTGGACGTTGATGATGGTCGCCGCCGGGGTTCTCGCGTATGTCGTTCCGAATTCGGGGACCCTGATTGTATACGATCGCGCGGCCATTCTTTCCGGCGAGGTATGGCGTCTCATGACGGGGAATTGGGTGCATTTCTCCGTGAGCCATCTTGTATATGATTCCGCAACGCTCGGCATCGCCGGATGGATGATCGAACGCCGCGGTTATCCATACTACAAGAGTTTATACATCCTTGCGCCGATTCTAATCGGCGCCGGCCTGCTTGCCGCGCAACCTGACATCCAATTCTACGGAGGGCTTTCCGGAATTGCCTGTGGGGCGGTTGTTTATCTCGCCCTCCACGGCTTGCGGGAGGCCGGACCGTGGCGCTGGATTTGCCTGACTGTACTTCTTCTCACCACCGGCAAGATCGTCCTGGAATCGGCAATGAACGCGTTTGCCTTCGTGAAGGTGGACGATGTCCCCTTCTCCCCCGTTCCATTGAGCCATGTTTTGGGAGCGCTGACAGCACTTTTGATTTTCTGCTGGCCTTATGCCAGGGATTTGATGCACCCAAAAAGCCCGGTGTCAGTTCGTGAAATATGACCTTGCCACTACGCGCCGGAGCCGACGGACGGTCAGCGGCTTGTAGGAATGAGGTTATTCGAAGTATAATATATAAAAAAGGAGTTCACCCATGACAAAACTGCTTGAGAAAGCATTGGCCGAGGTTTCCAAGCTTCCGAAGAAAGAACAGGATGCGCTTGCAACCTGGATTCTCGAAGAACTGGCGTCCGAGCAGCGTTGGGAAAGGGCCTTTGCGGAATCGTCCGACATGCTTGATCGGTTGGCCGATGAAGCGCTGGCCGAGCATCGTGAAGGCCGAACAAAAAAGCTTGATCCAGACAAGCTGTAATCTCCCACACCACAGAACGTTTTCGAAAAGCGTTCAAAAAACTTCCAAAGCCCGTTCAGCGTCAAGGTAAAATTGAAAACAATCGTTTACATAGGAACAAGTCTTGATGGCTTTATTGCGAGAAAAGATGGGGCGATCGATTGGCTGGTTAAATTCGAGAAGCCCGTGAAAGACGACTATCGCGAATTTATAAGCAAGATTGACGCGGTCGTAATCGGAAGGGGCACTTATGAAAAAGTCCTCACTTTTCCTTCCTGGCCTTATGAAAAGAAAGTCTTCGTGCTAAGCACGAGCGTCAAACAAATACCGGATCGATTAAGAGGGAAAGTAACCGTTCTTTCAATGAAGCCAAGAGCGTTGCTGAATTATCTTTCCAACGAAGGCTTTTCGAATATCTATGTGGACGGCGGAAAAGTGATACAGGGCTTTCTAAAAGAAGATTGCATCGATGAGCTGATTATTACAAAGATCCCCGTGCTGATCGGAGGCGGCATTCCATTGTTCGGTTATCTTGACCATGATCTTCAATTCAAACACGTACGAACCAAGGTATATTCCAACGGACTTGTAAAGAGCCACTACAAAAGAAAACGAAAGTGAACCCAAACGGCGGCTAACAGCGGGAGCAACGACGCTCTCACGTTATTGCTCCCACGCACCGCTGCCGGCCGAATCGTCTTGCATCTCCATACCGTTCCGGGTATTCTAAGTCCCGATGCGAACCATCACCACCCTTATAAAAACCGCCGGGACGGGTTTGCCCTTTCTCGCGACATTACTGATGCTCCTGTCCCCTTCGACCGTTCTCGCCTCGTCCGGGAACGAGGACGTCCGACTTCTCGACCTCACCGCCAGTTGGTTTGGAATCATTTCGATTATCGTGTTCGCCTTGGCGTACGCGCTGGTGATCAGCGAAGAACTGCTACATCTCCGCAAATCGAAGCCGGTCGTGGTCGCCTCCGGCGTGATCTGGACCTTGATCGCCGTCGCCTACGCCCTGCAGGGGGATACGGCCACGGCCGCCGCGGCGATCCGGCACAATCTTCTCGAGTACGCCGAGTTGCTCCTGTTTCTGATCGCCGCGATGACCTACGTCAATACCATGGAGGAGCGCAATGTCTTCAACGCGCTCCGTGCCTGGCTGGTCTCCTCCGGATTCTCCCTGACCTCGATTTTCTGGATCACCGGACTGCTGGCCTTTTTTATCTCCCCGTTCGCCGATAATCTCACGACCGCGCTGGTGATGGCGGCCGTCGTCATGGCCGCAGGCGAAGGCCACCCGCGTTTCATCGCTCTGGCCGCGATCAACATCGTGGTGGCCGCGAACGCCGGCGGGGCCTTCAGTCCGTTCGGCGATATCACGACGTTGCTGGTCTGGCAACAGGGCGTCGTCCGATTCTCCGAGTTCTTCGACCTGTTCGTTCCGTCGTTGATCAACTGGCTCGTTCCGGCGCTGATCATGTCGTTCGCCGTTCCGAGGGGGCGACCGAAACCGATTCAAGAAACCGTCGGGTTGAAGCGGGGCGCGCGTGGGGTGATCGGACTGTTCCTCTTGACGATCGTGATGACGGTCTCGTTCCACAATTTCCTTCACGTTCCGCCGGTCCTCGGCATGATGACCGGCCTGGGATTTCTGAAGATCTATGGCCATTTCCTCGGGCGCAATGAGATCGATATGGAAGTATCCGGCGAGAAGGTCCAACCGTTCGACATTTTCAACAGCATGAAACGGATCGAGTGGGACACCTTGATGTTCTTCTACGGGGTGATCCTGTCCGTGGGCGGACTCCATACCATCGGATATCTGACCGCGATATCTCACACGCTGTATATCGATCTCGGCCCGACCTGGGCCAACGTGCTGGTGGGGCTGGCGTCGGCGATCGTCGATAATATCCCGATCATGTTCGCGGTCTTGACCATGAATCCCGACATGTCCCACGGACAATGGCTGCTGGTCACCTTGACGGCCGGCGTGGGCGGTTCGCTCCTTTCGATCGGTTCGGCCGCCGGCGTGGCGCTCATGGGACAGGCGCGCGGCGTCTACACCTTCTTTTCCCATCTCCGATGGACCTGGGCGATCGGCTTGGGATACGCGCTCAGCATCTGGGCGCATTTTTTGATCAATGCTCGCATAATGTAGAATGCCTGCCACACGCTGCCAGCGGTGATCTACCCAGCGAGCAAAGCGAGCGAGAGGGGGAGGCTCCATCCGGCTCTGCCGGTGAAGGGGGCGACGCGAGCCCCTGCAGATTGTTTGACAACCGCCGGCGATGGCTTTATGATTTGAACAGGAAGAACCATGGAAAACAAGCCAACACGAGAAGATCCGATCAGGACACCACACGCACCGGGTTCCAATCCGGCCGGTCTTTTAACGGATTACGACGTTTTTCTTTTCAAACAGGGCAATCATACGTTGTTGTATGAGAAGTTGGGCGCGCATCCGATGTCGGGAGAAGGCGGCGCCGGAACTTACTTTGCGGTATGGGCGCCGAATGCCGAGCGGGTTTCGGTCGTGGGGGATTTTAACGGATGGAATCCGTCCGCCCACCTGCTCGAGGTCCGAAAGGATGAGTCCGGAATCTGGGAGGGGTTTCTTCCCAATGTCGGCCCCGGCGCTCTTTACAAATATCATCTGATCTCCAGAAACAAACGGTTTGAAGTGAAAAAAGGCGACCCGTTCGCCTTCGGCTGGGAATCCCCGCCCAAAACGTCCTCCGTGGTCTGGGATCTGAACCATGACTGGAACGATCAAGACTGGATGGCGAACCGCAAACGGCAAAACGCCCTCGGCGCTCCCCTCGCGATTTACGAGGTCCATCTCGGTTCATGGAGGCGGGTCCCGGAAGAAGGAAACCGTTCGTTAACCTACCGGGAGATGGCTCCGCTCCTGGCGGCCTACGTCAAAGAAATGGGCTTCACGCACGTCGAGTTTCTGCCCGTCACGGAGCATCCCTTCTACGGTTCGTGGGGATATCAGACGACGGGATATTTTGCCCCGACGCGGAGATACGGCACGCCCCAGGATTTCATGGTCCTGATCGATCACCTCCATCAACAGGGGATCGGCGTGATTCTGGACTGGGTCCCCTCCCACTTTCCCTCGGATGAGCACGGGCTGGCCTATTTTGACGGGACCCATCTCTACGAGCATGCCGATCCACGAAAGGGATTTCATCCGGAATGGAACAGTTACATTTTCAATTACGGCCGGAACGAGGTGAGGGCGTTCCTCATCAGCAACGCGCTTTTCTGGCTTGAGAAATACCATCTGGACGGCCTTCGGGTAGACGCCGTGGCCTCGATGCTCTATCTGGACTACGCCCGAAATGAAGGCGAGTGGATCCCCAATGTACACGGCGGTCGCGAGAATCTCGAGGCGATTCATTTCCTCAAACAGCTCAATGAATCGGCTTATGGGAAATTTCCTGATATTCAAATTTTCGCGGAGGAGTCCACCGCCTGGCCGATGGTCTCCCGGCCGACCTTCGTCGGCGGGCTGGGCTTTGGGATGAAGTGGAACATGGGCTGGATGCACGACACGCTGGCCTATATTTCGGAAGATCCCCTGTATCGGAAATATCATCATAACCAGCTCACCTTCAGCCTCTGGTATGCCTTTACGGAAAATTTCATCCTGCCCCTATCCCATGATGAGGCGGTTCACGGCAAGGGGTCCCTCCTCGGGAAGATGCCCGGGGATGAATGGCAGCGGTTCGCCAACCTCCGTCTGTTGTACGGCTATATGTACGGCCACCCCGGGAAGAAGTTGCTCTTCATGGGCGGGGAATTCGGCCAGGTTCGCGAATGGAAACATGAGGAGAGCCTGGAATGGCACGTCCTTCAATACCCGTACCATTGCGGGATCCAGCAGTGGCTAAAGGATCTGAACCGCCTGTATCGAATGGAACCGGCCCTCTATGGTCTGGATTTCGACGCTCAGGGATTTGAATGGATCGATTCCAACGATTGGGAGCAGAGCGTCGTCAGTTTTCTACGAAAGGGGAAAAATGCCGATGAGATCCTCCTGGTGGTCTGCAATTTCACCCCGGTATCGAAACATCACTATCGGGTCGGTGTTCCGAGAGGCGGCTTTTGGCGCGAACTTCTCAACAGCGATGCCGCCGTCTACGGCGGGAGCGGACTTGGAAATTCCGGCGGGGTCGAGGCCGCCCCCGTTCCCGCTCATCAGCGTTCTCACTCGCTCACGTTGACCTTGCCTCCTCTGGGGGCGCTCTTTTTTAAAGGATGACAATGAAGCGAAACCGCCAATCCCCTTGGGGAATGAAATGAGAACCATGCCGGGTCATCCGTACCCTCTGGGAGCCACCTGGGACGGCAAAGGCGTTAACTTTTCGATTTTCTCGGAACATGCCACCCAAGTGGAGCTTTGTCTTTTCAACTCAGTGGATGCCCAAAAGGAAAGCCACCGAATCCCGCTGACCGAGCAGACGAATCGGATCTGGCATATCTATCTTCCGGACGCGCGGCCCGGATGGCTCTATGCCTACCGAGTCCACGGTCCCTATGACCCGAATTCGGGGCATCGGTTCAACCCTTCCAAAATCCTGGTGGACCCCTATGCCAAAGCGATCGCAAGGCGGACCCATTGGGATGACGCCATGTTTGCCTACCGGATCGGTGATCCGGACGAGGATCTGGCCGTCGATGACCGCGACAACGGGGCCTTCGCTTCGCTGTGCGCGGTCATCGACCCGGCCTTTACCTGGGGGAATGATCGCCCGCCCAAGATCCCCTGGCATCAGACCGTAATTTACGAAACCCATGTGAAGGGTTTGACGGTCCGACACCCGGAGGTTCCGCAGCCGCTGCGGGGAACGTATGCCGGCCTGGCCTGCGAACCCATCATCAAACACCTGCTCGGTCTCGGGGTGACGGCCATCGAGCTGCTGCCGGTTCACCATCATGTGGATGATTACGATCTGGCCAAACGCGGACTGACGAATTATTGGGGATACAACACCCTCTCTTTTTTCGCCCCGGATAACCGCTACGGATCCGGAACCATGAACCTGGCCGACGAATTTAAGATGATGGTTCGTGCGCTGCACGATTGGGGCATCGAGGTCATCCTGGACGTCGTCTACAATCACACGGCCGAGGGCCACCACCTCGGCCCCACGCTGTCCCTGAGAGGCATTGACAACACGACCTATTACCGGTTGGTCAAGGACAACCCGAGATATTACATGGATTATACCGGATGCGGAAATACATTGAACATGCTTCATCCTCAGGTCCTTCAATTGATCATGGACAGCCTTCGGTATTGGGTCACCGAGATGCACGTGGACGGTTTTCGGTTCGATCTGGCGAGCGCCCTGGCCCGGGAACTCCACGAGGTGGACCGGCTGGGAGCCTT
>JACQBZ010000101.1 GCA_016194285.1 Nitrospirota bacterium | reverse complement strand
TGATGTCAAGGGAAAATCGTTTTAGATCGGTTGGGCCATCCGCATCCCACCGGTTTCGCAGCCCTCCATACAAGCCCTGGGAATTGAATGCGATAGAAACAGTGTTGCGCCGCCGCTGAGCTTATGCTACGCTATGCACACGTTATGGTGCGTCGCCGTCGCTATACGATTCCCGAAGCCTCCCGGTGCCTTGGGATTACACCCGAGTCCGTGCTGGGGGCGATACGGAGAGGCCGTCTGAAGGCGCGCCTGAAGACGGTCCGTGTTCCAAAAAAGATCTGGTCCATTTCCGCAGAGAGCGTCGAGACCTATGTCGTATCCACATCCCACCAGGAGCGCGGTTTAAAAAAAGCCTTGTAGCTTAGTCTGTACTATGCTATAGTGACCCCGTTGCAGTGCTCCTGTGAGCCATGGCGGGGTGATATGCCGTCCTTCTTCGATTCCCTTAAGCCCATCCTTCACCAAGCAGAGTACGGCGCGTCGACCGCGGTTGATGACCAAGGCCGTGTGCACGTGTTCATCAAACTGCCGCATCAGGCGGTCCATTTTCTTGAAGAATCGTTGCCGATCCATCACTTTTTGTTTTTCTTCCCGATGCCCACAGCGCCGATAATCGGATGGTTCTTTGAGATCGTGGACAATTCACAAGATCCGTTGCGGGTCGCTGCTTATTTCAATGTTTTAGAGCCGGCCGAGGCGAGGAGTCTTGTGTGGCTGGCTCACCAAAGGGTTGTTCCCCTGCACTGTGTGGATGGGGGAGAACTATCGATCATCGCGACAAAAAGGATGTCATCGCCGCCGGAGACCATCGAGGTCTTTGAGAAGGCGGTGGCCTATGTTGAGGGGATACAGTCGAACCGGTACGATTTCGATCGGGCCAAGGCGGCCTTTCAAGCCGTGCACTCGTTGGCCGAGATCGCGACCTGGCGGTCGCACCGGCGATCGGCCGAATGACTTTTGCACCCATAATGAGGTCACAGGTCGATCCGGTTCACGGACTCGACGATCCGTGTCGGACGGTAGGGGAAGCGATCGACGTCCTCGCGACGGGTCAGATCAACCGGCGCCGTTTCGTTTTCCGGTTCGGCAAGAAGGCGTTGAAGGCATACCAGGCCGCGCCGAGGAGTCCGACCGTCTCATTTAAAATAATCCGGACGGGAATAGGACTGAGCAGCGAGGCATATCTCCCTTTGTCGGCAAACGCCTTCATGAATTGGCCGTCTAAAAGTTTGGTTATGATGCGGGGCGCGATCCCTCCGCCAAGTGATACCCCGCCGGTGGCCAGGGATTTCAGCGCCAGATTCCCGGCCTCGGCCCCGTAGATCGAGACGAACAGGTCGACTGTTTTGACACAGATCTCCGACCAGCCGGCCAACGCGGCCTCGGTGATCACGGCCGCCGGATCCTCGACGGCCATTTTTCCCGGGAGCCACTCCGGTTCTTCGACCCGGCCCGTGTCCTTCATGAATTGATAGATATTCAGAAGCCCGGGACCCGAGACGATCCGCTCGTAGCTTACGTGTGGGAACCGCTTCAATAAATATTCGAGCAACTGGATCTCGATCGGGCCGCGCGGTCCAAAATCGGTATGTCCGCCTTCCGACGCCGACGCGCGGTATCCGCCCCCGTCCCAGAACAGCACGGCCTCCCCCAGCCCGGTTCCGGCCGCGATCACGGCCCGGTTGCCGTGCGGTTGAGGCCGACCCGGGTTCAGGGTATGGAAGTCCTCGTCGGTAAGAAAGAGGCTGCCGTAGGCGGTTGCCTCCAGATCGTTGAGTAGAAAGACGCCGGGGATCCCAAAGGTCTTTGCGATCGGCTCGGCATCGATCGTCCAGGGCAGGTTGGTGGTTTCGCATCTTCCGTCCAAGACCGGGCCCGCTACGCCGAAGCAGGCGCAATCGATGGCGGTCTTTCTCGTCGGGAGGAATTTTCGGATCACCGCTTCCAGACCGGCATACTCGCGGCTCGGAAAGATTTTTCCCCGGACCCGGGCCAATCCCCCGTTCATCTTCCGGAAGAGGGCCAGGTGCGTTTTTGTTCCCCCGATGTCTCCCGCCAGGATCATCTCGGTCTAAAGTGATCTCCACTGACGCTTGTCCTGCTCGGTGAGCGCCTCGGCCTCGTGGGGCCCCGTGCTTCCGGCTTCATAAATCGGAACCCTGGGCGCCTTTGCCCACGCTTCCAGAATGGGCGTGATGAAGGCCCAGGACAGCTCCACCCAGTCCCGCCGGGCAAAGAGCATTTGGTCCCCGATCAGGCAGTCGAGCAAGAGATGCTCGTAGGCATCGGGCGAAGGTCCTTTGAAGCTGCCCCGGTAGTCGAATTCCATCATGACATTGTCCAGACAGAGTTTGGGGCCCGGATGTTTGGATTGGAAGGTCAACTGAATCCCTTCCTCCGGCTGGATGCGGAAGACCAGGGTGTTGGGCTGGATGTCTTTCGGGGTCAGCGGTTTGAAAAGCAGATGGGGCACCCATTTGAACTCGATCGCGACTTCGGCCTTCCGTTTGGCGAGCCGCTTGCCGGATCGAAGATAAAATCGGACGCCTTGCCAGCGCCAGTTGTCGATGTAAAGCTTGAGGGCCGAGAAGGTCTCGGTGGCGGAGTCCCGCGCGACGCCCGGCTCCGCACGGTAACCGACGGCCTCCCGGCCGTTCACGAGGCCCGGGCCGTACTGACCGCGGACGGCGAACCGGTCGATCTCGTCGGGCGGAATCGGACGAATGGATTTGAGGACTTTGGTCCGCTCGTCGCGGACCGTGTCGGCGTCGAAATTCGCGGGGGGCTCCATCGCGATCAGACAGAGGAGCTGCAACAGATGATTTTGAAACATGTCGCGCAGCGCCCCGGCCCGTTCGTAGTATCCGGCCCGGTGCTCGATGCCGAGGCTCTCCGCAACCGTGATCTGGATGTGGTCGATGTACCGCCGATCCCAGATCGGCTCGAAGATCGCGTTGGCGAAACGGAAGAAAAGGATGTTCTGTACGGTTTCTTTCCCCAGATAGTGATCGATTCGATAGACCTGATCTTCTTTGAAGACCTGCGCCACCTTTCGGTTCAAGGTTTGGGCTGAAGTTAGATCCGTCCCGAACGGCTTTTCGATCACGATTCGGTTCCACCGGGCCGTCTTGACGGGCCGGTTCAACCCGGCCTCGCCGAGTTGTCGGATGATCCCCGTATAACTGTCCGGCGGCGTTGCCAGATAGAAGAGTCGATTCCCGCCGGTCTGATGATCCTTGTCCAGTTCGTTCAGCCGTTTCGTGAGGCGGGAGTAATAGCCCGACTCCTGAGAATCGCCGGCCAGGTAATGGAAACGGCCGAGGAAATGTTCCACCTCCGCGGTTCGAATCGGTCCGCTTTCTTCAACAACCCGGATGGATTCCCGGACGTGCTTGCGGAAGTCGTCGTCATCCATTTGGGTGCGGGCCGAGCCGATGACGTACCAGTGCTTCGGCAGCAGGCCGGATCGCATCAGCCGGAACAGCGCCGGGATCAGCTTGCGCCGGGTCAGATCGCCCGATGCCCCGAAGATCACCAGGCCGAACGGGTTCGCTTGGGGTTCGTTGGCGGTGCTTTCCGGCGGGGGAATCCGAAGGACCTTGGCCTTTCTCATGGCGTTACTCCTTTTGGAGGTTCCTCGTCAATGCCCGATGGGAATAAAGGGCATGATACCGCAATTTGATCGTATTGCCAAATGGCGAGTGAGCAGAACGGTCAACGTTTGTTCAGCGGGTTTTATCGTCGAATTTTCTCTTCGATTGTGCACTCGGACTTTGGGGCGGTGATGATTCTTTTCCCTGGGGCGCATCGAACCGGCGTCCGGGTGGCGGTGTCGTCGGGGGAACAACGATGGGAGGGCCATAGTACCAGTAGGGATACCCGTACAGGAAGGGATCCGGGTAGTAATAGTAATAGGGATAGGGATAATAAAAGTAAGGAGGGTATTCGTATCCTCTCCTTTCCGACCAGATATGGATCAACCGGGCCGAGACATAAGGGAAGGTGTACTCAAATTCGTCGATCGTATCGATCTTTTTCCCGATGACTTCGCCGACCACCGTGATCCTGCGATTTTTCAAAACGGCCGGATCATGATGTTCCGGATCTAAGACCAGAAAGCGTCCCTGCGAGGCCTCCAATGGAAAGTCCGGCTGATCGGAACGATCCAGGGGGAGTTGGAGAACCTCGATCTGGGTGCCCTCCTTTAAATTCTTGGCTCGAAGAACCACGCCGCCCAGGGCCAGGACCTTTCCTTTATGGGCATCGGGATCCTGCTTCAGGTCGGTGAACGTGACGGACCGGTCGATCTCTTTGTCGAGGGGCTCCGGAATGGCGTAATAACTCATGCATCCCCCGATCAGGAGGGAGGTCGCAAGCCACATGATTATGACGAGGGGGTATCGTATCATCATCTTATATCCTTTACTAAAACGCTCTTCGGATGGCGACCTGGAAAGAGTCCTGGTCGATCAGTGAAACCTCGAAATTCAATGCCGTTTTCTCCGACCGGTCCAGGAAAAAATCCACCCCGAAGAAGATTCCGAAATTATCCTGCTCCTTCACGTCCGGCGTGGCCTGGAAGGTCGATGTGAAATTGGCGTCCGCCCCGGCCCGTATCCGATCTTTTCCATCTACCTTCGACAGACGAACGCCTCCGTAGGGACCGATGTCGAAATAACGTCCGCTCGCCCCCAGGAGTACGGTGTATTCGTTCCATTGGATGGTCTCCTTCGATATCCTTGGAACGAATTGGTTCGGAAAGCTTGCGCAGCCGTTGGCCGCCGTGCAGTTCACTTCGATCTGGACGTGATCGTCCGTGGTAAACCGCAGATAGTTACCCTCGACGAACAGTTTCAGTCCATCCCGATACGGCGCCTGGTAGATATTCACCCTCAGGCCGCCTCCATAGGCCCCTCCCATGCCGGAATCATAATTGTCAAACTCATCGATCGAAAGATTAACTCCCCCTCCCTGGACATAGAGATTCAAGACGCCCCCGATATCAACGCCGGCCTTGGCGATCAGTCGGGTCGAGTCGGCGGTGCCGTCGACTTTAAAGGTCGAAAGCGCGGAACTTTTCTCTTCGATATCTCGCGTGTAGGCTCCCACCCCGAGCTGGATATACGGCTCGACCTGTCGGCCGTCCGACATGGCCGCACGCGCTTCCAAGGTCAAAACGGCAAGAGAAAGAAGAACCGCCACTGTGCCTATAATGTTTTTCATTGGGTGATCCCTTGGGCGGGGATGTCTCTGATGTTTATTGTATCCAATCGGGTGTCTCAGGGTCAAGGCCCAAGACAACGCCATAGACCGATTCTTAAAAGACGATGACGGTCACCCGAGCCGGGTGCATCCAATCCGATCTTCAAGGTGGTTTCGGGCGGCGCGCTGTTGTATAATTCGTTTTTATGATACGGCGGATCCGCGATTCAACCCCGCATCCAATGCGGAATCGGATGGCGGCACGGCAACGGCGATGGATACGTGGACGGTCAGGGCCGAGAATCGATGCGTGAGCATTCCGCGTCGGGTCCGCCGTCGCGCGCGAAGGTGGTCACCGCGTTCGCGGCCGTCTACCTGATCTGGGGGTCGACCTACATCGCCATCCGGTTTGCGATCGAGACGCTGCCGCCGTTCCTGATGGCGGGTTTCCGTTTTATGGTCGCGGGTGCGGTCTTATACGGCTGGGCCCGGCTGGCCGGCGCGAAAAGGCCGGCCCGGATCCACTGGGCCACCACGACCGTGATCGGCGGCCTGCTCATCTCGGTCGGTAACGGAGCCGTGGTCTGGGCGGAGCAGCGGGTTGCGTCGGGGTTGGCGTCGTTGTTGATCGCGACCGTGCCGATCTGGATCGTGCTGCTGGATTGGATCCGGCGGAACGGAACCCAGCCGGGTCCGGCGGTGATGACCGGAGTGGGATTAGGATTCGCCGGACTGGCGCTGCTCATCGGGCCGGAGAAGCTTTCGGGCATCCATCGAATCGATCCGGCGGGGGCGACGGTTCTGGTCATGGGCGCGATGGCCTGGGCGGCCGGCTCCCTCTATTCCCTCCGCGCGGCGCTGCCGGAATCGCGGCTGCTGGCCACCGCGATGGAGATGTTGATGGGCGGCGCGCTGATCTTTCTGGCCGGACTGGCGACGGACGAATGGACGGGGCTTCATTGGAGCACGATCTCGGCGCGTTCGGCCGTCTCGCTGGGCTATCTCATCGTCTTCGGCTCGCTCGTGGGATTCACGGCCTATATCTGGCTGTTGAACGTGACCACGCCCGCCCGCGCCTCGACCTACGCCTACGTGAATCCGGTCGTGGCGGTCATCCTCGGCCGGGTTCTGGCGGGCGAGCCGCTCTCGACGCAAACCGTCCTGGCGGCCGCCGTCATCGTGGCCGCCGTGGCCGTGATCACGACCGACCGCGCGCGCACGGTTGCTGCGGGAAAAGGGCCGAGCGGTCCCGATGCAATCGAATCATCAACCCGTTCTCGTAAATGATCCGATCCGGAACGATTTTAATCCCGTCGGCCCTGGAACGCCGTTCCGGTTACGCGGAGGGTCCCGCCGGAGCCGGAAGGGTCTTCCTCAAGAGCAAATTTGATCGGAAGGAACTGTTCAATCACCCAGATATTTGTCTTGAGATGTTTCGTGACTTCCGAGACGGTGATGAAAGAGTCGCCGTTGGCCAAGGCCATATAGAGGACGACCTGATCTGCCAGATAATGATCCAGCGTCCCTTTTCCATTCCAGTACCGGAGGAAGTCCTCCACGGCTTCATCCGCCACCCGTTCCGCCCGCTTGCCGATCTCGCCCAGCGCCGAGAAACCAGCCCTTACGTTTTCAAAATCGGCCAGGATGAAGCAGTATGTTCCTTTGCCCGGGGATTCGACCGTCTGCGTCGCGCCCTGCGGCGCCAGACCCTGTTCGGCCAGCCGATTCGTCGCCCGGTTCAGCTGCCGCTCCGCGATGGATAACGGGAGATGGGCGACCGCGGAGATGACCCGGAGGAATTTCAATGGGCCTCGTTCCTTAATCCGAAGCGGTTTCAAAGGAACCGGAGACGGCTCCACTATCGTCTCGATCTCTCCGCCGCCGATGGGGTAAAACCCCGCGCGGTGAATGTCCAGCTTTGCCCGGATCCCCATCCTTGCAACGGCGTGCAGAAAAACGTCCCGCAGATAATCCGCCGGCGGGCTCCAAGCCGCGTGAGTCCCGCCTTTCACAAGAATTCGAGAGGCGCTTCGAGCAAAGGCCAGCGGAGGCAGTATGGTCTGGAGGATCAGGCTTGTGGAGCCGGCGCTGGCGGTTACGGCGTTTACGTCAAGCGTATATCTTCCCGGTTGGATCCGTCCGGGATAGAAGCTCAACTCGCGGGCGCCCGGTGCGGCCCCGATGAGCCTTCCGCCGCAAATCTGCGCGGCCGCCTGCGCACTGATCAGATGCTGGGGTCTGAGCCCGGGGGCTTTCCGGCCCGATCGAATCCGGCGTATCCTCACCGGCTTTCCGGTCAAGGTCGAAAGCGCGAGGCCGGTCCGGAGGATCTGGCCTCCGCCCTCCCCATGGCTGCCGTCAATCTCGATCATTTTGATCCTCCGAACCGAATGATTCTTTCTCCATGCGTCATTCTACCACCCCGGCCCGAACTTTTGGAGCCCTTGCATCTAATCCGATCATGGAATATAATAAATAACATTGCAGCCGACATCTCCCTGTCGAGGTTTCAGCCTGCCTGAAGGCTTCGCGTTCTTCCTTTCTGTGGTGTTGGCATCGGAGTTCGGATACCGGAATGACAAACATGTCCGCGTTTAAAAATATCAGCATCAAGACCAAGATTCTCCTTTTGATGATCCTCTGTGTCGTCTCGATCCTTCTTATCTCTACCTATTTCACCCAGAAGATGATTGAAAAAGACGCGGAAGCCAATCTTCAAAAGGATGCCTTTAACATTGTCCGGGAGATCGATTCGGCCATGACGACCGATCAGGCCTTGACCACCTTGGATGTGATCGATGAGGACCTGCTGGACATGATGGCCATCCGCACCAATATCGAGCGCATCGATCTGTTGTTGTTTTCCCCGACCGGCGAACTTCTTCTCTTCACGTCCAAAATGACCGTTTCGCATTCCCCCTTCGTTCTTTCCCTGGAGGACGTTGAACGGGTTAAAAAAGGCCAGTTCCTGTCCAAGGCGGAGCGGATCGGCAACGTCAATTATGTCAATGTCATCGCGCCGGTCCATCTCCATGACAAGGTTTTTGGTCTCATTGAGATGAAGATGTCTCGTAAGGAGTTTGACCGGCTCCACGCAAAAGAGAAGAATCAGGCCTTTATCATCACCCTCCTCTCCGTTCTATTGATCAGCGGCCTCTTCGCGGTTTCCATGAACCGGATGATCCATCGCCCCATCGAAAACCTCCTGCGGGCGATGTCTAAAGTGAAAGAGGGAGATCTGTCGGTCTCCATCGTTCCGGCGGCGCCGGATGAACTCGGTCGGCTGACGGAAAGTTTTAATTCGATGATCCAGACGATCAAGCAGACCGCGGAGGCGAATCAAGCTCTCATGGACCGCATTCACACCTTTAATGAAGAACTGCAAAATAAAATTGATGCGGCCACGGAAGAACTTCAGAAGCGGAACGACGAGCTGACGCGCGCCAACCGATCGATTTACCAGATGCAGAAACAGCTGGTTCACTCCAACGAGCTGGCGGCCATCGGCCAGCTGGCCGCCACGGTGGCTCATGAGTTGGGAACGCCGCTGCATTCGGTCTTCGGCCATCTCCAGCTTCTTCTGGACGAGGGCGGGCTGGCCGATGATGCGCGCCGCCGATTGTCCATCATGCGGTCTCAGGTCGAACGGCTGATCAACAGCATCCAGCAGTTGCTGAACACAACACGGTTTCCGGAGACGGATTTCGATTGGATCGAGTTGAACGTGGTTCTTGAAGATCTCTGCGTTCTGTTTTCGCCCGAGACGATGGCTAAACGGATCGCGGTCATCAAGGAATTCGATCCAAACCTGCCCAAGCTCTTGGCCAGCCACAGCCAGATGCAGGGGGTTTTTCTGAACCTGATCGACAATGCGATCGATGAGTTGTCCAACGGCGGAACCCTTGTGATTCGAACGAAACGGATCGGCCCTCCCCTGGATTCCTCGGGCCGATCCGTGGAAGAGGCTCTCGATGCCGACTGGGTCGAGGTGACGGTTCAGGACAACGGCCGGGGAATTCCGCCAGACCAGCTTCAAAAGATTTTTGAGCCCTTTTATACCTCTAAAGATCCCGGACAGGGAACCGGCCTTGGTTTGTCGATTTGTCGGGACATGGTTCAGCGCCACGGCGGGATGATCACCGTGGAAAGTCGATTAGACGAGGGAAGCCGGTTTATCGTCCGACTTCCTGTCAGAAAGCGAGGGTAGGTATGGTTGCGTCTCCTCGGATCCTTGTGGTGGACGACGATGCGGTCGCGGCGGATCTCCTTCGGGAGGTCTTGACGAAAGAGGGTTATCGGGTTCAGACGGCCACGCAAGGTTCGGAAGCCATCCAGATGGCGACTCGCATCCCCTTTGATATGGTGATTACGGATCTGAAGATGCCGGATGTCGGAGGACTTGAAGTGGTTCGGGCCTTCCGGCAGAAGAGTCCCCAGACGATCATGATCGTCATCACGGCCTTCGGCTCCTTTGAGACGGCGATCGAGGCCATTCAGAACGGGGCGTACGATTATATCAGCAAGCCGTTCAAAATCGAGGACATCAAGGTTACGGTTCAACGGGCCTTGAATCAGCAGCGGCTTATTCGTGAAAACCTCTTTCTCCCAACCGACACGGCGGAAGACCTCCCCCTGGAAACCGTCATCGGCAACAGTCCAAAGATGCTGGAGATTTACAAACTGGTGGCCCGGGTCGCCCGCACCGATACCACGGTCCTGATTCAGGGTGAGAGCGGAACCGGGAAGGAGTTGATCGCCCGGGCGATTCACAGCCACAGCCACCGGGCCGAGAAGCCCTATGTCGCCGTGAATTGCGCCGCGCTTCCGGAAGGTCTTCTTGAAACCGAGTTGTTCGGCCACACCAAGGGGGCGTTCACCGGTGCCTGGACGAATAAAAAAGGGTTGTTTCTGGAGGCGGAGGGGGGGACCTGTTTCCTGGACGAGATCGGGGACATCACGCCTTCTCTTCAGGCCAAGTTGTTGCGGGTTCTGCAAGAACATGAGGTCCGCCCGGTGGGAGGAACCGAAACGATCCGGATCGATGTCCGGATCCTGGCGGCCACCAACAAGGATCTCGAAACCCTGGTGAAGGCCGGACGTTTCCGGGAGGATGCCTTCTACCGTCTTCACGTCGTGACGATCAACCTGCCCCCGCTTCGGGATCATCCGGAGGATATTCCGCTTTTGGCGAACCATTTTATCAAGACGGCCTGTCAACACGCCAAGAAGAGCGTCTCGAGGATTTCCAAAGAAGCCATGGAGATCCTGACGCACTATCATTGGCCGGGAAATATCCGCCAGTTGGAAAATGTCATTGAACGGGCGGTTACGCTCACGACCAACAACGTCCTGATGCCCTCCGATATCTCCGAAGACTTATATTCAAAAGAGGCGGTCCATCCCCCGTCTTCCTCGGAGGCGCTCTTGACGTTGGAAGAAATGAAGCGGCGGTACGTCGAGCAGATTCTCAATCAAACCGGCGGCAATCAAAGCAAAGCGGCCGAGGTTCTGGGAATCAATCGCAAGACGCTATATCGGCTCAGCAAGCACCGCGAGCAAAAAAGCGGCGGGTCTTAGCCTGAGACAATAAGTCCCTTTGCAAGGACAAAAGGTCCCACCTCCTCTTTCCAATCAAACCCCTCATTCCTGTTTACCGCCCGTTTAACGCAATCCAATTGACAATTTGCTCGACACTCGATGGATGGCATGCCTTTTGCTTATTCACATGGAGTTCGGCAAACTACCAGACAGAATTTGTTCGCCATGAAATACCGCTTTAATACAAGGGGAGTCTGAAACGACGCGATGAAGATCAAGATCTTTTGTGATTTCGATGGGACGATTACAAAACAGGATACCACGGACGCCGTACTGGAAACCTTCGCATGGCCCGAATACAGAGACTGGGAGCGGAAGTGGGAAGGAGGGCTCATCACGGCACGGGAATGCATGCAACAGCAGACCCGGCTCATTCAGGCCGATCCTGAAACGGTTTGCTCCTTTCTAACCCATCTGACGATCGACCCGGGGATCTATGTTCTGGAAGAAGAATGCATCAAGAACGGCGCATCCCTGGTGATCGTGAGCGACGGAATCGATTTTCTGATGGATACAATTTTGCGCGTCCACGGACTGGATCATCTGCCGCATTACTCCAACCGGCTCCATTGGGGGGAGGACGGGCGACCCTCTCTCACATTTCCGTACGGCGATGCCGTTTGTCAGGGAGGTTGTGGAGTATGTAAATGCCGGTTGCTCGAACAGAACGGCCATCCCGATATCCAAACGGTCTACATCGGCGACGGTCTTTCCGATCGGTGTGTCGTTCATCGGGCCGACCGGGTCTTCGCCAAAAAACGGCTTCAGACGTATTGCATTGCCAAAGGGATTATTCACGACTCATTTGAAACCTTAACCGACGTGGCCCGTTCACTATTTGGGAAGCCGTCGGCGCTGCAGTCGGTCATCGAGGAGAAAAGATGAACTTACGCCAGGAAGAAGAGGAATTAAGAAGATTGGAGGCGAAGTACTGCTCTTACGGCGACACGGTCCATTACGCGTCGTCGCCCAAGTTTTTTAAAGCCGCGGAAGGAAGCTTTTTGTATGATCGCCAATCCCGGCCTTATCTTGACCTCCAGATGTGGTATTCGGCCGTCAATTTCGGATACCGAAACAAAGAGATCAGTCAGAGTTTAAAAGAGCAGATCGAGATCCTTCCCCAACTTGCCTGTCAATATCTGCACAAAGAGAAGGTGTTGCTGGCGGCCCGGTTGGCACGGGAATGCGAGCGGGCGTTCGGTCGAGAGGGCCGGGTCCAGTTCAATGTCGGCGGCTCCCAGGCAGTCGAGGATTCGATGAAGCTGGTCCGCAACGCGACCGGCAAGAGCCTCTTCATGGCCTTCATGGGCGGCTATCACGGCAGGACGTTGGGGGCCTCCGAGATCACCTCCAGTTACCGGTATCGTCGTCGCTACGGCCATTTTTCGAATCGGGCCCACTTCGTTCCGTTTCCCTACTGTTTCCGATGTCCTTACGGGAAGAAGCTTGAAAGCTGCGAGTATTATTGCGTACAGCAATTTGAAAAGCTGTTTGAGACCGAATACCAATCCTTCTGGGATTCGAAAGCCCAAGAACCCGAGTATGTGGCCTTCTATGTGGAAGCGGTGCAGGGGACCGGAGGCTATGTCGTCCCGCCTCCGGAATATTTTCCGCGCCTGTCGAAGATACTGGAGGATCGGAAAATCCTCATGGTGGACGACGAGATCCAGATGGGCTTCTTCCGAACGGGGAAGTTTTGGGCGATCGAGCATTTCGGCGTCAAGCCCAACATTGTCGTGTTCGGAAAGGCGATGACCAACGGGTTGAATCCGATCTCGGGGGTTTGGGCGGAGGAGCGATTGATCTCGCCGGAGAAATTCCCACCCGGATCGACGCATTCCACCTTCTCGTCCAACCCCCTCGGAACGACGGCGGCGCTGGCCACCCTGGAGTGGATCCGGCATCAAAATTATGAAAAGACCGTCGCCGAAAAAGGGGCCTACTTCCTGACGCGGCTCGAGGAATTGAAAAGCCGCCATCGCACCATCGGCGATGTTTCCGGATTGGGACTGGCCCTCCGGATCGAGGTGACCCAACCCGACCGGTACACGCCCAACAAAGCCTTGGTGGACCGGATCTTCGAAGCCGGACTCGAGGGAGGGATTCCGACCTCGCGGGGACCGATGGGACTGGTCCTCGACGTGGGAGGGTACTATAAAAATGTATTTACCCTGGCCCCCAGTCTTGAAATTTCAAGGGAAGAAATAGATCTGGCGATCGAATCGCTCGACTATTTATTTAAGAAATTCGGAACGGAGGTTCAATGAAGCATTCCTTCGAAACGAAAGAATCGGCCCTGGCCTGCATGCCGGGGGCCCGGCGCACCGATATTTTCATGCCGGCCCAATCCTCAACGCTGGTTTATCTCATTCATGGGGTGACGGGAACGCCTTTGGAAATGAAATACCTGGCGCGAAAGTTGTCCCAAAAAGGCTGGGATGTCTATCTCCCGACGCTGCCCGGACATTGTTTAAAGCTGAGAGACATGGTTCGGTCGAACGAAGAAGACTGGTTGCAACATGTTCGGACCCAACTGGATTTCTGTCGAAAGCACTATCAGCACCTTGTTGTCGGCGGCTTGAGCTCGGGAGCGCTTTTCGGGCTGGAGGCCTCGACCACGATTCCCATGGACGGGATCGTCGTTCTTTCGCCCACTTTTTTTTACGACGGTTGGAACGCCCCGTGGACGTTGAGGCTTCTTCCGTTCGGAATCAAACGGCTTCCGGCCTTTTTGCAGTACCTCTTCTTTCATCTCGACGGGCATCCGTACGGCATCAAAGAGCCGGCACTGCAGCGCCGGATCCGTGAGGCGTACCATCCTTTGTATCGGCTGCGGGCCTTCCTGCGCCGTTTTCGGTCTGAGACGCCTCAATTACCCCAACGGAGTAATTCGACCGAAGCCGTCGGATACCCGATTTACTCTCTGAAAACCCTGGCGGATCTGGATCGACTCTACGAGAGAGTGAAAGAATGTCTCTCTCAAGTCACAGCGCCCACCGTGATCCTGCAGTCTCTGGAGGATGATTATACCAGTCCCCGAAACGCCGAACTGGTTTACGACACAATCCGGTCGTCCGAAAAAAAACTCGTGCTCCTTAGCGATTGTTACCATGTCATCACGATCGATAAAAAGAGAGACGTCGTCGCGGCGGAGGTTTCGAAATTCATCGAGTCGTGCGTCGGATTGCCCGAAGACTCGGAATTGCACGCGCTGAGGGGATAGGAAATGGGAAGGATGGCCCCACGAGTGGTTCTGACCGGTCTGGGTGTGGTTTCCCCCGTCGGCTTGGGAAAAGAGGCTTTTTGGTCCAATCTTTTGCAAGGGAGATCGGGTATCCGAACCATTCAAGGATTCGATGTCTCTCCGTATGCCAGTCAAATGGGCGGAGAGGTCCTCGATTTCCATCCGGAGGATTATATTCCGGCCCTGAAGATTCCGAAAATGGCCAAGGTCACCCAGTACGCCATGGCCGCGGCGAAAATGGCAATCGAGGATGCCCATCTGGATTTTTCTCAAATGGACCGAACCCGGGTTGGGGTCGTGATCGGGACGGGATTGGGCGGGTGGGGGATCTTTGAAGCCCAGTTGCGAACGCTGTTCGAAACCGGTAACCCTCGGCGCGTTCATCCGCTGTCGGTTCCATTGGCGACATCCAATGCGGCGGCCGCCGAGATTGCGATCTCCTATGGTCTGAAAGGTCCCAACATCACGATCTCCACCGCCTGTTCCTCGGGCGGCAATGCCATCGGACATGGATTGGACCTCATCCGATCCGGCCGGGCCGATATCGTCGTCGCCGGTGGGACGGAAGCCTGTCTCTTGCCCGGAATGCTGGCCGCGTTTTGTTCTCTGCGAACTCTCTCGGTTCGGAACGATGCCCCGGATCGGGCCAGTCGGCCGTTTGACAAAAACCGAGACGGCTTTGTGATGGGGGAAGGAGCCGGGGTCGTGATACTGGAATCGCTGGAGAGGGCGAAAGCAAGGAGCGCCGCGATCTACGCGGAACTGGTCGGCTACGGCTGCGCCTGCGAGGCCTCGCACATGGTCAGCCCCGATGTGACCGGGACGGAGCAGGCCCGGGCGATGAGCCTGGCGCTGCAGGACGGCGAAATCTCTCCTTCAGACGTCGATTACATCAATACTCATGGCACTTCCACCTTGTTGAACGACGCGGTTGAAACACGCGCGATCAAGATGGTTTTTGGAAAACATGCCTATGACATCTCGATGAATTCGACCAAGTCGATGATCGGTCACACCATTGGTGCGGCCGGCGCGATCGAGGCCATCGTCTGTGCGCTCACGCTCCAACGGGGGATGATCCATCCGACGCTCAATATCGAGACGCCCGATCCGGAATGCGATCTGGACTACACGCCCCATCAAGCTCGTGAGCGGAAGGTTCGGGTCGCTTTGTCCAACTCCTTCGGTTTTGGAAGCAACAACGCCTGTCTTGTCATGAAGGCGATTTCGTAACAGGACTTTTTTAAAACAGAGAGGCTGTAAATGGAATCCACAGGTCTGATCGAAGAACGAATCAAGGGCCGATTGGCCGAGAAATTTCAGAAGAACGTCTCCGATATCTCATCGGAATCGAAGTTGGTCCAGGATCTCGGGCTGGACTCGTTGGACACCTTCGAGCTCTTGTTTGAGCTGGAAAACGAGTTCAATATCGTGATACCCACCACGGACGCCATGGCATTCGTCAAGATTCAGGACGTGGTCGCTTATGTCCAGAACAAAACGAAGCAGGCGTAGCGGCTTTTTCATCGGATCGGGGCCGGTCGTCCAGGCGGCCCACTGAACCTATCGAGACCTCTTTGAAAACTTGGCCGACCATGTCCCAGTCCTCCGGATCTTCCGCCGATGGGTTCGAAACCGATCGAAGGGTCGCGTCGTCTCGTTCGACTCTGGCCACGGAGGCGGACGGGACCTATTTCAACCTTCTCGAACCCTCGTCTCTCGTGGAGGCATTTATAAAGGATCCGCCGGTCGGATTCACCACGTTGGGGATCCGGTCCTCCGATCGCGTGACCCCGGCTTTCTTGACCTCCTTCGATCTTATGACCACGCTGGACCCGGCCGTCAAGCGGGTCTTGAACCCGACTCTGAACTCTTTGGGACTGGGCCGGTTCCTGAAACCGCGGACCCTTTTCGTCGGGACGACCGTGTCCGAATATCTTCTTTATCCTTCTTTGGGTGATTCCGGGGCCTGGATCATGGATTGTCTAAAACAGGCCGAAGCGGAAGACGTTTCGTTCCTGATCCTGAAAGATATGCCTTCAAACTCTCCCCTCTTGACGCCGGACGAAAATAAGAAGGCGGATGACGTCCGGGATCAATGCCGGCGGGCCGGGTTTCAAGTCCTGGCCGGACAGGCCTTGGCCTATGTTCCGATCGACTTCGGTTCGATCGACGAATACCTCCAGAGGCTGTCCTCTTCGAGACGGAAAGACATCCGCCGGAAACTTCGGAAGCGTTCGGAAGTCGAGGTCGAAGCGATCCCCCTCGGAAACTCCGTCTTTTCAGATGAGGCTTTCGTTCTTCGGCTCTTCGATCTCTATTTGAACGTCTACCGACAGAGCGAGATTCATTTCGACCAACTGTCCTTCCCGTTTCTTGCCTCCGTGCTTCGCCGGTGCGAGGGCGAGGGGATGGTTTTCGTCTACCGTCATCGGGGAAAGATCATCGGATTCAACCTCTGTTTTATCCATCGCAACAACCTGATCGACAAAACCATCGGGCTGGTCTATCCGGACGCGCGCGACCTGAATCTTTATTTTCTCAGTTGGTTTTTTAATCTGGAGTACGCGATCCGGCACGGCCTGAAGTATTATATCGCGGGATGGACTGATCCCGAGGTGAAGGTGTCATTGGGCGCGAAATTGAGCTTCACGCAGCACGCGGTTTACCTGAGGAATCCGGTTCTTCGAGCGGGTCTGAGGAGGCTCAAGCGTTTTTTTGAAATGGATCAAAACTGGGCCGACCCTCGGCGGAACCGATCTCGAAAAGGATCTCCGGAGGAAACGCCATGACGCCGACGGCAACCCTTATCTGGATCGGCAACATCCTGTTCGACACGGCCGGACATCTTTCGTTTAAGGCGGCCGCGACGGTGGGGCAGGAACTCCACGGCTTCAAGCGTTGGGCCGCCATGTTGAGCGATCGATGGATTTGGGCGGGCCTGGGCGCGTTCGTCGTGGAGTTCATGCTCTGGCTGGCGTTTCTTTCCCTGGTGCCGTTGTCGCAGGCGGTATTGATCGGGAGCGTGAATATTCTGGCGATCCTGCTGGGCGGACGGATGCTTTTTGGAGAGAGGCTGACCGGCCCCCGGATGGCCGGCTCGCTTCTGATCGCGGCGGGCGTGGTTTTGGTCGGGTGGGGATAGAGGATGCGACGGTTTTTTGTCATCGGATTGATCGTTTTGATGGCCTTTGATACCGCCACACAGATCGGGTTCAAGTTCGCGGCCATGGAGGCCGCTCCCGCGGCCTTTGACGCCGGGTGGCTGGGCCGCCTCCTCGTCGAGAAATGGATTTATCTCGCGGTCCTCGGTTACCTCGGCGCCTTCGTGACCTGGATGACGTTGCTCCGACGGGCGCCGGTCGGTCCGGCCTTTGCCGCTTCCCATCTCGAGATCGTTTCGGTTTTGTTGATTTCGGTCCTGTTCCTGGGCGAATCCCTTTCCCGGCCTCAGGTCCTTGGGAGCCTTTTGATCCTCTGCGGGATCGGATTGCTGACGCCCGGGAAAGAGCGCGAGCGTGATGAGAAGGTTGAACGAAGGCGGTGGCGCGAACTTCCGCCCACGGCGGGCTTGCCGTTGCGCTGGCGCGATTTTATTCCGATGCGCGGCGAGGGGCTTGATTTTGAGACGGCGCTCGCCCGATTTCTGAACATTCCGGCCGTTCAAGTGGAATGCTCCGGCACCGCCTGCCTCCTGATCGCGCTGGAAACCCTCAAACGCCTCAGCGCCCGACGCACCGTGGTCGTTCCGGCCTACACCTGTCCGCTGGTTCCGATGGCCATTGCACGCGCCGGACTCCGGGTCCGGCTGTGCGACACGCGCAAGGATCGGTTTGATTTCGATACCGATGCCCTTTCGGCCGCCTGCGACTCCGATACACTCTGCATCGTCCCGACCCATCTCGGCGGCGCGGTGGCCGACCTTGTTCCGGTGCTGGAGATCGCACGACGTGTCGGCGCGTATGTCGTGGAAGATGCGGCGCAGTCGCTGGGCGCCACCTGGCAGGGCCGGCCCGTTGGAACGATCGGAGAGATCGGTTTTTACAGTCTGGCCCGCGGCAAGGGTTTGACGTTGTATGAGGGAGGCGTTCTCGTGATGCGGGACGAGTCGTTGCGAAGGGCCCTTGCGGAGACCGCCGGCGGACTCATTCCAGTCCGTCCGCTTTTTGAAGGATTCCGGTTGATTCAACTGGTCGGGTACCGACTCGGATATCACCCGGCTGTTTTGCGCCTGACCTACGGGTTTCCGTTGCGGTACTGGTTGAGAAAAGGAGATCCGGTCCGTGCGGTGGGCGATGCCTTCCATCGGGATATCCCTCT
>JACQBZ010000100.1 GCA_016194285.1 Nitrospirota bacterium | reverse complement strand
GGGAGACCGCTTTGAGAAAATCATAACCTCATTCGCATCTTTGTCGTTTAACCGGATTCGATCACGATCACCTTTCGGTAAGCCTACAGGTCATTTAACGAATTTCCCTTTGACAACCCTGCCGTTTCTATTTATAATAGTACGATTTAGAGATTTTTAGAGAGGTCAAAAATCTTGCAGACGGCGATTCGAAATTTTTCAATCATCGCCCACATCGATCACGGTAAATCCACCTTAGCCGATCGGATTCTGGAGCATACCGGAGCCATCACCCTTCGAGAGCAGCGCGATCAGATCTTGGACGATATGGATCTGGAGCGTGAGCGCGGGATTACGATCAAGGCCCATGCGGTCCGGCTTGAATACCAGGCCGACGACGGAAAACCCTACCATCTTCATCTGATCGACACACCGGGCCATGTGGACTTCACGTACGAGGTGTCGCGGAGCCTCGCCGCCTGCGAAGGCGTTCTGCTGGTCGTGGACGCCACGCAGGGAGTCGAGGCCCAGACGATCGCCAACGCCTATCTGGCGATGGAGCACAATCTCGTCATTCTCCCGGTCATCAACAAGATCGACCTGCCCAGCGCCGACGTCGAACGGGTGGCGCGGCAGATCAAGGAAGTGCTGGGGTTGGACCGCTCCGACGCCCTGCTGGCCAGCGCAAAGGAGGGGATCGGGATCAAGGAAATTCTGGAGGCGATCATCAAGCGCATTCCACCGCCTCGCGGGAATCCGGACAAACCGCTCAAGGCCCTGATTTTTGATTCCTGGTTCGACAATTATCAGGGGGCGGTGGTTCTCACCCGCGTGATCGACGGCCGGGTCGGGATAGGCTCGAAGATCCGACTAATGTCCACACAGAAGGAATTTGAAGTGGTCGAACTCGGATTTCTGACCCCGAAAAAGAAGTCGGTTCCGGAATTATCCGCGGGCGAGGTCGGCTACCTGATCGCCGGCTTTCGAAAGGTGAGCGACACAAAGATCGGCGAGACGATCACGGATGCGCTCCATCCGACGAGTCAGCCGCTTCCGGGCTACAAAGAGATTAAACCGATGGTCTTCTGCGGGCTGTATGCCGTCGACAGCGAGCAGTTTGAGGACCTGCGGGACGCATTGGAAAAACTGCGGTTGAACGATTCCTCATTCACGTATGAACCGGAAACCTCCCTCGCGCTGGGATTCGGATTCCGGTGCGGTTTCCTGGGTCTCCTTCATATGGAGATCATTCAAGAGCGGCTGGAGCGCGAGTACAGGCTGAATCTGATCAGCACGGCCCCGACCGTGATCTACAAGATCCTGACCAACCGGGGCGAATGGCTCTCGATCGACAACCCGGCGAAGCTGCCCGATCCGTCCCATATCCAGCGATTCGAGGAGCCCTATATCCGCGCCACGATTCTGACGCGGGAGGACTATGTCGGATCGCTGCTGGCCCTCTGCCAGGAAAAGCGGGGCGTTCAGATCGAGCTGAACTACCTGGACGTGGATCGCGTGATGCTGGTTTATGAGATCCCACTGAACGAAATCATCATGGATTTCTACGACCGGCTGAAATCGGTAAGCAAGGGATACGCCTCGTTGGACTATGAGCATATCGGCTACCGCGAGTCGGATCTGGTCAAGGTGGATCTTCTGTTGAACGGCGAGAATGTGGATGCGCTGTCCTTTATCGTCCACAAGGAGAAGGCCTACACCCGCGCGCGGCTGATCTGCGAGAAGTTGAAGGAGGTCATCCCCCGGCAGATGTTCGAGGTGGCGATCCAGGCCGCGATCGGCAGCAAGATCATCGCCCGCGAAACGATCGGGGCGATGCGGAAAAACGTCACCGCCAAATGTTACGGCGGCGACATCACACGAAAGAGGAAATTATGGGAGAAACAGAAGGAAGGAAAGAAGCGTATGAAGCAGGTGGGACGGGTGGAAATCCCCCAGGAAGCGTTTCTCGCCCTGCTGAAAGTGAAAGAGTAGCCCCGAAATCGTCAGAGCATGCCCGGCCACGATCGATATTCCGGGAATACGCCGAAGCGATCATCATCGCGGTTCTCCTGGCTTTATTCATTCGGACATTCATCGTTCAGGCGTTTAAGATACCCTCCGGCTCCATGACCGAGACGCTCCAGATCGGGGATCATATCCTGGTCAATAAGTTTCTGTACGGGGTCAAAATCCCGTTCACGGATCTGGAGCTGTTTCCGATCCGGGACCCCCACCGGATGGATATCATCGTGTTCAAGTACCCGGAGGACGAAACCAAAGATTTCATCAAGCGGGTCATCGGTGAACCCGGGGATGTGATCGAGGTCCGAGACAAAACGGTCTATGTCAACCAGCAGTCCCTCGTCGAACCGTACGTGATCCACCGCGATTCGATGGTGCTGCCGGCCGGCGCCCAGTCTCCGCGGGATAATTTGGGGCCGCTGACCGTACCGGCCGATTCCTATTTCGTAATGGGAGACAACCGGGATCAGAGTTTGGACAGCCGGTTCTGGGGGTTTGTGAAGCGGGAGAAAATCAGGGGAAAGGCCTTCGTGATCTACTGGTCCTGGGACGGCCCACACACCTGGGTCCGCTGGAACCGGATCGGGCATTTGATTTCATGAAATCCTCTTCGCTCAATCACAAACCGGACCGTGCCGAACGGCTGGTCCAATACTGCAAGCGTTTTCCAAACGTCCGCCTGATGGTCGTTGGAGATGTGATGCTGGATCATTATATCTGGGGAGGAGTCGAGCGCATATCCCCGGAGGCGCCCGTTCCGGTCGTCGCGGTCTCGAACGAATCCATTCACCTGGGCGGCGCCGCAAACGTCGCCCATAATGTCGTGTCGCTCGGAGGAAAGGTTGAGCTCTGCGGCGTAATCGGAAAGGACGATTTCGGCGGACGGATTCTCCGCGAGTTAAAAAGGCTGAAGATCGGGACCGAAGGACTCCGGGTGGATGCGGACCGCCCGACGACCAAAAAGACCCGTGTCATCGCGCACAACCAGCAGGTGGTCCGGTTTGACCGCGAACAGCGTCAGGCCGTATCGGAAAAAATCCGGCGCGACCTTCTCGAATTCATCGGCCGCCGCATCCGGCGTGTGGACGGGCTGGTGGTCTCGGATTACTCCAAAGGCGTGATCACGGGGGAGCTGATGAAGGACGTGATCGGTCTGGCGCGTCATCACGATGTGCCGATCATGGTGGATCCCAAGGTGGGACACATGTCGTTTTACAAAGGAGTCCATGTGATTACACCCAATACGACCGAGGCCTTTGGAGCGGCCGGTCTGGAAAACCGATCGGAGGATGATCTGATGCGGGCGGGGCAAATCCTGCTTGAGCGGCTGGAATGCCGGGCCGTCCTGATCACACGGGGCGAGCACGGGATGAGCCTTTTTGAGAGCAACGGAAAGGTGACCCATATTCCGACCGTGGCCCGGGAGGTGTATGACGTGACCGGAGCGGGCGATACGGTGATCGCCACCCTGGCCCTGGGACTGTGCGCGGGCGCCGCGATGCAGGATGCGGCGCTCCTGGCCAACACCGCCGCCGGCATCGTGGTCGGAATCGTCGGGACGGCGACGGTTCGGCAGGCGCGGCTGACTCAGGTTTTGCGGGGACGGATTCCTTCGTGAAGACGGTGATTGTCATACCGGTACGTTATGCCTCCAGCCGGTTCCCAGGAAAACCGCTCATTTCGATCGGCGGAAGCCCTTTGATCCAGCAGATCTGGAAGCGGGCCCGAGAGAGCCGCCTGGCCGAGCGGCTGATCGTGGCGACCGATGATGAACGAATCCGCGAGGTGGCGGCCTCCTTCGGAGCGGACGTGATCATGACGGAAGGTGAGTTTCGAACCGGAACGGACCGATTGGCCTGGGTTGCAGAGCGGGTGGTCGCGGACGCCTATCTCAATCTTCAGGGCGACGAATTGGTCCAGGACTCGCAGATCCTGGATGATTTGATTGCTCAGTTCAAGGCGGCCCAACCCCTGATGATGGGGACACTGAAACGAGCCGCTTCGTCACCGGATGAAAGTAAAAATCCGAATGTCGTGAAGGTGGTGACGGATCGGGAAGGATACGCGCTCTATTTTTCAAGGTCGCCGATACCGTTCCACCGGGATCCGGCCGCGACCCCCGGCGTGGGGGAAGCGCCGTTCTATAAACACTTGGGGATTTATATTTATCGGAGGGACCTGCTTCAGCAATTCACGCGGCTTCCCACCGGTTCTCTGGAAGAGCATGAAAAATTAGAACAGCTCCGGGCGCTCGAAAACGGGATCCGGATCAAGGTTTGGGAAACTTCTCAGGACTCCCTTCGAATCGATACCCCGGAGGATGTGAAAGCGGCGGAACGTTTTTTGACGAACACGGGTCCGGGACAAGTCCCAAGAGGAGTTCCGAGAGGAGTTCAATGACGACGGGCAAGAAAGCGGGCAAGACGAAATACATTTTCGTAACCGGAGGCGTGGTTTCATCGCTTGGAAAAGGCCTGGCCTCGGCCTCGATCGGCAACCTGCTGGAGAACCGCGGGCTGGCCGTGACCTTCCTCAAACTGGATCCCTACATCAACGTCGATCCCGGCACGATGAACCCCTACCAACACGGGGAAGTGTATGTCACGGACGACGGCGCCGAAACGGATCTGGACCTCGGGCATTATGAGAGGTTCACGTCGGTCGTGATGTCGAAGAAGAACAACTCGACCGCCGGCAAGATTTACCACAGCGTCATCACCAAAGAGCGCCGCGGCGATTATCTGGGCGGCACGGTTCAGGTCGTGCCGCATGTGACCGACGAGATCAAGAGCGCGATACGAAACGTCGCCAACGGCGTCGATGTCGTGATTGTTGAAATCGGGGGAACGGTCGGCGACATCGAAAGCCTCCCGTTTTTGGAGGCCATTCGGCAGTTCCCGTTCGACGTGGGAAGGGAAAACGTTCTCTACATCCATGTCACGCTGATTCCGTTCATCAAGGCGGCCGATGAGTTAAAGACCAAACCCACCCAGCACAGTGTGAACAAACTCCGGGAGATCGGTATCCAGCCGAACATCCTTCTCTGCCGGACGGACCGCCAACTGACGGTCGATATCAAAAAGAAGATCGCATTGTTCAGCAACCTGGAGAAGGAGGCGGTGATCACGGCCAAGGACGTGGACACGATTTATGATGTGCCGCTTGTCTTTCACCAAGAAGGACTGGACGAGCGGATCATCCAGCAACTCCATCTGAACTCGAAACCGCCGCAGTTGGCCCAATGGACGGAACTGGTGGAGCGGATCCGGCATCCCAAACATAAGACCCGGATCGCGCTGGTCGGAAAATACATCGAGCTTAAAGAATCGTACAAAAGTCTTTGCGAGGCCCTGACCCATGGAGGGCTTCCCCATCATTGTGGCGTGGAAGTGATGTGGGTGGATGCCGAGGAAATCGAGCGAAAAGGGGCCGAATCTTTTTTAAAGAAGGGAGACGGGATCCTGATCCCGGGCGGATTTGGGAATCGAGGAATTGAGGGAAAGATCGAGGCGATCCGGTACGCGCGTGAATCCAAGAAGCCCTTTCTCGGCATCTGCTTGGGCATGCAATGCGCCGCGATTGAATTCGGGCGGAACGTGGCCGGACTCAAGGAAGCGAACAGTTCCGAATTTGATCCCAAGACACCCCACCCCGTGATCGATCTGATTCCATCCCAAAAGGATCTCGACGCGAAGGGCGGGACCATGCGTCTCGGGGCTTATCCGTGTGAGCTGAAGAAAGACAGCTTGGCCTATCGGGCCTACCAGACCGACCTGGTGGCGGAACGTCACCGTCACCGGTATGAATTCAACAACCGATATCTGGAGACCTTTAAGAAGGCGGGGATGACCGTCAGCGGTCTTTATCCCAAGGAACAGCTCGTCGAGATCATCGAGCTGCAGGATCACCCGTGGTTTTTAGCCACGCAGTTTCATCCGGAGTTTCGTTCACGGCCAACCGCACCGCACCCAATTTTCCGAGAGTTCATTAAGGCGGCCCTTGGGGCCTCGCAAAATCAATGAGGACGATCCAACTTCATCATTTTACCATCGGGAAGCAAAACCGGCTGTTTCTGATCGCGGGACCCTGCGTGATCGAAGCCGAGAAGCTGATGATCGAGACGGCCCGACAGCTCAAAAAGATCACGGCTGAACTCTCGATTCCGCTGATTTTCAAGTCGTCCTACGATAAGGCGAATCGAAGTTCGATTCAGTCCTTTCGGGGCCCCGGCTTGGTTAAAGGGTTAAAGATCCTTCGCAAAATTAAGGACGAGTTTGAGCTTCCCATTCTTACCGACATTCATACCGCCGATGAGGCCGAGCGTGCGGCCGAGGTCGTGGATGTCCTCCAAATTCCGGCCTTTCTCTGCCGACAGACGGACCTGCTCGTGGCGGCCGGAAAAACCGGTTGCGCAGTGAATGTCAAGAAGGGCCAATTCATGGCCCCTTGGGATATGGGAAACGCGGTGGAGAAGATCGAATCAACGGGCAACCATAAAATTTTGTTGACCGATCGAGGCGCCAGTTTCGGCTACAACAACTTGGTCTCGGACATGCGGGCCATACCGATCATGCAGCGTTTCGGCTATCCGGTGGTTTTTGACGCGACGCACAGCGTTCAGCTTCCGGGCGGCGCCGGGAAGAGCTCTTCCGGACAACGGGAGTTTGTGTCCCCCCTGGCCCGCGCGGCCGTGGCCGCGGGCTGCGACGGCCTATTCATGGAGGTTCATCCCGACCCGGATCACGCCCTCTCCGACGGCCCGAATATGGTATCTTTAAAAGAGTTGCCTGCTTTATTGAAACAGGTGAAACGGATTTACGAAGCGATTCACAGCTCCAATTAAACACGATCGGGGAGGGGGCAGCATTTTAATCATGGTCGAAGAAACAGCCAAGAAGGTGTTGCGGCTTGAGGCCCAGGCAATCCAGGACCTGATCGGCCGGATCGATCGAAACTTTGCCCGGGCGGTCGGGCTTTTGCAGAGTTGCAAGGGCCGGGTGGTCATCACCGGAATGGGAAAGTCCGGGCTCATCGGGAAAAAGATCGCGGCCACGCTGGCCAGTACCGGAACCCCGGCCCTTTTCCTTCATCCGGCAGAAGGGGTTCACGGCGACCTGGGAATGGTGTCCAAAGGCGATGTCGTCGTGGTGATTTCGAACAGCGGTGAGACCGAGGAGTTGATCAAGATCCTTCCGGCCTTCAAGCGTCTGGGCGTACCGATCCTCTGTTTAACCGGCAACACCCGGTCCACGCTGGCCATGAACAGCGATACGGTCGTCGATGTCGGCGTAAAAGAAGAGGCCGGTCCGCTGGGTCTTGTACCGATGGCCAGCACGACCGCGGCCTTGGCGATGGGGGATGCCCTCTCCGTGGCGCTCTTGGAGAAACGGGGGTTCAAGGACGAAGATTTCGCCTATTTTCACCCGGGCGGCAGTCTCGGGAAAAAACTCCTCCTTAAAGTGACGGATGTGTGGCACCACGGCCCGGCCATTCCTCGTGTGACTGAAAAGACCTCCTTGAAGGATGTCATCGTCGAGATGACCTCAAAAAAAATGGGAATGACCGCGGTCGTCACCTTGCGGGGAATGCTTTCGGGTGTGGTTACGGACGGCGACCTCCGGCGGTTGCTCGAGCGTGAACGGGCTCCCATGCGCCTGAAAGCGGCCGACGTGATGACGCGAAAGCCCAAGGTGATCGCGCCCACCGCCCTGGCGGCCAAGGCGGTTCAGGTCATGGAACAATATTCGATCACGTCCCTGGTGGTGGTGGACGCGCAACGCAAGGTCATTGGGGTGGTCCATCTGCATGATCTTTTGAAGGCCGGCGTGGTCTGATTTCTATAATTCAACATGACGATCATGAAAGTTCCTAAAGCGATTCTTGAAAAGGCCTGTCGGATTGAATTTTTGCTGCTCGATGTTGACGGCGTCATGACGGACGGTATGATCTACATCGATGCAGATGGACGGGAAACGAAGGCCTTCAACATCTACGACGGTTCCGGCATCCATATGCTCCGAAAGGCCGGGGTGCGGGTCGGGATCATCACGGGCCGGCAGTCGGCCATCGTTGACTATCGCGCCCAGGAGCTGGGGATCGCGGAGGTCCACCAAAGGGTGCTGGACAAAATCAAGGTTTATGATGAACTCCTCCGTAAGTACGATCTGCAGGATTTTCAAATGGCCTACATCGGCGACGACGTGATCGATCTCCCGATTCTGGAACGGGCCGGACTTTCGGTGGCCGTTCCGAACGCCCATCCGGATGTGAAGGGGCGGGTGGATTGGGTGACTCAGAAGGCGGGCGGATCCGGCGCCGTCCGTGAAGTGACGGATATCCTGCTGATGGCACGCAAGCCTCAACGTCGATCCTAAAACGGCTTAAGGCCGTGAGCGGGGTTGCCGCGGCCTCAACATAATGCAACCGATGGCCCGGACACCGTTCGGCAGACAGACGCAAAGGCTCCTCCGCTTTTTCCTCTGGGCCGGGCTGATAGGATTACGTTCCATATCGCGATGGGTTCCCTGGAACACAGGCCTTTCGCTGGCCGGCGGCCTGGGTGCAGCGGCTTACCTTCTCCTTGTAAAAGAGCGTCGAAAGGCGCTTCATCATCTTCAATTGGCGCTGGGCGGGGAGCGGTCATCCAAAGACAGACAACGCATCGCCCTTGAAAGTTTTCAAAACTTAGGCCGGACTTTTTTCGAGGTCTTGAACCTGGACCGGTTAACACGGGATGACTTGGATCGGCTTGTAAGGTTTGAAGGGGAGGAGGCCCTCAAAGCGGCTGCGGCAGGCGGCCACGGCGTCCTCTTTGTCACGGCTCATATCGGGAACTGGGAACTGATGGGCCGGGTAGTGGCCATGCGCTATCCTTTGGCCGTGGTGGCCGCACCGATTTATGATCGCCGCGTGGAGAAGATCATGATCCGTCTTCGAGCGGCTCACGGCATCGAAACACTGGTTCGGGACAGCCCCGGCTCCTTAAAGCGGTTGATCGGGATGCTTCGGCGGGGTGGAGTGGTCGGCTTGCTGATTGATCAGGACACCAAAACGGACGGTGTTTTCGTCCCTTTTTTTCATCGGGAAGCCTTCACCCCGACCGGGCCTGCGAGCCTGGCCTTTCGCACCGGCGCTTCCGTGGTGGTGGGATTTATTATAAGAGAGGGCCGCGAGCGGCACCGGATCATCCTTCACGGTCCTCTGGACCTTTCTCCAACCGGCCACATCGAGCGGGATGTTCGGGATCAAACCGCTCGATTCACAAAAATGATCGAGGAGCAGATCCGCAAAACACCCGAGCAATGGATCTGGATGCATCGGAGATGGAAAACAGCGGCGGAAAGCCCGGCCGGGGCCTGGCCGGAGGAATGATCGCATGAACCTCCCCAATCTGATCACGCTGCTGCGAATCTTCCTGATTCCCGTCTTTATTCTGGTCTTTCTCACACCCACCGGTCCGCGGTCCATGGCTGCGGCCGTCATTTTCTTTATCGCCTCCCTGACGGATCTGATGGACGGCTACCTGGCCCGACGGTGGGAGCAGATCACAAAGCTCGGCAAATTTCTGGATCCGATCGCGGATAAATTTCTGGTCCTGGCCGCACTGATTATGTTGGTGGATTTCCATCGCGTCTCCTCCTGGATCGCGATCGTGATTATCGGTCGTGAACTGGCCGTGACCGGTCTTCGGGCGATCGCCTCCTCATCCGGCATCGTGATCGCGGCGGATGAGGCCGGCAAATATAAAATGGTCATTCAGACCATTTCAATCGGGCTCTTGATTCTTGAATACAAAATCGGCTATATCAACTTTCATGTCTGGGGAACCTTCTTGCTCTGGATCTCGATGGTCTTGGCGATTCTTTCCGGGGTACAGTATTTCATGAAATTTTTAACCCAGATCGATCCGACAGAGATCAAATGAACCTGAACCCCGGCCTGGCCTTCTTCATCGTGATCCTCACAGGATATCTGGCCGGATCGATTCCGTTCGGCGTGATCTTTTCACGATGGATGACCCGGATCGATCCCCGGGACGGTGGCAGCCGGAATATCGGTTTTACAAACGTCCTCCGGACGGCCGGTCGCGCGCCGGCCGTATTGACGTTGATGGGAGATCTGGGTAAAGGTTATCTCGCGGTGCGGTTTGCACAATCGCTATCGGTAGGGGAGACCGGCAATTGGCTGGCCGGTTTAGCGGCGGTATTGGGGCATAATTATCCGGTGTTTCTAAGTTTCAAAGGCGGGAAAGGGGTCGCGACCGGTTTGGGTGTTCTTTACAGTATTCAACCGTTGCTGGGTTGGATGACGGTCATCCTCTGGGGTGCGACGGTCTTGTTATCGCGGTACTCTTCGCTGGGCGCGATTGTGGCCTTCGGGGTATCGCCGCTCATCGTCCTATTTCTTCATCCTGCTCTCTTGAATGTCCTCTTCTCATTGATTTTAACTGGGCTCATCTTGATCCGGCACACGGGTAATATCCAACGATTGAGAGCGGGAACGGAACCCAAAATCGGTCGGGCATGAAAAGATTCGGACAGAGGATCATTTCGCAAGCGATCTTGACCGTCCTTGCCGGCATGATTTTATCCCTGTCGGTCCAGGCTGCGGAACCGACCGCGGCCGTTTCATTTTCGACCAAACAACTTCCTCCTTGGGCCGAAACGGCTTGGTCGGAATACCGAACGCACCGGGCGGCAGGACGGATGAAGGAAGCCTCTGAGGCATTTAGTCAAGTCCGGCAGCAGGCCGCCAGTCAAGGAATCCGGGGGTTTGATCTTCTGGCCGCGGTGATGATTCAAGAAGGGGGGGAAGCGCTTTCAAAAGGCAACATCGATGAAGCGGTTGAGCTGGGAGAGGCTGCAAGACAGTGGTCTCCCGATGACCCGAACAGCGCTTTCTTTTTGGCCAAGGCGCTGTTCGATCAACACCCGTTTTCACCCTTTCCGGCCATCGGAAACTACTTCAGTGGACTTTCTGCTGCAGTGCGGGATTTCTGGTTTTCATTTTATATCCTCGGCCGTTTGGTCCTGATCTTTTTGGTTGGCCTCTTTGGCAGCTTTGTCATATTTTTCGCTTTTCTGCTCATCCGCTATCTCCCACTCCTGGTCCATGGTCTTCATGAATGGGTCGGAACCGTTTTAAATCGCCCGGCCATCTGGGTATGGGTGTTGACCCTTCTTTTCATACCCTTGTTCATCGACATAAGTCCAGGCTTCATTCTACTGGTCGGACTCTGTTTCGTTTGGTGGTTTATGACGGGGAGTGAACGTCTCATCTCGGCTACACTTGTAGTGGTACTGAGCCTCGCGGTTTATTGGCTGCCCGTAACGCTTTCCTGGTTGACGGCGGGCCAGTCACCCGAATTAATATTACTGTCGCAAGTCGTTCGGGGTGATGCGGCCGCGAGCGGTTGGGTTCCCCAGGTGGAGGAACGGGCCGACTATGATAAAAATTGGCCGGTTCTTTTCTCCGTGGCGCTGGAAAAAAAACGGGAGGGCAACTATGCCGAAGCGTTGGAAAGGTACCAGCAGTTGCTGAAACTCGAGCCGGATCGTTCGATCATCTTGAACAACATGGGAAACGTCTATTTTCTGATGCAACGGCACGACGAGGCGATGGCGTTTTATAAGCTTTCTATCACCAAGAATCCTCAGGATGCGGCCAGTCATTACAACCTCAGCCTGGTTTATCGTGAGCTGCTCCGGTTCACTGACGCCGAACAAGAATATGAAGCGGCCCAACGGATCAATCTTTCCCTGATTCAGTCTTATCCAGGTTTGGGCCCGATGGATGAACTTTTTTCGAAAACGATTCTATGGAAGATCGCGTTCTCGAACTCGCCCTCAAAGGAAGCCGGTTCCCAAAAGCTATTTGAGAAGATCATGAGGCCTCTCTCACTGGAGACATCGCCGTATCTTTTGGTCTTCGTTGCAGGCGGGGTGATCGCAATGCGCCTGGCCCTGTCACGGAAATACACGGCAATCCCCTGTACACTTTGCGGTCGTCCCATTTGTTTTCATTGCCAGCGCAGGATCTTGGATATTAAAACCTGTTCGACTTGTTGGAGAAACTTCAAGAATGTCAAAAGAAAATCGGATCTCCATCAGATCAAGATCCGCCGTCGCTGGATTTTCCGAACGGCCCGGTGGATCTCGATTCTTTTCCCAGGGGCCGGTCATTTTTACTTTGGACAAGAAATGAAAGGGTTCGTTTTTCAGGCAGTTTTTATAGGCATCCTGTTCACCTTCTTTTTCAGGAGCGGATTTTCCCGTGCCCCAACGGAGCATGGAGAAATCTTGGGCTTCGTCAGCTTGTCCCTGATCCTTTTCGTGTTTGTAATTTTATATGGTTTGGTGTTTTATGATGTTTTAAAGCTCTCGTATGACAAAGCATAAACGAAGGGAAGTAAGATGGCGCTAGAAGGCTCTCTCAAAGATTTTGGCTTGGCCGATATCTTTCAACTGATCTATCATCAGAAAAAAACCGGAATCCTGACGATGAAAAACGCTTCAATGGAAGCGAAGGTTCTGTTTGAAAAAGGATTTGTCGTCAAGGCCGAAACCTCCAATCTGGAAGGACTGAATAAGATCGGACAAATTCTGGCCCGTTCAAACAAAATCACTGAAGATCAACTTCAAGAAGCCCTGTCTAAGCAACGTCATTCTAAAGATAAAATCGGCGCAATCCTTATAGAGATGGGGGCCATTCAAAAAGATGATTTGGTCAAAGCCCTTGGCATTCATGTCAGAGAAGCCGTATTAACCCTGTTCCAATGGAAAGAAGGACGCTACAGTTTTGAACCCTCTGAGATTTCATTCGAACGCGATTACTGGCTGCCTGTCAATACCGAGTTTCTCATCATGGAAGGAGTCCGGCGAATTGATGAATGGCCGTTTATCGAGAAAAAAATACCCAACCTGGAGACCATTTTCGAGCAAAACAAGGAGATCACCGATAGCATAAGGGTCGCAAAGGCTGAAGAAGATCCAACTCATACCATGCTCGCGGAGAACGAAAAGGATAAGGGATTCCAGGTTACACAAGAAGAAAAGAATCTATACGACCTGGTTGACGGTCAACAGGACGTCAGACATTTGATCGAAATCACCAATATGGGAGAATTTGAAACCTGCAAAACACTAAGCAATCTCCTCACGGCCGGTTTGATCGTCCAGAAATACGCGATAGAACAGCCGAAGATGGAATCGGATAAACCCGCACCCCTTCAAGAACGGATCCCATGGCTGAGCACTCGACGGTTCGTCAGCGGGTTGCTTCTATTCCTTTGTCTTCTCATCGTGGTAATGGGCGGTGAAAAAATCCCTCGGACTATCCAGCAAACGGGGGATATTATTAGCCTCTACAGGAGCATTGCATTACCGAACCGCCTACAAGAAATAGGTAACTCGATCCTGGTTTACTATTACCGGAACAATCAGCTTCCTAATTCACTGGAAGTCCTGTCTCAGGAAGGTTATACGAGGTCCGTATTACCCTATAGTGAAGAGGGACCGGAAATAGGGTATGAGCAGCAACCTGGTACATCCTCTTTTACATTAAAGTCATATGAGCATCCATAATTTAAAGTTTACATAATATACATTATCAGACATTAAGAAGACCAAAAGCGCGGGGCTCAAATGAAACAGGGTGACTTTGAAACATTTGGCCAATGGCTGTCAAATCACATGGAAACGGTGAAATTATCTCCGGATCACCTTGCATCCTGCTTACGATATCCGAATGCCCAGTCCATAAAGCGGCTCTGCGACAATCAATCGCGTCTTCAAATGAAGGACTGGCCTACCGTGGCCAAACTTTTACAGATCCGACTCGATGAATTTTTGATTGTACTGGAATACTTCCATCCAGAGTGGGTCTCGGAATATGATGAATTTATTTCCAACTGTCTACGCTATCTGTTGTGGCGCATTGAACAGAATCAACAACACCCTCTCCCCTTGCCCGAGTTATTATTGAGCGTTACGATGGATGAAATTGTTGAACCGGCCTGCACCGGTCGATTTGATTCGACCGAAGATCGCCGCAAGGTCGATCGAAGAAAGACGAACTTCGTGCCCGAACAGGATAAACGGGGTCGACCGCGGCGGCTCACCGATTTGATTCATTATCTGAAGAACCAGATCGGACTCGTGGCCTTGATCAACCTTTTCACTTCGGGTGTCATCCTGTTGCAGGGTTGGGTCTTTTAATGAAGCTAACGCAGCGTTTCCGTCGAGAAATTGGCCTGACGTGGGCTGGCATCGAGAAGGTGGTCGTGTCGACCGCCGAACAGACCGCGCGCCAGATGGAGATCCTGCGTTTATCTTACCAGATTCACGAACAAGAACGAGCCCTGGCCGCGGTATTCGAACAAATGGGACGGTTTTTATATGAGTCCCATGAAAAAAATACGGAGGCGATCCTCGCTCATGCCATTTCTCAATCCTGTCTTTCGGATTTCAAACGACTTCAAAGCGAGCTCAAGTTCACGGAGCGAAGACGATACGATCTTCAGGAAGAGAACGTGT